>NZ_JBHVWT010000003.1:459885-477917 GCF_042882135.1 Streptomyces sp. NPDC058240
GGAGGGGGGGGGGGTCTTGGGGTTCCCCTTTTTGGTTGTGGGGGTCGTGTTGGGGGGGTGGGGTTTCCCCTCCTCTGCGCCCGCGGGACGGGCCCTCGGCCCCGAACGGGCCCCGATGCGCGTACCGCTTCCCCATGTGCGCCGTAGTCGTGCGCACACGGTCCGCGACCTGTCATCAGGTGGCCAACGATTCGGTGGCGCTACGCGCGTAGCGTCCGCCGGGCGCGATACCTTTCACGCTCCCATCGCCTCCGCCCTCCGCTCCTGCCAAGGAGAGTGCGTCATCAACGCGTCCAGCAGTCCCCACGCCGTGGAGCTCCGCGGCATCACCAAGCGGTTCCCCGGGGTCGTGGCCAACCACGACATCGACATCACCGTGCGCCGTGGCACCGTCCACGCCCTCGTCGGCGAGAACGGCGCCGGCAAGTCCACTCTGATGAAGATCCTGTACGGCATGCAGAAGCCGGACGAGGGCACCATCGCGGTGGACGGCGAGCAGGTCTCGTTCCACAACCCCGGTGATGCCATCGCGCGCGGCATCGGCATGGTGCACCAGCACTTCATGCTCGCCGACTACCTCACCGTCCTGGAGAACGTCGTCCTCGGCTCCGAGAAGCTGCACGGGATCGGCGACCGGGCCCGCGCAAGGATCAAGGAGATCTCGGACTCCTACGGTCTCGGGGTCCGCCCGGACGCCATGGTCGAGGACCTCGGGGTCGCCGACCGGCAGCGCGTGGAGATCCTCAAGGTCCTCTACCGCGGCGCCCGCACCCTGATCCTCGACGAGCCCACCGCCGTCCTCGTACCGCAGGAGGTCGACGCGCTCTTCGACAACCTGCGCGAGCTCAAGGCCGAGGGCCTGACCGTCATCTTCATCTCGCACAAGCTGGGCGAGGTCCTGTCGGTCGCCGACGAGATCACCGTGATCCGGCGCGGTACGACGGTGGGCACCGCCGACCCGAGGAGCACCACGACCAAGCAGCTCGCCGAGCTGATGGTCGGCAGTGAACTCCCGTCGCCCGAGACCCGCGAGTCGACCGTCACCGACGTGCCGATGCTGACCGTCGACGGGCTGCGGCTGAGCGCCACCGACCCGGACGGCGTGGTGCGTTCGGTCCTCGACGGCATCGGCTTCACCATCCACAAGGGCGAGGTCCTCGGGATCGCGGGCGTCGAGGGCAACGGCCAGTCCGAACTGGTCGACGCCATCATGGGCATGCGCCACCTCGACGCCGGAGTGGTCACCCTCGACGGCGACGACATCTCCCGCACGCCGACCCGCAAGCGCCGCGAGGGCGGCATGGGCGTCATCCCCGAGGACCGCCACCGGCACGGACTGCTGCTGGAGGCCCCGCTCTGGGAGAACCGCATCCTCGGCCACGTCACCGAACGCCCCAACAGCAAGGGCGCGTTCCTCGACCTCAAGGGCGCCCGCGCCGACACCGAGCGGATCGTGCGCGAGTACGACGTCCGCACCCCCGGCATCGACGTGACCGCCGCCTCGCTCTCCGGCGGCAACCAGCAGAAGCTGATCGTCGGCCGCGAGATGAGCCACGACCCCAAGCTCCTGATCGCCGCGCACCCGACCCGGGGCGTGGACGTCGGCGCGCAGGCGCAGATCTGGGACCAGATCCGCGAGGCGCGCCGCGAAGGCCTCGCGGTGCTGTTGATCTCCGCCGACCTGGACGAGCTGATCGGGCTCTCCGACACCCTGCGTGTCATGTACCGCGGCCGGCTGGTCGCGGACGCCGACCCGGCGACCATCACCCCGGAGGAGCTCGGCTCGGCGATGACAGGCGCGGCCACCGGCCACCTGGAAGCACCGGACGAGTCACCGGCACCGGACGACTCGCCCGCCGAGAGCGCCGAGAGCGCCGGAAGCACCGACACCGACCCCCGGGACGGGGGAGAGGACCGATGAAGAAGATCGACAAGGAGCGGCTGCTCCTGGGGATCGCGGCCCCCGTACTCGCGATCGTGGTCGCCTTCCTGGTGACCGCACTCGTGCTGGCCGCCACCGGCAAGGAGCCGTTCAGCGCCTTCGGCATCATGTTCGACTACGGGATGAAGTCGGACAGCCAGGTCTACATCCTCAACAAGGCGACGACGTACTACCTCGCGGGTCTCGCGGTGGCCATCGGCTTCCGGATGAACCTCTTCAACATCGGCGTCGACGGCCAGTACCGCCTCGCCGCCTTCTTCGCCGCCGCGGTCGGCGGCGCGCTGACGCTGCCCGGCGCCCTGCAGATCCCGCTGATCATCCTCACCGCGATGATCGTCGGCGCGATGTGGGCCGGTATCGCCGGTGTCCTCAAGGTCACCCGGGGCGTCAGCGAGGTCGTCTCGACGATCATGCTGAACGCCATCGCGACCGCGGTCATCGGCTACCTCCTCCAGCAGGGCCGCCTCGGCCACCTGGACGAGGCCGGCACGAAGATCTCCACCAAGCCGCTCCCGGAGTCCTCGCACTTCTTCGAGTTCCCGACCACCCCGTCGCCCGTCTGGGGCTTCATCGTGGTCGCGGTCGTCGCGGGCGTCGCCTACTGGTTCACGCTCTCGCGCACCCGCTTCGGCTTCGACCTGCGCACCGTCGGCCAGTCCGGCTCCGCCGCCGAGGCCAGCGGTGTCGACGTCAAGAAGATGGTCATCACCTCGATGCTGATCTCCGGCGCCGTCGCCGGTCTGATCGGTATGCCGACCCTCCTCAACGACAGCTACGAGTACAGCGGCGACTTCCCGGTCGGCATCGGCTTCACCGGCATCGCCATCGCCCTCCTCGGCCGCAACCACCCCGTCGGCATCGCGCTCGGCGCGCTGCTCTGGGGCTTCCTGGAGCGCGGCACCGGCAAGCTCGAATTCGAGGGCTACGACAAGGAGATCGTCGGCGTGATCCAGGGCGTCATCGTCCTGTGCGTCGTCATCGCCTACGAAGTCGTCCGCCGCTACGGAATCAAGCGCCAGCAGAGCAAGGTCGGCGCGGAACTCGCCGCACAGGCCGCCCGTAACTCCGACCAGCAGGAGGTGTCGGCGTGACCGTCACGGCGACTTCCACCCCGCCCCCCGCGGCCCCCAAGGTCGCCGGCGGCAAGGGCGGCCGCACCCGCCTCTCCTTCCCCGTCGTCCTGCTGATCATCGCGGGCGTGCTGCTCGCGCTGTCCGCCGTGCGCGCCATCACCGGCGCGGAGGACGTCACATCGGCGGGACAGATCAGCGCGGCGCTCGCGATGGCCGTGCCGATCGGACTCGCCGGTCTCGGTGGCCTCTGGGCCGAGCGGGCCGGTGTGGTCAACATCGGCCTCGAAGGCATGATGATCCTGGGCACCTTCTTCGGCGCCTGGGCCGGCTGGCAGACCAACCCGTGGCTCGGCGTGCTGGCCGGGGTCGTCGGCGGCATGCTCGGCGGGCTGCTGCACGCGGTCGCGACCGTCACCTTCGGCGTCGACCACATCATCTCCGGTATCGCCATCAACATCCTGGCGCTCGGCTTCACCACCTACTTCGCCAAGCTCTGGTTCAACTCGGGCGAGGCGGCGGCCAAGGGCGGCAGCCCGAAGCAGTCCCCGCCGGCCGACGACATCACCTCGGTGACGATCCCGGGCCTCTCCGACTGGCTGCACTCCATCGAGAAGCACCACTGGTTCTTCGTCTCCGACCTGGCCGGTGTGCTCGGCGGCCTGGTCACCAATGTGTCGCTGCTGACGATCCTGGCCATCGTCCTGTTCGTCCTCACGTTCTTCGTGCTGTGGAAGACCTCGTTCGGGCTGCGGCTGCGCTCCTGCGGCGAGAACCCCGTCGCCGCCGAGTCGCTCGGCGTGAACGTCTACACGTACAAGTACATCGCGGTGATCGTCTCCGGCGGCATGGCCGGCCTCGGCGGCGCCTTCCTCTCGCTGGTCACCTCGCACATCTACAACGAGGGCCAGACCGGCGGCCGCGGCTACATCGGTCTCGCCGCGATGATCTTCGGCAACTGGCGGCCCGGCGGTCTCGCCATGGGCGCCGGCCTCTTCGGCTTCGCCGACGCGCTCCAGCTGCGCAACGGCGGCGAGTCCGTCCACGCGCTGCTCCTGCTGCTCGTGGTCGTACTGGCCGTGCTCGCGGCCTGGAAGCTCTACCGCAAGAGCTTCGTCCAGGGCGTGGTCAGCGCGGTCATCGCCGCCGCGGTGCTGGTCTGGTACCTCGGCACGGACACGGTGCCCACCGAGTTCGTGAGCGCCACCCCGTACATCGTCACGCTGCTCGTCCTCTCGCTCTCCGCCCAGCGGCTGCGGATGCCGAAGGCGGACGGCATGCGCTACCGGAAGGGCCAGGGCAAGTGACGGCCGCCGCGGAGGTCGACTGGGCGGCGCTGCGGAGCGCCGCACGGTCCGTGATGACCCGTGCGTACGTCCCCTACTCGCACTACCCGGTCGGTGCCGCGGCGCGCGTCGACGACGGCCGTACGGTGTCCGGCTGCAACGTCGAGAACGCCTCGTACGGCATCGGGCTGTGCGCCGAGTGCGGCCTGGTCTCCCAGCTGCACGCCACCGGGGGCGGCAGGCTCACCCACTTCACCTGCGTGGACGGGGCGGGCGAGATCCTGGTGCCGTGCGGCAGGTGCAGGCAGCTGCTGTACGAGTTCGGCGGCCCCGAGCTGGTTCTGGAGACGCCGGACGGGCTGCGCACGCTCGACGAGATGCTGCCGCAGGCGTTCGGCCCGGACCATCTGAAGTAGAACTCTGGTGGCCCTCCCGCCCGTCGGGAGGGCCACCCCCATCTCCACCCTCTATGCGCGTAGAGTCATTCGGGACTCTTGCGTACCGTACGTACCGGCCGGAAGGACTCCCAGGACATGGACGCCATCTCCGTCATCCGCACCAAGCGGGACCGAGGCGAGCTGACCCCCGAGCAGATCGACTGGGTCATCGACGCGTACACCCGCGGTGAGGTCGCCGACGAGCAGATGTCCGCGCTGGCCATGGCGATCCTGCTGAACGGCATGAACCGCACCGAGATCGCCCGCTGGACCGCCGCGATGATCGCCTCCGGCGAGCGGATGGACTTCGCGTCGCTCTCCCGGCCCACCACCGACAAGCACTCCACCGGCGGCGTCGGCGACAAGATCACCCTGCCGCTCGCCCCGCTGGTCGCCGCCTGCGGCGCCGCCGTGCCGCAGCTCAGCGGCCGCGGCCTCGGCCACACCGGCGGCACCCTGGACAAGCTGGAGTCCATCCCCGGCTGGCACGCCCACCTCTCCAACGAGGAGATGCTGAACGTCCTGGACACCACCGGCGCGGTGATCTGCGCCGCCGGTGACGGGCTCGCCCCCGCCGACAAGAAGCTCTACGCGCTCCGCGATGTCACCGGCACCGTCGAGGCCATCCCGCTCATCGCCAGCTCCATCATGTCCAAGAAGATCGCCGAGGGCACCGGCGCGCTCGTCCTGGACGTCAAGGTCGGCTCCGGCGCCTTCATGAAGACCATCGAGGACGCCCGCGAACTGGCCTCCACCATGGTCGCGCTGGGCACCGACAGCGGAGTGCGCACGGTCGCCCTGCTCACCGACATGGCCACCCCGCTCGGCCTGACGGCGGGCAACGCCCTGGAGGTGCGCGAATCGGTCGAGGTGCTGGCCGGCGGCGGCCCGAAGGACGTCGTCGACCTCACCCTCGCCCTGGCCCGCGAAATGCTGGACGCGGCCGGGCTCAAGGACGCCGACCCGGAGAAGGCCCTCGCCGACGGCTCCGCGATGGACGTCTGGCGCCGCATGATCTCCGCCCAGGGCGGCGACCCCGACGCCACGCTCCCGGTCGCCCGCGAGCAGCACGTGCTCACGGCCCCGTCCACCGGCGTACTGACCCGCCTGGACGCGTACGACATCGGCGTCGCCGCCTGGCGCCTCGGCGCGGGCCGGGCCCGCAAGGAGGACCCGGTCCAGGCGGGCGCGGGCGTCGAACTGCACGCCAAGCCGGGCGACACGGTGACGGCCGGACAGCCGCTACTGACGCTGCACACCGACACCCCCGAGAAGTTCGACTACGCGCTGAAGGCCCTGCCCGACGCGTACGACATCGCCCCGGCCGGCACGGCCTTCACCGCCACCCCGGTGGTGCGGGAACGTATCGCCTGACCTGCGGCTTTCCCATTCGGGTGAACGGGATCGGTGGACCACCGCCGGTCCCGTTCGGCATGCTGGACTCGGTGACGCACCGATAAGAGGAGACCGCCATGAGCGCACTCACCGTCGATCCCGCCCCCGGCCACGGCCAGGAGTGGGACGACCTCGTCCGGATCTGGGAGGAGACGGACGCACCCGAGGGCTGCAAGGTGGAGATCATCGAGGGGATCGTCACCGTGTCGCCACCGCCGTCCAAGGACCACAATCTCACCGCCGCGCGGCTGCAGCGCAGGCTTTACTCCGTGCTTCCGGAGGACTGGGAGATCTTCCAGACCCTCGGCGTCTCGGTGCCGGGGCGGGCCGGGCTCTACATCCCCGATCTGGTCGTCGTGCCGGACGCAGCGGTGATCGGGCCGGGCAACCGTATCCCGGCCGAAGAGGCCCGGCTCGTCGTGGAGATCACCTCGCAGGCCAACGCCAACCACGACCGCATCGGCAAGGTGCACGGATACGCGAAGGCAGGTGTCGAGCTGTTCCTGCTGCTCGACCCGTGGCACTCGGGCCGCCCCACCGCCACGCTGTACGGGGAGCCCGACAGCGGCACCTACCGGGTGCTGGACACGGTCGAGTACGGGGGGAAGCTGACGCTGCCCGAGCCGTTCGGGCTGGACCTGGACACGGGGATGTTCCCGGTCAGCTGAGCGGCGTCGCGGTGCGGTGCGCAGACGCGAGCGGCCCGCCGGGACGGGGGGAATCCGTCCCGGTGGGCCGCTGTCATACGGTCGGTGGGCTCAGTGGCTCACCGATGGCCGGTCACTTGCCGAAGTACGCGTTGTAGATCGACACCGACGACTTGTTGCCCTTCTTGTCCGTGACGTTCGCCCGGTAGGAGATGGACTTCCCCTTCGCCGGGTTCTTCACGGAGATCTTGCCCGCCTTGACCGTGGACTTCTTCCAGGTCTTGCCGGCGTCGTAACTGACGTACACCGTCAGCGACTTGAGGTTCTTCCCGGCGGCGGCACCCTGCACCGTCACGGGCACGGAAGTGGTCCGGCCGGCCGTGACCCTGCTGTCCGCGGTGACGTTGGGCGTGAACCGCACCGTGGAGACCGGCAGCATGGCCGGGCCCGAGGTCCGCTGGGAGCGGAAGGTCCAGCTCGCGTCGATCCGGGTGGAGACCGGGGACAGCTTGGTGCTGCGCCGGGCCGAGGTCGTCAGCCGGTAGTCGGCGGCGGCGGACGGAACGGCGATGGGGGTGTCGCCCAGCAGCGGGTCCTCGTTCTGGGCGAGCTTCTTGCCGTTGCGGTACAGGACCGTCTTGGCCGAACTGTAGGCGGAACCACCGATGTTGCCAGCTCCGTCGGCCACCAGCGGCAGCATGCCGACGATGTCGTTGCCGTCGCGGAGGATGCCGTACTCGGAGTTGACCGCGGGGCCGAACACCGCGGTGTTGACCTTCTTCGTGTACGACTTCCCCGCCTTGAAGGACTGCGGGGCGCCGAGGGAGTACGACGCGTCGGTCACCGGGTAGCCGTCCGCGTCGAGTCCGCCGTCCTGCTCGAAGTCGAAGCTCCACTTCACCTTGTCGGCGGTGGAGACGTAGGAGGTGACCTTGCCGGGGATCTTGTGGAGGGACCAGGCCGACCAGCCGCCGTCCGAGTCGGGCAGCATGCCCGAGGCCGCGAATTCACCGGTCTTGCCCTTGGCGGGCGAGCCGAGCGAGATCCCCACCTTGGCCAGCTGGCCGGCGGTGTACTTCCGCTCGAAACCGGTGGCCGCCTGGGTCACCGGACCGCCGGCCACGATGTCGTACCGGGTCGAGGCTCCCTTGGACCAGCTGCCGATCCAGTGCTGGGAGAGCGAACCGTCGGTCACCTTCGGGCCGAAGTGAGCGGTGCGGAAGTTCTTGTACGTGTCGAGGACCCAGCCGTAGGAGTAGCCGCCTTCATCGGCGGTGAGCTGGAGGTCGGGCGCGGCCAGCAGGGACTTCGTCCCGGTGGCGGGCACGGTGATGTTAACCGGCTTCGCCTTGCGCGCGTCGAGCGTCACGGTGAGGTTCTTGGTGACGTCCAGCTTCGGCTGGGCCAGCCAGTCGGTGCCCCTGGAGTAGTCCTCGGGGTCGACGGTGACGCCCGTGTTCAGTACGTATCCGCCGGCGGGGACCCGGACCTTGGCCGTACCGTCGGTGCTCGTCGGGGCGAGCCACTGGCCGAGCGCCTTTCCGGTGAGACCGAAGAGGTCGGTATCGGCGAACTGGGCGGGCTTGCCGTCGCGTCCGATCGTCTTGACCGTGAGGTCGTACGACTCGATCTCCCGCTCGACCGCGGCCGCGGTGCGGACGCTCTGGCCGCGGCCCGTCGCGACGACGTACGCGGAGTAGGTGCCGTCCGTCGTGCCGCCGAGCTTGGTGTTCACGGTCAGCGGCACATCCGTGGTGCCGCCCGCGGGGACGGTCACCTTGTCGGAGCCGAGGCCGAAGAAGCCGGCCGGGGCGGGCTTGCCCTTCGGGCCGGTGGCCGTGACCGCGAGGTCCAGGGTGACGTCGGTCTTGCCGAGGTTGCGGTACGTCACCTTCTTGGTGACCGGGGTGTCATCGGTGTGCGGCCACTGCTGCACCCCGAAGCTCACCGAGACCGGGTCGGCGACGACGGTCTGGGTGATCGCCCGGTCGACCGCGATCCGGCCCGAGCCCTGCTCGAACGGCGTGTACGCGCCCGGCTTGGTCGAGGCCGTCAGCGCGCCCTTGAGCTCGGCGTACTTCCACTCCGGGTGCTGCTGCTTGAGGAGCGCCGCGGCGCCCGCGACGTGCGGGGTCGCCATCGACGTACCGGAGATCGTCAGATAGCCGGGCGGGTTCTGCCCGACCTCCTGGTCGATGGCGGAGCCGGGTGCGGCCGCCGCCGTGATGTCCACGCCGGGGGCGGTGACATCGGGCTTGATCGCCCCGTCGCCGATGCGCGGGCCACGGCTGGAGAAGTCGGCCAGCTGGTCCTTGTCGTCGACCGCGCCGACGGTCAGCGCGGCGTCCGCGCTGCCCGGGGAGTCGACCGTTCCGGCCGCGTCGCCCTCGTTGCCCGCCGCGATGGCGAACAGGACGCCCTTGTCGGCCGACAGCTTGTTGACCGCCGCTTCCAGCGGGTCGACCTCGGGGGTGTCGCTGCCGCTGAGGCTCAGGTTGATGATGTCGGCGCCCTGTGCGACCGCCCACTCCATGCCGGCCAGGATGCCGGAGTCGTCGCCGAAGCCGTCGTCGTCGAGCACCTTGCCTTCCAGCAGCTTGGCGTCCGGGGCCACGCCCTTGAACTTGCCGCCCGACTTGGCGCCCGAACCGGCCGCGATCGAGGAGACATGGGTGCCGTGGCCGACCCGGTCCTTGACGTCGGGCGAGGCGGTGAAGTTCTTCGAGCCGAGGATCCGGCCCTGGAGATCGGGGTGGGTGGCGTCCACACCGGTGTCCAGGACGGCGATCTTGACGCCCTTTCCGGTGTAACCGGCCTTCCAGGCGGCAGGGGTGCCGATCTGCGGCACGCTCTTGTCGAGGCTGGCCCGGCGCACCCCGTCCAGCCAGACCCGGTCGATACCGGCGGCCGTGGTGCGCTGCGCACCGTGCGCCGCCTTGGCGGTGAGCGCCTGCCAGATGTCCTGGGCGTCACGCTGCGGCGTGGTCACCGACTGGGCGTTGATCGAGTTCAGGGTCCGGCCGACCCGGGTGGAGCCCGCGCCTTGGACCTCGGCCTTCGCGGTCGCGGCCTGGGCGCCCCGGTAGGAGACGATCAGCTTCAGGCCCGACTTCTGGGCCCTGCGGTTCTCCGCACGGTTCAGCTCGGTGATGTCGAACAGCCGGCGGTCCAGCTTGCCGGAGGCGAGCAGCTGGTGTGCGTCGGCCGGGACGAGCAGGGTGTGCCCGTCGTGTATCTGCCGTTGCACGGGTATGTGCTCGCGCCCCTGGGCGGCCCGGAAGGACACGACCTTGCCCTTGGCGTCCACGGTGACGCGGTCGCCGGTGATGAGCGTCAGCTCGTGCCCGGTGGCGGACCCGGCGCCGGCCGGGCGGGCGGTGCCGGAGCGGGCGACGTCGGGCTGTGCCATGGCCGGGGTGGTCATCCCGGCCGCGAGTGCCACGGCGGCGGCCGTGGCGACGGTCGAAACACACGCGTTTCTCACGTGTCTGCGCAACTCTCCCCCTGGAGAATCAGGCGGCCCCCGAGGGGCCACTGGTCAGTCGGCACCGATGGGACGCCGGTGCCGGCCGGTTCACGTACCTAGAGGGGGAATTGGTGGGGGAGGTTCACAGAAACCGCACAGGTAACCGGAGTTGACCGAAGCTCATCGATCCCGAGCGGGTACGGGGCGTTCACCGGGCCGGGTGGCCCCGGAAAGGACGGGGGCCGGGCAGCGATGAGTTTCGGCCGCCGGACCGGTCTCCCAGATGTGGAACCCATGACCCCGAACCTTCTCGTCGGCACCGGCCGCGTCACCAGGGCCGCGGTGCCGGGACTCTGCGCCGAGCTGGAGACGCTGCTGTACGACCCTGGCGACCCCGACGGCGCCGTCCGCGACCCGGACGCGGGGGTGGACTGCGACGTGGGCGGGGTCGTGCACGTGGATCTGGCCCTGGTCGAGGCGATAGCGCGACTGGGGCTCGTCGCGCGCCGGGCGGGCGGCAGGAGACTGCGGCTGCGCAATGTGCCGCCCGAACTGCAGAGCCTGCTCGACCTGGTCGGGCTGGCCGACGTGGTGGACGTGGGGTGCGGAACGGGGACGGGGGCCGGGACCGCGGAGGGCGGGGGCTGACCGGCCACCACCTCGGCCCGTACGCAGATCACCTGCGCGGGCCGTCCCGCCGCCGGCCGGCGTCGCTGGCGCGGAGAGGAGCGGGGCCGCCGGTGGCGGACGGCTCGCCCATCCACTGGGTCAGCCCCCAGCCACCGGCCGCCAGCACCACCCAGCCGGTCACCAGCCCGTACCGTAAACCGCGTCTCACCCCGCGTCGGCGTCGAGATGGTCCGGCAGCCCGAAGAGCGGGAACCAGCGCGGGGTGTCCAGGAAGCAGTGCATCCCGGTGATGGCCCCGTCCGAGACGTCGATGACCTGCACCGCCCACGGCACGAACCCGGGCCCGTCCGGATTCGGCTTGTAGTGCGCGAACGCCGGGGTGCCGTTCGCCGACGTCGCCACCAGGCGGGAGCCCGCACAGCTTGCGCCGATGGAGAGCATGAAGCCGGTGATGTCGTCGTGCCCCTGGAGCCAGAGGTCGAACGGCGGCATGGTCATCACGGCGTCCTCATGGAGCAGCGCGGTCAGCGCCGCCATGTCGTAGCCCTCGAAGGCCGCCACGTACCGCTCAAGGAGCTTGCGCTGCTCCTCGTCGAGCGGATTCGCGGCGTCGGCGGCCTCGCCCTCGTGTTCGGCGAGGGTGGCCCGCGCCCGCTGGAGGGCGCTGTTGACCGAGGCGACCGAGGTGCCGAGCAGCTCGGCGACCTCGCTCGCCTTCCAGGCCAGCACCTCGCGCAGGATCAGCACGGCGCGCTGCTTGGGCGGCAGATGCTGGAGCGCGGCGACGAACGCGAGGCGCACCGACTCCCGCGCCACGGCGGCCTCCGCCGGGTCGGCCACCGTCGGCAGGATGCGCCCGTCCGGCATCGGCTCCAGCCAGGTGTTCTCCGGCAGGGGGTTCAGCGCCGCCTGGGCGAGCGGCGTCGGGCCCGTCAGATCGACCGGACGGGCCCGCTTGTTCCCGGCGTTCAGCATGTCCAGGCAGACGTTGGTGGCGATGCGGTACAGCCAGGAGCGCAGCGAGGAACGCCCCTCGAACTTGTCGAAGTTGCGCCAGGCACGCACCAGCGTGTCCTGCACCGCGTCCTCCGCCTCGAAGGCCGAGCCGAGCATCCGGTAGCAGTAACCGGTCAGCTCGACCCGGTGTCCCTCCAGACGGCTGCCGATGTCCGTCGGCGCTGTCAGATCACTCATCGCTCCACCCCTGTTGCGCTGTGACGCCGCCCACTTCGGCACTCCGGAAGCTACCGCAGGCCACTGACAACGGGGGCGTGAAGTACCGAAACCGCCCGGATTCCGGTCACGTTCCGGGCTTGCGTCCGTACACGTGGACGTCGTCGCCGTTCCTCAGCAGACTCCAGTACGACTTGGCGTCGGCGGTACGCATGTTGACGCAGCCGTGCGACCCCGGCGGGTTCCACATCTTCACGCCCACCGCGTGGAACGCCTGGCCCCCGTCGAAGAACTGCGAGTACGGCATCGACACGTGGTAGATCGACGAGACGTGGTTGATGTGCCGCCAGTAGATCTTCTTCGACCCGGTGCGGGTCTCGTACTTGTCCCGCCCGGTCCGTACCGGCACGGGTCCGAACTTCAGCTTGCTGCCGTCCTGGATCCAGCTCAGCTGCCGGGTCAGGTCCACGCACGCGATGCGCCCCTTGTTGGTGGGGCACTTCTTGTCCTTGTTCGGGTTCTTGCCGGCCGCCTTCTGGGCCGTGATCATCTTCATCGTGCGCCAGGTGACCGGACCCGCGTACCCAATGGTGGGGGTGACCCCGTACGTGCTCTGGAACGACCTGATCGCCTTGCAGTCGGCGGCCGACTGCTTGCCGTCGACCGGCCGGTTCAGATACTTCTCGACCTGCTTCTGATACGGCCCGGTGGACGTGGTGCAGGACGCCGCCTGCGCCTGCCCGCCGGTGGCCAGCACCAGGGCCGGTACCGCGGTCAGGCCCGCGACCGACAGCGCGAGCCCGCGCCGCAGCCGTACTCCCCGTATGTTCCCCGCGACTCTCATGTACGCCAACTCCCCTTCGCGCGCCGTGAGGTGATTCCGCCTGCTAGACGCGCGTCGGGGAGTGGAAGGTTGTGCGCCGTATGTCTCAGTTCTGCACGGACGCCGGCGGAACCAGCCGGCGCCGCTCGGCGCGGGCGGCCCGCGTCCCGTACAGCGTGATCGAGACGACGCCGAGCACCGCGAGCAGCCCCAGCGACACGGTCCCGGCCCAGCCCCCGGCGTGGAAGGCGACCGCGCCGAGCGTGCCGCCCGCGCTGGAGCCCAGGTAGTACGCGGACTGGTAGAGCGCCGACGCCTGGGCGCGGCCCTTCGTCGCGGTACGGCTCACGGACGAGGAGGCGACCGCGTGCCCGGCGAAGAAGCCCGCCGTGATCAGGACCAGGCCGAGGAGCACGGCCGCCAGCTGGTCGGCGAGGGAGAGCAGCAGACCGGCGGCCGTGGTGGAGACGGCCAGGTACAGCGCGCCCCGGCGGCCGAGCCGGGCGACCAGCTGGCCGGCCGCGGCGGAGGAGACCGTACCGACGAGGTAGACCAGGAAGATCGAGCCGACGACACCCTGCGGGAGGTTGAACGGCGCCTCCACCAGGCGGTAGCCGATCACCGTGTAGACCGCGCCGAACACCGTCATGAACAGCGCGCCGATCGCGTACAGCCGGCGCAGCAGCGGATCGGCGAGATGCTCGCCCACCGTCTTCGCGAGGGCCTTCGGGTTCAGCGTTCCCGGGGTGAAGTTCCGCGCCCTGGGGATCATGAAGTGGAAGACGACCGCGCAGGCCACGGCCAGCAGCCCGACCGCGCCGAGCGCCGCGCGCCAGCCCCACAGCTGGGCGATCCAGCCGGTGAGGATACGGCCGCTCATACCGCCGATGCTGTTGCCGGCCACGAACAGCCCGATCGCGGCGACGAGTGCCTTCGGCCGCACCTCCTCGGCCAGATACGCCATCGCGGAGGCGGGCAGCCCGGCCAGTGCCGCGCCCTGGACGGCGCGCAGTGCGATCAGCCAGCCCAGCGAGGGGGCGAAGGGGACGAGCAGCCCGACCAGTACCGCGACCGTCAGCGAGGCGGTCATCATCTGCCGCCGTCCGAACCGCTCGGAGAGCGCGCTCATCGGCAGCACGCACAGCGCCAGTGCGCCCGTCGCCGCGGAGACCGTCCAGCTGGCCTGTCCGGCCGTGGCGCCGAGGGAGGCGGAGACGGCGGGCAGCAGGGCCTGCGTGGAGTAGAGAAGTGCGAACGTCGCGACACCTGCGGCGAAGAGCGCGAAGCTCATCCGGCGGTAGCCGGGGCGGCCCGGTTCGAGACGGTCCGGCGCGGCGGAGCCGGCGGTGGCGACGGTGGCGGGGGACGGCTGGGGCGAGGCGGCCACGGTGAGGGTGGACGCCCCGGTACTGGCAGGAGGCATGCTTCGAAAGTAGGCTCTCCGGTTTCATGCGTCCAATGCACGAAGTGGCGATAATCAATCCCATGGTGCATGAACGCAGCTCACAGCCCCGGCTGTCACCCAGTAGTTACGAAGGAGACATTCGCGCCGTGCTCGCACCGCGACTGGCCCACTTCGAGGCGGTGGCCCGCCACGAGCACGTCACACGCGCCGCGCAGGAGCTCGGCGTCCCGCAGTCGACGCTGTCGCGGGCGATGGTCAGGCTCGAACAGGACCTGGGAGTCGCCCTGTTCGCCCGCAAGGGCCGTACCGTCTCGCTCACCCCGGCGGGCCGCACCTTCCTCGGCTCCGCCGAGCGGGCCCTCGCCGAGGTCGAGAAGGCCGCCGATTCGGTACGGGCCGACGCCGACCCGGCCACCGGCAAGGTCGCCTTCGGCTTCCTGCACACCATGGGCTCGGAAACCGTCCCCGCCCTCATCCGCGCCTTCCGCGCCGACCACCCCCGGGTCCGCTTCCAGCTCGTGCAGAACTACGGCGAGGCGATGATCGAACGCCTGAGAGCCGGCGGCCTGGACCTCTGCCTCACCTCACCCGTCCCGGACGCCCCCGACCTCGTCGCCCGCCGCCTGGACGAACAGCGCCTGCGCCTCGTCGTCCCCGAGGACCACCGCCTCGCCACCCGCCGCCGCATCCGCCTCGCGGAGGCCGCCGACGAAAAGTTCGTCACCCTCGAACCGGGCTACGGCCTGCGACGGATCACCGACGACCTGTGCACCGAGGCGGGCTTCACCCCCCGCGTAGCCTTCGAGGGCGAGGAGGCGGAGACCCTGCGCGGCCTGGTCGCGGCCGGCCTGGGCGTGGCCCTGCTACCCCCGCCCGCCGTGCCCCGCCCCGGCGTCGTCGAACTCACCGTCACGGCCCCGAGGGCAGCCCGCGAAATCGGCGTCGCCTGGCTGGACGGCCACCCCGACACCCCACCGGTGGCCGCCTTCAAGCGCTTCCTGCTGTCACGTCGCGGGCATCTGCTGCCGGACTGACGGCGCCGTCCCGGCGGACGCGGGGGCCACGCTGGCGCCTCCCAGCTGGGGAACCGTTCGGCCGGGACCATCCCCGCGGATGCGGGGCCACTGCCCCTGTCCGGGCGGCAGCGACACTCCCTCACCCACGCAGCGACTTCCCGAACCCTGCCGCCAGCGGCATGCGCAACCCCAGCGGAGGCGGTGCCGCCAGGGCGTCGGCCACCGGGCGGGCGTAGGCGCGGCCGAACAGTGAACCGCGTACGAAGTCCGCGGCCAGGGCCATCACTTCGGCCCGGTGCTGGCGCAGGCCGTGGCCGTCCGAGTGGACCTCGAAGCGGCAGGTGTCGCGGTTGGTCTTCTTGGCCCGCTCGGCCAGCCGGAAGGACAGCTCCGGGTCGGTGCGGGCGTCGTTGGTGCCGTGGACGAGCAGCACCTGGCGGCCGAGCAGATGCTTCACCGGCTCCGGCTCGTCCGCCCCGTCCTCGGGCAGCCAGGGGGCCATCGCCAGGACGGAGTCGACCGCCGCGTGGCCGCCCGCGCGGAGTGCGGCCCGGCCGCCCATGCCGTGGCCGGACAGGCAGACGGGGACGTCGCCGTAACGCCGTACGACCTCGTCCACCGCCCACTCGGCGTCCGCCGCGAGGTGGGCGGCTGTCGAGTTCCAGCCCCGGCAGCGGTAGCGCACGACGTGCGCGGCGAGCCCGTCCTCCTGGCCCGCGCGGGCCAGGGCGCGGGCCAGCGGGAGCTGGGATGCGTAGGAGAGAGGGGAGGGGCGGCGGTGCGATTCGGCCGCGCCGTCCGGGAGCAGCAGGACCACGCCGCTGACCGCGGTTGGAGCTCCGGCCGTCCTGACGGCCCGTCCCAGCCTGGCTGCAGGCAGGGGGAGTGCGCTCTGTGACATGACAGAACAGTGTCAGAAAGGTGGGTGTACTCCACCTGTATTGGCGGTCACTGTTACGCATCGACGAGCGACAATCTACGCGCGTAGGGACTAGAGTGCCCAGATGATGAGCCCGACCCTTCATGTGCCCGGCCAGGATCAGATCCGGCGTGCCCCCAAGGTGCTTCTGCACGACCATCTCGACGGCGGCCTGCGCCCGGGGACGATCGTCGACCTCGCCCTCGCGAGCGGATACGAAGGACTTCCCGAGACCGAGCCCGACAAGCTCGGCATCTGGTTCCGCGAGGCGGCCGACTCCGGATCGCTGGAGCGCTACCTGGAGACCTTCGCCCACACCTGCGCCGTCATGCAGACCCGCGAGGCGCTGGTCCGGGTGGCCGCCGAGTGTGCCGAGGACCTGGCCGCGGACGGTGTCGTGTACGCCGAGGTGCGGTACGCCCCCGAGCAGCACCTGGAGGCCGGGCTGACCCTCGAAGAGGTCGTCGAGGCGGTCAACGAGGGCTTCCGCGAGGGCGAGCGGCGGGCCCGCCGGGACGGGAACCGCATCCGCGTGGGCGCCCTCCTCACCGCGATGCGGCACGCCGCCCGCTCCCTGGAGATCGCCGAGCTGGCCAACCGCTACCGCGACCAGGGCGTGGCCGGCTTCGACATCGCGGGTGCGGAGGCGGGCTTCCCGCCCACCCGGCACCTCGACGCCTTCGAGTACCTCAAGCGCGAGAACAACCACTTCACCATCCACGCGGGCGAGGCCTTCGGCCTGCCGTCGATCTGGCAGGCGCTCCAGTGGTGCGGTGCGGACCGGCTGGGTCACGGGGTCCGCATCATCGACGACATCGAGGTCACCGACGACGGCGGCGTGAAGCTCGGCCGCCTCGCCTCCTACGTACGGGACAAGCGCATCCCGCTGGAGCTGTGCCCGACCTCCAACCTCCAGACCGGCGCCGCCGCCTCGTACGCCGAGCACCCCATCGGGCTGCTGCGGAAGCTGCATTTCCGGGCCACCGTGAACACGGACAACCGGCTGATGAGCGGTACGAGCATGAGCCGCGAATTCGAGAAGCTGACCGAGACCTTCGGATACACGCTCGACGACATGCAGTGGTTCACCGTCAATGCGATGAAGTCGGCATTCATTCCTTTTGATGAGCGTCTGGCGATGATCAACGATGTCATCAAGCCCGGATATGCCGAGCTGAAGTCCGAGTGGCTCTTCGAGCAGACCGCCGCGACCAGCGTTTCTTCCGCTTCCGCGGGCTGATCGGCGCCCTTGCGGAGAAAGGCCGGGACGTCGAATTCCCGGCCTTTCTCCGCGTGTCGGCATGTTTGCGGGAAGGGCGGTGGGATGGCTACGTTTCGGAGCCCCCACGTCCCTCTCCCCAAGGATGAATTTCACATGAAGCAGTCTGCTGTCAGGACTCTCGGCGTCGCCGCTCTCGGTGCCGCTTTCGCCGCCGCCGCCGCGGGTACCGCCTCCGCCGCGGTGCTGCCGACCGACGCCGCGACCACCGCCCTGCCGGTCGCGGGCGCGGCGCTGGAGACCGCGACCCGGAGCCTGCCGGCCCAGGAGACGGCCACCAAGCTCCTCGGCACCGGCCGGCAGAAGCTCGTCGGCGACGCCACCACCCCGGTCAAGGGCCTGCTCGGCGGTCTGCCCGCGGGCGGCATGAAGGCCAGCGGCCTGTCGACCAACGGTCTCCCGCTCGGCGGCTGACACCCGTACGCGCCTGTGGGGGGGAAACCCCAAACAAGAGTGCTCCCCCCCCGCATGTGCTTGCTAGGGTGACACCGAGGATGGCTAAAAAACCCCTTCCTGGTAGGAAAGGAACCACCACAACAAAGGA
>NZ_JBHVWT010000003.1:477927-495716 GCF_042882135.1 Streptomyces sp. NPDC058240
GGTAAAGTCCCTCTTTGGTGCCCCCCATGGGGGCGAAAGAAAGACCAGCCCCCTTCCCACCACCTCCCCCCCCCCCTCCTCCCAACCCCCGCACCCCCTTGGGGGACAAACACCCCCCCTGTCCCCCCCCCCCACAGGCGTGTCTGTACGAGGGTCACCAGGCGGTGGCCGACGACGTCTTCTCGGACGGGAACAGCACCCACAGCGCCAGGTAGAGCAGGAACTGCGGCCCCGGCAGCAGGCAGGAGACCAGGAAGATGACGCGCATGGTTCCCGCGGAGGTGCCGAAGCGCCGTGCCAGCGCTGCGCACACTCCGCCGATCATGCGTCCGTCACGGGGGCGGGCAAGTGCGGCCATGGTGGGCTCCTTCGCGAACCGTTGCTGAGGGAGCAGCTCCGTCGTGCTCCCGATGGCTCCATGGTGGCCCGGCGAAGGGGGGCAAAGCGTCGCTCTACGGGGCGATCCCGACCCTGGGAATCGTCGGGGTCGCACCCTGGCCCGGCTCGTCCCTGAGGCGGGGGGCCACCCTGACCCGCTCCTGCTTCCTGCGGCGCAGCCGTGCCCGGCACATGGGTACGACGAGCAGGTGGGCGAGCGCCACGCCGGTCGTGTTCAGCAGCAGCGAGTCGACGTCGACGACCTGTCCGGGCACCCCGGTCTGGGCCAGTTCGATGGTCGTGGAGATCAGCGCCCCCGCCGCGAGGGTACGGGCCAGCGAGGCCCATGGGGAGACGGTGAGCCGGCCCCCGGCCATCGGCAGCAGTACACCCAGCGGGGCGAGCAGCAGCAGGCCCTCACCGATCCGGCGGGCGGCCTCGACCGGGCCGAGGGACAGATCGGCTCGGATACCGGCGAGCGGATGAAGATTCGAGGCGGTCGTCCAGGGCACGTCGAGGGGGCGCAGGGTCAGCCACCCGACAAGCAGCAGATGCGCGAGGAGGAGAGAGACCCCGGCCGCGCGGAAGCGGATGACGGCTTGACCGTCCGAACCTTGACGCACGTCCCCCAAGACGCGACGAACGGCAGGATCGGTTCCGCCGACCCGGAATCCGGCCCGTCCGGCGCGGGGGCACGGATCCGGGACCGGCCGCCCCGAGCCGCCCGAGGCCGGAGAACCGGCCGCCGGACGCCCCCGTGCGCGCCATGGCGTGGCCGCCCGATCAGAGGCCACCCGACAGGCTCTCAGGCCCCCTTGCCCGCCCCCGGCGTCGGGACCACCTTGGGCCGCGCCTTCATCTCCGAGGTGCACAGATAGCCGCGCGGCGCGTAGTTCCCCGGCCCGCCCAGCACCACCGTGCCGTCCGGGGCGAGCGTGTCGCTCTCCGCGTACGTGCACACGATCTGCGCCAGCGCCTCGGACCGCAGGTCCTCCGGCTGCTCGCTGAGCCGCAGCGTGCCCTGCCGGTCACCGGTGCGGGCCGCGCCGACCCGCAGGTTCTCCGGGACGGCCGTGGAGTACCCGGCCCGCCGTTCCTCGGCGGGCGGCTTCTGCCGCAGTTCGTCCAGGAGCGCCTGCGCCACCGGGACCCGGTCCGAGCCGCTGTTGTCGACCCGCACCGTACGGTCCACCGTGACCAGCTGCGAGGAGCAGACCAGATAGATCTGTACGGGTATGCCCTTGAGGGCCTGCGTCGTGATGTCCTCCGCGGACATCGTGCACGGCACCTGCGACGGCGCGGCCCCGGCGTCCACCGGCACCGAGGTGGACCTGATCCCGCAGCCCGCGGCCAGTACGGCCACGGCCACGGCCCCGGCCAGTGCCAGGGCCGAACGGCGCGCCCGGCGGTTGTCGCTGCCCATCACGTCGCCTCCCCCTCCTCGTCCCGGCCCCCGTTGTCGTGCCCGTCGGCGGAACCGGTGAGCTGCTCGGCATCGCGCGGCAGCCGCAGTACGAACACCGCGCCGTCGCCGTCCGGCGAGTTCGCGGCCGAGATGTCACCGCCGTGGATGTGCGCGTTCTCCACGGCGATCGACAGGCCGAGACCGCTGCCCTCGGAACGCGGGCGAGAGGCGCTGGCCTTGTAGAACCGGTCGAAGACATGCGGCAGCACGTCCTCGGGGATACCCGGACCGTGGTCGCGCACCTCGATGACGAGCTGGTCGCCCTCGGTCCGCACCGCGACCCGTACCGGCGAACCGCCGTGCTTGAGCGCGTTGCCGATCAGATTCGCCAGGATCACATCGAGCCGGCGCGGGTCGAGGCGGACCATCATGCCGCGCTCGGCGTCCAGATCCACCGCGTCCAGCCAGGCACGGGCATCGATGCAGGCGGTGACCTGGTCGGCGACATCGACGGTGTCGAGGACGAGCCGGGCCGTACCCGCGTCGAAGCGGGTGACCTCCATCAGGTTCTCCACCAGGTCGTTGAGGCGCCGGGTCTCGCTCACCACCAGGCGCACCGCGGGCGCGATCATCGGGTCGAGGCTGTCCGCCTCGTCCTCCAGCACCTCGGTGACGGCGGTCAGCGCGGTGAGCGGGGTACGCAGCTCGTGCGACATGTCGGCGACGAACCGCCGGCTCGACTCGTCCCGCGCGCTCATGTCCGCGACCCGCTTCTCCAGCGAACTCGCGGTCCTGTTGAACGTACGGGAGAGATCGGCCAGTTCATCCGTGCCGGACACCACGAGCCGGGTGTCGAGCTTGCCCTCGCCGAGCTTGCGGGCCGCGTCGCCGAGCCGCTGAACGGGCCGCAGCACGGTCGTCGCCGCGGCCTGCGCGAGCAGGGCCGAGCCGATCAGCGCGAGCCCGGTGGCGATCCCCAGGGACCAGGCGAGGGAGTTGAGGTCCTGCCGTTCCTGGTCGAGCGACTTCAGCATGTAGCCGGTCGGGCCACCGCCGATGATCTTCGTACCGCCCACCAGGTACGGCGTGCCGCGGATACTGGTCCGCTGCCAGAACAGGTGGTACTCGTACTTGTTGCCCGCCTCCAGCGGCTGCTTCTTGTTGACCGCCTTCTGCAGCGACAGCGGCACGTTGTCGAGCGTGAAGGTGTCCAGGTCGGAGTTGCCGACGATCGGCTTGCCGGTGTCGCGCTCGTCGACCAGCAGCACGCTGTAGCCGGGCGAGCTGCTCGCCATCTGCACCGCGGCGTTCTGCAGGTCGTCCCTGGTGGGATGGAGCGGCAGCGAGGCGGCCCGGCCCTGCATCTCCTGGCGGAAGTCCCCGAGCGCGGAGTCCTGGGTACGGGTCAGCACGGCCTCGCGGTTCAGCCAGTACGCGATCCCCGACGCGGACACCGCGGCGGTCAGCGCCACCAGCGCGAACACCACGACGAGACGCAGCCGCAGACTGGTCCAGCGAAGCCCGGTGAGCAGGCTCCGTTTGACGGCATCGCTCACTGAGGCGAGTCCAGTCGGTAGCCCACACCCCGGACGGTACGGATCAGCGTCGGCGAGGACGGCACGTCCTCCACCTTGGCCCGCAGCCGCTGCACACACGCGTCGACCAGCCGGGAGTCACCGAGGTAGTCGTGCTCCCAGACCAGCCGCAGCAACTGCTGCCGGGACAGGGCCTGACCCGGTCGGCGGCTCAGCTCCAGCAGGAGGCGCAGCTCGGTCGGCGTGAGCTGCAGATCCTCCCCGTTCTTGGTCACGGTCATGGCGGAACGGTCGATCACCACGCTCCCGAAGGACGCGGAGTCGGTGGATTCGCGCTCGCCGCGACGCAGCACCGCGCGGATACGGGCGTCGAGCACCCGGCCCTGCACGGGTTTCACCACATAGTCGTCGGCACCGGACTCCAGCCCGACCACGACGTCGATGTCGTCGCTGCGCGCGGTCAGCAGAATGATCGGCAGCTGGTCGGTGCGCCGGATACGCCGACACACCTCGAAGCCGTCGATCCCGGGCAGCATCACATCCAGCACGATCAGGTCCGGCCGCTGCTCACGCAGCAGTTTCAGGCCGTCCTCTCCCGTCGCGGCAGTGGCCACACGGTGGCCCTGGCGCGACAGCGAGAGTTCGAGGGCCGTGCGGATGGCGTCGTCGTCCTCGATCAGCAACAGGAAAGGCACGCTGGTCATTCTGACCCATGGTGGAGCCCCAGTTCGACAGTTGGGGCCGACTCATACATCCGGCGCACCCTCCGCGTACGGACGGCAGGCCCTGTGACAGGCCTGTGACAGTCGGCGGACAGCGCCATGAAACTGCCCCGGCAAGCTCATTGGCACAAGGAACGGACGGACTCCACCGATGGGGGGCGCGAGATGAACGCAACTCACAGCATCACCGCAAGCGCAGTTGTCACGCGTCTCCATGACGTCGGCCGGAGTATCGAGAAGTCCGGCGCCGGGAGTGGACGGGGGTGCGTTCGTGGCGCCGGGCGTCAGCACCCGTCGTACATGACGGTGGTTGACGCGCCTGTGGGGGGCAACGGGGGGAACAGCGGGGGCAGCGCGTACGGGGAGGTCACGGGGGAGCGGAAGGCCCCGGCGCAGGGCGAGGACGCCGAAGCGGCGTTCACGGCCTACGTCCGGGAGCGCCGCGCCTCCCTGTACGCAACCGCCTACCACCTGACCGGCGACCGGTTCGAGGCCGAGGACCTGCTGCAGAGCGCCCTCTTCTCGACGTACCGGGCGTGGGACCGGATCAGCGACAAGGCGGCGGTCGGCGGCTATCTGCGCCGCACCATGACGAACCTGCACATCAGCGCCTGGCGCAGGCGCAAGCTCAACGAGTACCCGACCGAGGAGCTGCCGGAGACGGCGGGCGACACGGACGCGATGCGCGGCACGGAACTGCGCGCCGTGCTCTGGCAGGCGCTGGCGCGGCTGCCGGAACTCCAGCGCACGATGCTGGTCCTTCGTTACTACGAGGGCCGCACCGATCCGGAGATCGCGGCCATCCTCGACATCAGTGTCGGCACGGTGAAGTCCAGCATCTGGCGGTCGCTCCGCCGGCTGCGCGAGGACGAGGTCCTCAGCTTCGGCCGTGACGAGGAGGAGTCCTTCGGCGAGCTGGTGGCCTGAGGCGAGGGGGGACACGGGGGAGAACGGGGCCGCTGCTTCGGGGGAGGCGGCGGAGTACGGGGAAGTGCTGCGGGGTCGGAGGGGCCGGGGGGTCCTGTCCGGCCCCGTTCGCGTGTCTGCGTACGTATGTGTGCGTGTGCGCGTGTGGAGCCCTGGTCGCGGGAGGACTGCTAGACCGTCCCCCGCGCCGCGGGTGCCCGGCGGCACCGGCCGGCCGCCGCGGCGGCCAGCCGGCCCAGTGCCTCTTCCTTGCCGCACGGATGCGCGCCCAGCGCCGTCTGCCGCGCCACGATCCGCCGCTCCGCCCGCATCAGCCGCCACCCGCGCCGCAGCAGGAACGGCACCGACTTGCGCCCCTCGCGCAGATCCCGCAGCAGGCGGCGGCGGAACGTCGTCGCCGGACGGCCGCGCAGGCACAGCGCGTCCGCCAGTATGCCCAGCTCCTGGCACCGCTCGACTATGTCCGCGGCGAAGATCCCCTCGGCCACGAACAGCGGCGTGCGCTCGATGTGGAGGGCCTCCCGGTCGACCCGGGAGCTCGTGGTGATGTCGTAGACCGGGACGTGTGTGCGGCCCGTGCGGCACAGCTCCGTGATCGCGGCGACCGCGGCGTCGGCGTCCCAGGACTGCGCGGAGTCCCAGTCGATGTCCGTGCTGTCGGGGACGAGCGGCAAAGTGGGGTCGTCGCCCTCCTTGTAGAAGTCGTCCAGGCGCAGCACCGGCAGGTCGGTGCGTGCGGCGAGGGAGGACTTGCCGGAGCCGGAAGGGCCCGCGAGCAGCACGACGCGGGTCGGGATCGGTTGGGAATTCACAGAACACGAGTGTGAGGCATTGGCCCGCGCAGGGGATCCCCCGGTGCCCGTGTTGGTATCGAGCATCACACCTCAACTACTCTGCGCACTCGGATGATTACTCGATCGGGTGGGAATTCCATGGCACGTCATGCACTTTCCAAGTCCCGGCGCCGCGCTCTGCTGAGGGCAGGTCTGACCGTCACCACGGTGGGGGCCGCGCTCGGTGCGGGGGGTGCGGCGGCCCAGGCGGCGGCGCTGCCCCACGTGCCGGTCGTGGGCGCCGACAGCAGCCTCGGCGAGGCCGGGGAGGCCGCCGGGGGTGCGGTGACCGGGGCGCTCGGCCACTCGCTCAGGAACGGCATCGCCCCGGTGACGCATCTGCGGCTCGACCCGCTGGCCGGCACGGGCACGGATCCGCTGGACAACGCGGTGGGCACGCAGCTCGCCGACTTCAAGCCGCTGTCCACGGCCGCCGTCACCGACCCGCTGACCAGCGGTGGTGCGCCGAAGGACCTGCCGCTGGTCGGGCCGGTGGCGCAGGCGCTGCACGGCAGCTGAGCAGGGAGCGGCCCGTTCCTCCGGAGCGCCGGAGGAACGGGCCGCTGTTGCGCGGGGCCGGTCAGTAGGAGGAGCCCGAGACGCCCAGTGCGCCCGTCGGGTGCCAGACCGTCTTCGTCTCCAGGAAGGCCGTCAGCCGGTGGGTGCCCGGATCGGCCGTCCAGTCCACGGTTCCGTCCACAGGCTGTGGGCGCAGGACCCGCTTCAGGTTGTCGGCCGCCGCGATCTCCAGCTCCTTCGCCAGGTCGGCACCGGCGCCCGTGAGGTCGATGGCGTTCACGTCCTGGTGGGACGCGAGCGGCGCCGCGATCTCCGCCGTCTTCCCGGACAGGATGTTCACCACTCCGCCCGGCAGGTCGGAGGTGGCCAGTACCTCACCCAGCGAGAGCGCGGGCAGCGGGGAGTCCGCCGAAGCGATGACGACGGCCGTGTTGCCGGTCGCGATCACCGGGGCGACGACCGAGACCAGGCCCAGGAACGACGACTCCTGGGGTGCCAGGACCGTGACCACGCCGGTCGGCTCGGGGGTGGACAGGTTGAAGAACGGGCCCGCGACCGGGTTCGCCCCGCCCACGACCTGGCCGATCTTGTCGGTCCACCCGGCGTACCAGACCCAGCGGTCGATCGCCGCGTCCACGACGGCCGCCGCCTTGGACTTCGACAGGCCCTCCGCGTCCGCCACTTCCCGTACGAACTGGTCCTTGCGGCCCTCCAGCATCTCCGCGATGCGGTAGAGGATCTGGCCGCGGTTGTACGCCGTCGCCCCCGACCAGCCGCCGAACGCCTTGCGGGCGGCCACGACCGCGTCGCGCGCGTCCTTGCGGGAGGACTGGGGGGCGTTCGCCAGCCACTTGCCCTTCGAGTCCGTCACCTCGTACACCCGGCCGCTCTCGGAGCGGGGGAACTTGCCCCCGACGTACAGCTTGTAGGTCTTGAAGACGCTCAGACGGTTATCGGACATCGAGGTACGCCTCCAGGCCGTGACGGCCGCCTTCGCGGCCGAAGCCCGACTCCTTGTAGCCGCCGAAGGGCGAGGTCGGGTCGAACTTGTTGAACGTGTTGGCCCAGACGACGCCCGCCCGGAGCTTGTTCGCCACCGCGAGGATGCGGGAGCCCTTCTCCGTCCAGATGCCGGCCGAGAGGCCGTACTGGCTGTTGTTGGCCTTGGCGACCGCCTCGTCGGGCGTGCGGAACGACAGCACCGACAGCACCGGGCCGAAGATCTCGTCGCGGGCGATGGTGTGCGCCTGGGTGACGTTGGTGAACAGCGTCGGGGCGAACCAGTAACCGGCGGAGGGGAGTTCGCAGGGGGCGGACCAGCGCTCGGCGCCCTCCGCCTCGCCCGTCTCGGCGAGTGCGGTGATCCGGGCGAGCTGCTCCGCGGAGTTGATCGCGCCGATGTCGGTGTTCTTGTCCAGCGGGTCGCCGAGCCGGAGCGTGGACAGCCGGCGCTTCAGCGCGTCCAGCAGTTCGTCCTCGATCGACTCCTGGACGAGGAGCCGCGAGCCCGCGCAGCAGACCTGGCCCTGGTTGAAGAAGATGCCGGTGACGATGCCCTCGACGGCCTGGTCGATCGGGGCGTCGTCGAAGACGATGTTGGCGCCCTTGCCGCCCAGTTCGAGGGTGACCCGCTTGTCCGTACCGGCGATCTGGCGGGCGATGGCCTTGCCGACCGCGGTCGAGCCGGTGAAGGCGACCTTGTTGACGTCCTCGTGCTCGACGAGGGCGGCGCCCGCGTCCCCGTACCCGGTGAGGATGTTCACGACACCCTTGGGCAGGCCCGCCTGACGGCAGATGTCCGCGAAGAACAGCGCGGAGAGCGGGGTCGTCTCGGCGGGCTTGAGGACCACCGTGTTGCCGGTGGCGAGCGCCGGGGCGATCTTCCACGCGAGCATGAGCAGCGGGAAGTTCCACGGGATGACCTGGCCCGCGACGCCGAGGGGGCGCGGGTTCGCGCCGTAGCCGGCGTGGTCGAGCTTGTCGGCCCAGCCCGCGTAGTAGAAGAAGTGCGCCGCGACCAGGGGGAGGTCCGCGTCGCGGGTCTCCCTGATCGGCTTGCCGTTGTCGAGGGTTTCGAGAACGGCGAGCTCGCGGCTGCGCTCCTGGATGATCCGGGCGATTCGGAAGAGGTACTTGGCGCGCTCGGAGCCGGGCAGCGCCGACCACTTCTCGAAGGCCTTGCGGGCCGCCTTCACGGCCCGGTCGATGTCGGCCGCACCGGCCTGCGCGACCTCGGAGAGCACCTCTTCGCTGCTCGGCGAGACGGTCTTGAAGACCTTGCCGTCGGCCGCCTCGGTGAACTCGCCGTCGATGAACAGCCCGTACGAGGGCGCGATGTCGACGACCGAGCGCGACTCGGGGGCGGGGGCGTACTCGAATGCAGATGCCATGGGGATCAGTCCACCGTCACGTAATCGGGGCCGGAGTAACGGCCGGTGCTGAGCTTCTGGCGCTGCATCAGCAGGTCGTTCAGCAGGCTGGATGCGCCGAACCGGAACCAGTGGTTGTCCAGCCAGTCCTCGCCCGCGGTCTCGTTCACCAGCACCAGGAACTTGATCGCGTCCTTGGAGGTACGGATGCCGCCGGCCGGCTTCACACCGATCTGCACGCCGGTCTGCGCGCGGAAGTCGCGCACGGCCTCCAGCATCAGCAGGGTGTTCGCGGGCGTGGCGTTCGTCCCGACCTTGCCGGTCGACGTCTTGATGAAGTCGGCGCCCGCCAGCATGCCGAGCCAGGAGGCGCGGCGGATGTTGTCGTACGTGGACAGCTCGCCCGTCTCGAAGATCACCTTCAGGCGGGCGTCGGTGCCGTCGGCCCGCGCGCACTCCGCCTTCACGGCGAGGATCTCCTCGTACACCTTCAGGTAGCGGCCGGAGAGGAAAGCTCCCCGGTCGATCACCATGTCGATCTCGTCGGCCCCGGCGGCCACGGCGTCGCGGACGTCCGCGAGCTTCACGTCGAGCGCGGCGCGGCCGGCGGGGAAGGCCGTCGCCACCGACGCCACCTTCACACCGGAACCGGCCAGCGCGGCGACGGCGGTCGCCGCCATGTCGGGGTAGACGCAGACCGCCGCGGTGTGCGGGGTCGTGCGGTCGGTCGGGTCGGGATGGACGGCCTTGGCGGCGAGGGCCCGGACCTTGCCCGGGGTGTCCGCGCCTTCCAGCGTCGTCAGGTCGATCATCGAGATGGCCAGATCGATGGCGTAGGCCTTGGCCGTCGTCTTGATCGAACGGGTTCCGAGGGACGCGGCGCGCGCTTCGAGGCCGACGGCGTCGACGCCGGGCAGCCCGTGCAGGAAGCGGCGCAGCGCACTGTCGGACGCGGTCGCGTCGGAGAATGCAGGAGCTGTGGTGGGCATGGTCACCAGAGGAGCATATCTACGCGCGTAGCGACCTGTACAGGGGGACCGGTTCTCCGCGTGCGGCGCGGTGCCGGGGCAGTCGCCCCTGCATCGTGCGGCGCGGTACCGGGGCGGCCGCCCCGGCGCCCCTTGCGCCCGTCAGGCAGAATCGGGCCCATGACGAGCCCCACACCACCCGCCGAGCCGGTCTACGCCGACCGGACCTTCCGCTCGCCCGCCGGGATCGTCGGGGGTGTCCTGCTGCTTCTGCTCATCTGCTGGATCGGCGGGGACGCCGTGATCCGGGGGGACGGCCGGGTGCGGTGGCTGGCGGTGGCGGGGATGCTGACCGCGGTGCCGCTGGTCGTCGCGTTCACGCTGCGGCCCGTCGTGCTCGCCAATGAGCGGCGCATCCGGATCCGTAACCCGTTCCGGACGATCACCATGCCATGGACCGAGGTCGCCGATCTGCGGGCCGGGTATTCGAGCGAGCTGTTCACCGAGGGCGGCGCCAAGTACCAGCTGTGGGCGGTGCCGGTCTCGCTGCGGCAGCGGAAGAAGGCGGCCCGGCAGCAGTCCCGGCGGTCGCTGGACGACCCGTACGACCGCACGTCCGTGCACGCCGATGTCCGCGACACCAAGGCCCGGATGGCGTCGGCCGACCAGAGCATGGCCGACCTGCGCGAGTTGGTGGAGCGGGCGAAGACGGGCGCGGGTGCCGCCCCGGCGGCCACGGATTCCATGGAGCCGTCCGTCGCGGTGCGCTGGGCGTACGAGGTGATCGCACCGGCGGTGGTGGGCGCGGTGCTGCTGGTGGTGCTGTTCGCGGCCGGCTGAGGACGGTCGGGGAGGGCGCGTACAAGAGCCTGATCCGATGAAGCCCGCACCGTGCCGGTGCGGGCTTCACTCATGCCCGGGTTCCTACTTCACCATCGTGATCGTCACGCACAACATGCAGCAGGCGGCGCGGGTCTCCGACCGCTGCGCGTTCTTCCTCGCCGAACAGGGCACGCCCGGTGTGATCGTCGAACACGGCCCGACCGACGCGATGTTCGGCGCCCCGCAGGACGCCCGGACCGCCGGCTACGTGAACGGCCGCTTCGGATGACGCCCCGGGGCCCCGCCGCCGGCTGCCCCGCTCCCGCTCAGATACCGGCCGCCGCCGCCAGATCGCGCTTGATCCCGTCGAGCAGCTCCGCGCCCTTCGCGCGGGCCGCCGACAGCTCGTCCGCCGAACCGACCGGCACCACGACCTCCAGATAGCACTTGAGCTTCGGCTCGGTGCCGCTCGGGCGGACGATCACCCGGGCGCCTTCCAGGTGGTAGCGGAGTCCGTCGGTGGGCGGCAGCTGGGCCGTGCCCCGCGCCAGGTCCTCGGCCGAGGTGACGGCGAGGCCCGCCAGCACGGTCGGAGGCTGCTCGCGCAGCCGCGCCATGGCGTCGGAGATCACCGACAGGTCCTTCACCCGGACCGACAGCTGGTCCGTGGCGTGCAGTCCGTGGGCGACCGCGAGGTCGTCGAGGAGATCGAGGAGCGTACGTCCCTGCTCCTTGAGCCCGGAGGCGAGCTCGGCGACGAGCAGGGCGGCCGTGATGCCGTCCTTGTCGCGTACGCCGTCGGGGTCGACGCAGTAGCCGAGCGCCTCCTCGTATCCGTACCGCAGGCCGTCGACGCGGGCGATCCACTTGAAGCCGGTCAGCGTCTCCTCATGGCCGAGCCCGGCCTTCCCGGCGATCCGGCCGAGCAGCGAGGACGACACGATCGACTCGGCGAAGACACCGGTCACGCCGCGGTCCACCAGATGGGCGGCGAGCAGCGCGCCGACCTCGTCGCCGCGCAGCATCCGCCAGCCGCCGTCGGCGCCGGGGTCCGGGACGGCGACGGCGCAGCGGTCGGCGTCCGGGTCGTTGGCGATGACGATGTCGGGGTCCGCGCGGCGCGCGGTCGCGAAGGCGAGGTCCATCGCGCCGGGCTCTTCCGGATTGGGGAAGGCGACGGTGGGGAAGGCCGGGTCGGGCTCGGCCTGCTCGGCGACGAGCACCGGCGCGGGGAATCCGGCACGGTCGAAGGCGGCGGTCAGCACGGACGTACCGACACCGTGCATGGCGGTGTACACGACCCGGGCGGTACGCGGCGATCCGGCGGCGAGCACGGTGTCCGTACGGGCCAGGTAGGCCGCCAGGACCTCGTCGCCGAGGACGTCCCAGCCGTCGTCGGGCCGGGCCACGCCGTCGAGCGGGCCGACCGCGGCGATCGCGGCGGCGATCTCGCCGTCCGCCGGGGGGACGATCTGCGAGCCGTCGCCGAGGTAGACCTTGTAGCCGTTGTCGCGCGGCGGATTGTGGCTGGCGGTCACCTCGACGCCGGCGACGGCGCCCAGGTGCCTTATGGCGTACGCGAGCACGGGGGTGGGGAGCGGGCGGGGGAGCACCGCCGCCCGCAGGCCCGCGCCGGTCATCACGGCCGCGGTGTCGCGGGCGAAGTCGGCGGACTTGTACCGGGCGTCGTACCCGACGACGACGAGCCCGCCGCCCTGCCCCTGCGCCTTCAGATACGCGGCGAGACCGGCCGCCGCCCGGATGACGACGGAGCGGTTCATCCGCATCGGCCCGGCCCCCAGCTCACCGCGGAGCCCGGCGGTGCCGAACTGCAGCGTGCCGGCGAACCGTGCGGCGAGCTCGTCGGCACTCCCGGCGGACCCGGATTCGATGAGCCCGGCGAGCTCGTCGCGGGTCTCGGGATCGGGGTCCTCCGCGAGCCATGTCCTGGCCTGCGCGATGAGGTCCTGCTGCACGGTGACCGCCTTTCTGCGGTGTGGGAATTCAGCCTCGCCGGTGTTCGGACCCGGCTCAGATCCGATCGAGCACCCGGGCCAGCAGCGAACCCATCCGGGTCGCCGAGTCCCGCCCCGCCTGCAGCACCTCCGCATGGTTGAGCGGCTCCCCGCTCAGCCCCGCCGCGAGGTTCGTGACCAGCGAGATGCCCAGCACCTCGGCGCCTGCCTCGCGCGCGGCGATGGCTTCGAGCACGGTGGACATGCCGACCAGGTCGCCGCCCATGACGCGGACCATGTTGATCTCGGCCGGGGTCTCGTAGTGCGGGCCGGTGAACTGCACGTACACGCCCTCTTCGAGGGTCTCGTCGACCTCCTTGCACAGCGCGCGCAGCCGCGGCGAGTACAGATCGGTCAGATCGACGAAGTTGGCGCCGACGATGGGGGAGGCCGCCGTCAGGTTGATGTGGTCGCTGATCAGCACCGGCTGACCGGGGCGCATGCCCTCGCGAAGACCGCCGCAGCCGTTCGTCAGGACAACGGTCCCGCATCCCGCCGCGACGGCGGTACGGACCCCGTGCGCGACGGCGGCGACGCCCCGGCCCTCGTAGAAGTGCGTGCGGCCGAGGAAGACCAGGACCCGCTTGTCGCCGATCTTGTACGAGCGGATCGTGCCGCCGTGCCCCTGTACGGCGGGCGCCGGGAAACCGGGCAGTTCGGTCACCGGGAACTCGGCCTCCGGAGTACCGAGCGCATCGCCCGCGGGTGCCCAGCCGGAACCCATCACGAGCGCGACGTCGTGGGTCTCGGCACCGGTCAGCTCGCGCAGGCGGGCGGCGGCGTCGGAGGCGGCGGCGTACGGGTCGCCCTGGATGTGGTCCGGAATAACTGATGCGTTCACGCGGATGAGGGTAGCCGGTGATTCCCTACGCGCGTAGATGCCTATGTGCAGAGTCTGCACGCGCATCCTCGTACTTTCACACAAAAGCGCTGGTCGGCCGGGTCAGCAGGGGCGCTTGCGCAGTTCCATCACATAGTCGTGCGGGGCGCCCGAGGACTCCGCGGCGTCGGCGATCTCGCCCAGGTAGCGGGCGGACGGCAGCCCGCCCTCGTAGCCGTTCAGCACATACATCCAGGCCGGCTCCTCGCCGTCCAGGGTGTGCACCCGCACCCGCATCCGGCGGTAGATGTCGAGGCCGACACCTTCCCACCGGTCCATGGAGTCCTCGTCCATCGGCGCCAGGTCGTACAGCGCCACGAAGACCTGGGAACGGGGCGCCTCCACCACCGTGGCGAGCGCGCCCTCCCAGCCCATCTGCTCCCCGCCGAAGGTCAGCCGCCAGCCGTTGAGCCAGCCCGTGCCGCGCAGCGGGGAATGCGGTGCGTGGCGCGTCATCAGCCGCGCGTCGAGGTTGCCGGCGTACGCGGCGTAGAGCGACATGGGTTCGAGGGTACGGGAGGTGACGGGGAGAACGTCGACTCCGGTGCGGAAGACTACTTACGGGGTTCCGATCGCGCCCCCGGGCCCCGGCGCGCACGCCCCGGCGCACGTATGGAGGGCCCCGGGGCGAAGCACCTTGGCGCGTGCGGGACAATGAAGTACGTACTGCATTCCCCCGGGGCGCTCCCCCGGACCCCCGGCCGGGGCAGCAGACGGCCGCGGGATGACATACGCGAGGCGGACTTTTCGTGACCCGGATCGTGATCATCGGCGGCGGACCCGGCGGCTACGAGGCGGCACTGGTGGGCGCCCAACTCGGCGCGGAGGTGACCGTCGTCGACTGCGACGGCCTCGGCGGCGCGTCCGTGCTCACCGACTGCGTGCCCTCGAAGACCCTGATCGCGACGGCTGAGGTGATGACCACCTTCGACTCCTCGTACGAGGAGCTGGGCATCATCGTCGCGGACGACACCCCGCACATCGAGCAGGCCGCCCGCGTGGTCGGCGTCGACCTGGGCAAGGTCAACCGACGGGTGAAGCGCCTGGCGCTCGCCCAGTCCCACGACATCACCGCCTCCGTCACCCGCGCCGGCGCCCGCGTGATGCGCGGCCGGGGCCGCCTGGCGGGCCTCCAGGCCGCCGACGGCTCCCGCAAGGTCGTCGTGACCGCCGCCGACGGCACCGAGGAGACGCTCACCGCCGACGCCGTGCTGATCGCGACCGGCGGGCACCCCCGGGAGATCCCGGACGCCCTCCCCGACGGCGAACGCATCCTGAACTGGACCCAGGTCTACGACCTCGACGAGCTGCCCGAGGAGCTCATCGTGGTCGGCTCCGGCGTGACCGGCGCCGAGTTCGCGGGCGCCTACCAGGCGCTCGGCTCGCGCGTCACCCTCGTCTCGTCCCGTGACCGGGTGCTGCCGGGCGAGGACCCGGACGCGGCCGCCGTGCTGGAGGACGTCTTCCGGCGCCGCGGCATGAACGTCATGGCCCGCTCCCGCGCCCAGGCCGCGAAGCGCGTCGGCGACCGGGTCGAGGTCACCCTCGCCGACGGCCGGGTCATCTCCGGTTCGCACTGCCTCATGGCGGTCGGCGCGATCCCGAACAGCGCGGGCATGGGCCTGGAGGAGGCCGGGGTCCGGCTCAAGGAGTCCGGCCACATCTGGACCGACAAGGTCTCCCGCACCAGCGCGCCCGGCGTGTACGCGGCCGGTGACGTCACCGGGATCTTCGCCCTCGCCTCGGTCGCCGCCATGCAGGGCCGGATCGCGATGTACCACTTCCTCGGCGACGCGGTGGCCCCGCTGGACCTGAAGACGGTCTCCTCGAACGTCTTCACCGACCCCGAGATCGCCACCGTCGGCTACACCCAGGCCGACGTCGACGCCGGCAAGATCGACGCCCGGGTGGTCAAGCTGCCGCTGCTGCGCAACCCGCGCGCCAAGATGCAGGGAATCCGCGACGGTTTCGTCAAGATCTTCTGCCGGCCCGGCACCGGCATCGTGGTCGGCGGCTGTGTCGTCGCGCCGCGTGCGAGTGAACTCATTCACCCCATTTCGATCGCGGTCGACAACAATTTGACGGTGGAACAGATCGCAAACGCTTTCACCGTGTATCCGTCCCTGTCGGGTTCGATCGCGGAAGTGGCCCGGCAGTTGCACACGCGTAAGCGCGCGGGCGAGGCGTAAACGCCTTCGGGAACCCGGCAATCCCCGGCAATCCCCGGCAACTCCCGGCAACTCAGGCGGTTCGACGACCGCCGTCCGATCAGTACAGAACAACAACGGGGCCGCCTATACCACTTGGCGGCCCCTTGTGTGTACAACATCCGTTATTCGGTGCAAACTGCTGAAAACACTCGGGCGGTCACGTTACTGTCAGTTTCGTGTTCGCTGCAGAACGTCGTCAGTTGATCCTCGAAATGGTGCGTGCCAACGGGGCGGTATCGCTCCGTGAGCTCGCCCGCGTCGTCCAGACCTCCGAAGTGACCGTACGGCGGGACGTGCGGGCACTGGAGGCAGAAGGACTCCTCGACCGCCGGCACGGCGGTGCGGTACTGCCGGGCGGTTTTACGCGGGAGTCCGGCATTCCGCAGAAATCCCATCTCGCCACCGCGGAGAAGACGGCCATCGCCGACCTGGCCGCCGGTCTCGTGGAAGAGGGCGAGGCCATCGTCGTCGGCGCCGGTACGACCACGCAGGAGCTGGCCCGTCGGCTCGCGCGGATTCCCGGTCTGACCGTCGTCACCAACTCACTGCTGGTCGCCCAGGCGCTGGCCCATGCCAACCGGGTGGAGGTGGTGATGACCGGCGGCACGCTGCGCGGTTCCAACTACGCCCTGGTGGGCAGCGGTGCCGAGCAGTCCCTCCAGGGGCTGCGGGTCGCGCGCGCGTTCCTCTCCGGGAGCGGGCTCACCGCGGAGCGCGGCCTCTCCACGTCCAACATGCTCTCCGCGAGCGTGGACCGGGCGCTGGTGCAGGCAGCCGCGGAGGTGGTGGTCCTGGCGGACCACACCAAGCTCGGCTCCGACACCATGTTCCAGACGGTGCCGACGGATCTCATCACCCGCCTGGTGACGGACGAGCCGCCCGGCCACGACGACCGTGCCGCCACCGAACTGCAGGCCCTGGCGGACCAGGGGGTGCAGATCGCGGTGGCCGGCTCGGGCAGCGGCCCCGCAGCGGCCGAACCCCTTCCGCACGGCCGGCAGGGCCGCCGCGACATGCCACTGCCCGGACAGCGTCGTACGGCACACGGCGGCCCCGGAGGCCAGGGCCCGCAGCAACTGCGGAGCGCGGCGCCCCTGACGGAGTCGGGCCAGGGCCCGGGAGACCGCGCGAGGGTCGCGGACCTGCGCCGCCGATAGAACCCGGCCGCGGTGGGGTCGAAAATCCAGCTCTGCCGGGCCGGCCTCCTCCAATCGCCGGGGCCGGAAACCCAGCCCTGCCGGGCTCGCCTCCTCGGGTCGCGGGGGTCGAAACCCAGCCCTTCCGGGCCCGTCTCCTCGGGTCGCCGGGGGCGAATATCCAGCCCCGCCGGCGTTTGAGGCGCGGGGTCCGGGGCGGAGCCCCGGTTACGGGAAGGGGCGGGCAGGGGAACAGGCCCCGCGCAGCAGACCACGAGGCCTGCCCCCGACCCCCCACCCCCCACCCCTCAACCCGCCTCCGCATGCGCCCCCTTCAGCCCCTGCAAGGTCAGCATCAGCAACCGGCCCGCCAACTCCGGGTCGTCCGGCGACTGTTCGGCGGCCAGCGCGATGGCGTTGGTCAGCTGCATCAGGTCGTCGATCGACACATCCGGCCGCACCGCCCCGCTCGCCTGCGCCCGCGCCAGCAGTACCGCCCCCGCCTCGCGCAGCGGCACATTGCACTGCGACAGCGCCGAAGTCTCGTCCCGTGACGTCGACATGAGCGCCTGGGCGAGCCCGCGATACTCACCCGCGTGGGTGATGATCGCGCCCAGCCACTCCACCAGGCCCCCGCACGGCTGCGCCGCCCCCGCGAGCTCACGCGAACGGGTGATCAGGGACGTCAGGGCCTCCTGGAAGACCGCGTTCATCAGCGCGTGCCGGTTCGGGAAGTGCCGGTACAGCGTGCCGATCCCCACGCCCGCGCGCCGCGCGATGTCCTCCAGGGACGCGTCGGTGCCGTGCTCCGCGAAGGCGGTCCGGGCCTCGTTCAGCAGCCGGTCGTAATTCCGGCGCGCGTCGGCACGCATGTGCCGGGCCGGCGTCCGTGCCGTACTGATCGCCATTGCGCAGTCCTCCCTTTCTCCGCCCCGAGGTCCAGGATGCCATCGCGCGTGCGTCCGGAGGAGCGAGGCCGAGGAGCGAGGCCGGGGCGCGACGCACGACCGGGGACACCGGGGGGGGGGGGGGGGTTCCCCCCGGGGTCCTGGGCGTGCTACCTCGCGAGG
>NZ_JBHVWT010000004.1:0-102442 GCF_042882135.1 Streptomyces sp. NPDC058240
ACGAGGGGTGGTGAAAGAAACTGCCAAGGAGCACGGATATCCAGAAAATAACTTCCGGTCAAGGGTCCGGACCGTTTTGAGCCCCTGCGGCGTGGGGGGGGGGGGTGGCAAAAACCCCCCCCCCCACCCCCCCCCGGGTTGCCCCCCCCCCCCCCCCCGGTGCGTCACCGAGGGCAATGTTGCATGATCATGCGAAGTGATGCATAGTCTTGCCATGTCCAAAGTCCTCACCTCCCTCCCCACCGGCGAGCGCGTCGGCATCGCCTTCTCCGGCGGACTCGACACCTCCGTCGCCGTCGCCTGGATGCGCGACAAGGGCGCCGTCCCCTGCACGTACACCGCCGACATCGGCCAGTACGACGAGCCCGACATCGCGTCCGTGCCCGGCCGCGCCTCCGCGTACGGCGCCGAGATCACCCGGCTCGTCGACTGCCGTGCCGCGCTGGTCGAGGAAGGGCTGGCGGCGCTCGCCTGCGGCGCGTTCCACATCAAGTCGGGCGGGCGCCCGTACTTCAACACCACGCCGCTGGGGCGGGCCGTGACCGGCACGCTGCTGGTACGGGCGATGCTCGAGGACGGGGTGCAGATCTGGGGCGACGGCTCCACGTTCAAGGGCAATGACATCGAGCGGTTCTACCGGTACGGGCTGCTCGCCAACCCGCACCTGCGGATCTACAAGCCCTGGCTGGACGCGGACTTCGTCACGGAGCTCGGCGGCCGCAAGGAGATGTCCGAGTGGCTGCTCGCGCACGGGCTGCCGTACCGGGACTCGACGGAGAAGGCCTACTCCACGGACGCCAACATCTGGGGCGCCACGCACGAGGCCAAGACCCTGGAGCACCTCGACACCGGCGTCGAGACGGTCGACCCGATCATGGGCGTGCGGTTCTGGGACCCGTCCGTGGAGATCGCCACGGAGGACGTGACGGTCGGCTTCGACCAGGGCCGCCCGGTCACCATCAACGGCAAGGAGTTCGCCTCCCCGGTCGACCTCGTCATGGAGGCCAACGCGATCGGCGGCCGCCACGGTCTCGGCATGTCCGACCAGATCGAGAACCGGATCATCGAGGCCAAGAGCCGCGGCATCTACGAGGCGCCCGGCATGGCGCTGCTGCACATCGCCTACGAGCGCCTGGTCAACGCGATCCACAACGAGGACACCCTGGCCGCGTACCACAACGAGGGCCGGCGGCTCGGCCGGCTGATGTACGAGGGCCGCTGGCTGGACCCGCAGGCGCTGATGATCCGCGAGTCGCTGCAGCGCTGGGTCGGCGCGGCCGTCACCGGCGAGGTGACGCTGCGGCTGCGGCGCGGCGAGGACTATTCGGTCCTCGACACCACGGGCCCGGCGTTCAGCTACCACCCCGACAAGCTCTCCATGGAGCGCACCGAGGACTCGGCGTTCGGCCCGGTGGACCGGATCGGCCAGCTCACCATGCGGAACCTGGACATCGCGGACTCCCGTGCGCGGCTGGAGCAGTACGCGGGCCTGGGCCTGGTCGGCACCGGCCACCCGACGCCGATCGGCGCCGCACAGGCCGCCTCGACCGGCCTGATCGGCGCGATGGACCAGGGCGGCGCCCAGGCGATCGCCTCGCGCGGCGAGGCCACGGACGAGGAGACGATGCTGGACCGTGCCGCGATGGAGTCCGGCACGGACTGACACCGGCCCCGGCCGTACACATCCGGGCAGCGGGCCCCGGCGGATTCCGTTCCGCCGGGGCCCGCTGCCGTGCGGCCGTGCTCGCGACAGCGGGCCGGGCCGGCGGGCTCCTCATGCCATGTTCCGGCAGGACGGACGCGGCTTCGACGTCACCGGCGGTTCACCCGCCGCTGATGAGGTGATCGTCGTCGGTGCTCCCCGCCGACCGGATCAAGGAGATTTCCATGCCCAGACAGCGCCTGTCCCGCAGTCACCTGACAGCCACCGGTGCGGTCCTCGTCGCCACTGCCACCGCCGCCGTCGCCCTCACGGCGACGGCCGGTGCGTACGGCACGAAGGAGCACGCGAGGGACGCCATCAAGGGCGGCAAGGCGAAGAACGTCATCCTGCTCATCGGTGACGGCATGGGCGACTCGGAGATCACCCTCGCCCGCGACTACACCGTGGGCGCGGCCGGCCGCCTGAACATGGACAAGTTCCCGCTGACCGGCGCGTACACGACCTACGCCGTGCACGCGGACGGCACACCGGACTACGTCACCGACTCCGCGGCCAGCGGCACCGGCTGGGCGACCGGCGTGAAGACCGTCAACGGGCGGATCTCCAAGACGCCGGGCACCGACAAGGCCGTGCCGACCATTCTGGAACTGGCGCAGAAGGGCGGCTACGCAACCGGCTCGGTGACCACCGCCGAGCTGACCGACGCCACCCCGGCCGTCCTCGCCTCGCACGCCACGGACCGCTCCTGCCAGGGCCCCGCCGACATGGCCAAGTGCCCCACCGACACCATCGCCAAGGGCGGCCCCGGCTCCATCGCCGAGCAGAGCGTCAACCACAAGGTCGATGTGCTCCTCGGCGGCGGCAAGCAGCGCTTCGACCAGAAGGTGACCGCCGGCAAGTACAAGGGCCTGACCGTCACCGAGCAGGCGCGGAAGCTGGGTTACCAGGTCGTCACCGACAACGCCTCCCTGAAGTCGGTCAAGGGCGGCAAGCCGGTGCTCGGGCTCTTCGCGCCCGGCAACGTTCCCACCGAGTGGACCGGCAGGACCGCCGCGGTCGGCGGGACCGCCCCGCAGCGCTGCGTGACGTCCAACCCGAACCGGCCCTCCGGCACCCCGAACCTCGCCGACCAGACCACCAAGGCCATCCAGCTCCTGGAGGCCAAGCAGAAGCGCCAGCACAGCAAGAAGGGCTTCTTCCTCCAGGTCGAGGGCGCGTCGATCGACAAGCAGGACCACGCGGCCGACCCGTGCGGCCAGATCGGCGAGACCGCGGCGTTCGACCGCGCGGTGAAGACGGCCCGCGCGTACGCCGCCAAGCACCCCGACACCCTCGTCGTCACCACCGCCGACCACGGCCACAGCAGCCAGATCGTGCCCCTGGAGGCCCAGCCGCCCGGCCTGTCCTCCACGCTGGTCACCGACGAGGGCCAGCAGATCAAGGTGAACTACTCGACCAACCCGCCCGGCGAGTCCCAGGAGCACACCGGTACCGAGGTCCGGATCGCGGCTCAGGGCCCGCAGGCCTACCGCGTCCTGGGCGTCACCGACCAGACCGACCTGTTCGCCACGATCCGCGAGGCGCTCCGGGTGCGCTGACCACTCGGGAAGACGTTCCCGGCCCCGTCGGCACGAGCAGCATGCCGGCGGGGCCGGGACGTGTACCGGGTCAGGCCGTCAGAGGTACGCCCGTGGCGCCGCACCCGCTCACAGCAGGCCGAACGACTTCAGCACCCGGCGCTGAGCCGATGCCCTGACCAGCTCTGCTCCATCTTTCAGCACTGTCAGGGCCTTCCCTGCTTGCACAGCGAAGTCCCTGGAATCTCCCCGGGACAGACGTGAAATTCCCCGAAGAGTCCCTGCGATGGTCGCGCCTCAGCGTGCCTTGGAGGCGCACCGAACCGCTTCATGGGTCTGCCCGTCTCCGGCTTCGGTGGCGGGGCAGGTCCACCGTGCCTTCTCTGAGTCGTCGACAGCGCTGAACCCCGAGACCAATGCATGACAAGTGCACCGACCTCGGACCGCACATACTCCACGCAGACCACGTCCTGCATCGCGGCAGTTACAGAACCGCCGGGATGAACATCGGACTGGTTACGCATCGCGGGTCTCCGAAGTGAGCGCTGCCGAAGCAGCGGACGTTCCGTCCCGTCGCCTGCGCGCCGAGAAGCTGCGCATGTCTACTGGCGAGGAGCATCGGAGTCCGGAGAAACAGCGCGCCGCGACGGCTCGGCCCTGACCCGGATCGGTCCCCCGACCGTGCGCGTCATCGACGCCGAGATCCGGCTTCACCACCGTCCTCGCCGCCCGCCCGGGACCAGCTCGTCCTCGCTACCGGCGTCATTTACGGCACCGACATCGCTCTCCTTGCGCGGGTGCTGGATGCGGCGGGCCGACGGCCGCAGGGCGTGGCGGGCAGCCGCGACAGGTCCGGAGGCCTCCAACCCGGCGCACCGCTTGAACAGGAGCGGGTTGGTCAGCCCCGCGAGCGACTCGCGCAGGGCGGCGTCGGCGGAGCGCCGGCTCTCCGGCCGGGCTGACGATCCGGCGTCTGCCAGGCGAAGTGCTGCAGGACGGCAGCGCTCGGCTCTCGTCGAAGCGGAGCGCGTGCTGGTGAACCGCCCGCCGCCCGCCCGCGCGGGGCCTGCGGCCGGCTCGCCGGAAAGCAGTTGCGCCGAACCTCTTGTCGGGTCGATCTGATCTCCTTAATGTGAACCTTCAAATCCCCGGAAAGTACGTGCAGAAAGCTCTGTTAGGGCAAATTTTTGAACGATCAAATACATCAGGCACCCGAAGCCGCAACCCCCGCGGCCCCCGGTCCAGCTCCCGCCCGCGGTCCGATGGTGGGCTACCTCGACTACGCCAGGGTCGGCCCGCTCTCCCGCCCGGCCGCCGCCGCGCTCGCCGACGCGACCGCGCTCGCCGCCCGCGTCGACCCCGCCGACCTCGACCGGCTGTTCGCCCTCGGCGACGCCGCCCTGGCCTCGGCGGCCCGGCTGCTCGACGCCCGTCCGCACGAAATCGCCCTCGCCCCGTCGACCAGCAACGGCCTGTTCACCGTGGCCGCCGCACTCCACGGCCCCGGCACCGTCCTGGTGCCCCGTGGCGAGTTCCCCGCCAACCTCTACCCCTGGCTCCGCTTCGCCGGCCGCGGCGGCCCCGCCGTCCGTCTCGTCGACCCGGCCGGGCAGCGGCACATCACCCCCGACCTCCTGCGCCGCCACCTCACTCCCGATGTCACCGCCCTCACCGTCAGCGCCGTCGACTCGCTCACCGGCCACCTGGCACCGCTCGCCGCCCTCAAGGAGGTCCTCGGGCCCGGCCGACTGCTGATCGTCGACGCCATCCAGGGCCTGGGCGCCGTCGCACTCGAAGCGGATGCCGCCGACATCCTCGTCAGCGGCGGCCAGAAGTGGCTACGGGCCGGCTGGGGAGCCGCACTGCTACTGATCCGCGACCGGTGCGCAGAGCGCCTGACTCCCGGGCTCGGTGGCTGGGCCGGCGTCGCGGAGCCCTTCGCGCCGCGGCATCCGGCGCAGCCGCTGCCCGGGGCCGCCGCCCACCTCGCCACCAACCCGGACTTCCCGGCCGCCGCGGCCATCGGCGCGGCGATCGACGACCTGGTCGGCCAGGGCGGACCGGCCGTCGTCGGCGGTCGCATCCGCGCCGTCCTCGACGAACTGCTGGATCGTGCACGCCAGGCCGGTGCCGAGGTCCTGCTGGACGGGCTCGGGCCCCAGGAGCGCGGCGGCATCGGCGCTTTCCGGCTGCCCGGTCATGATCCCGCCTCCGTCCACCGCGCCCTAGAAGCGGGCGGAGTCATCACCACCCGCCGCGACGAGTGGATCCGGCTGTCTCCCCACGCTTCGACCCCCGACGCCGCGGCGGACCTGCTCACCGAGGCGCTGCACGCCTTCACCCGCCCCACGTCCCACTCCATGTCCCACTCCCAGGAGCCCACATGTCCCACCAACTGAGCCGCCGCCGTCTGCTTCAGCTCGCCACCGCCTCCGTCGCCGGACTCGGCCTCACCGCCTGCGGCGACAACGGATCGGGCAGCGCCGGAGGCGACAGCGGCAGGATCACCGTCTGGAGCTGGACCACCGCGGCCGAGGGCCTGCGCAGCGTCGTCCCCTCCTTCGAGCGGGACAACCCCGGCATCAAGGTCGACGTCCAGGACGTCGGCAACCCGGCCATCTGGGACAAGATCACCGTCGGCCTCGCCTCGGGCGGCAAGGGCCTCGCGGACGTCCTGCACATCGGCGTCGACTACCTGCCCGGTTACCTGGACAAGTTCCCCGACGGCATCGCCGACCTGTCCAGGCTCGGCGCCGACAAGTACAAGGACGCCTTCGCCAAGGGTCTGTGGCCGACCGTCATAGGCAAGGACAAGGCCGCCCACGCCCTCCCGTGGGAGGTCAACCCGCTCGGTCTCTTCTATCGGCACGACCACTTCGAGAAGGCCGGTGTCGACCCCGCCGACATCAGCGACTGGAACGACATGACCGCCGCAGGGTCGAAGATCCTCGACGCCACCGGTGTCCGGCTGCTCGGGCTCGACAAGACCGGCGCCACCCAGGACATGGACTTCTTCCAGAACCTGATGCAACTCCAGGACGTCTTCTACTTCGACCAGGACGGGAAGATCACGCTCGCCTCCCCGGCCGCCGTCAAGGCCCTCACCATCATCAAGCGGCTCAACGACGCCGGCCTGATCGCCGACACCGCGGGCCAGGGCACCGAGAAGCGCCTGCTCAGCCAGGGGAAGCTCGCCACCTACGCGGAGGCGGCCTGGGCCGTGGAGTATCTGGCCTCCACGTTCCCCGAGCAGAAGGGGAAGTGGCGCTCCATGCAGCCGCCCGCCGCCGTTCCCGGGGGCAAGCGCAACGCCATCGTCAACTCCACCTACCTGACCGTCTCCGGCTCCAGCACGCGCCGCAAGGCCGCCTGGCAATTCATCGAGTACGCGCTCACCAAGCCCGCCCAGATCAACCGGATGTTCGCCTCCGGCGGCGTCTTCCCCGCCCTCAAGGCGGCGTACGACGACCCGAAGTTCAGCGCGCCGCACCCCTTCTACGGCGGCCAGAAGGTGCTGAAGCCCTTCGTCGAATCGCTCTCCGCCGACGCCCGGGCCACCAACTTCACCGGCGACTACGCCCGCGCCCTCAAGTTCGCCAGCGACGCCCAGAGCCAGGTGCTGATCAAGGGCGCCGACCCGGCCGACGCCCTCAAGAAGGCCGCCGAGCAGCTTGCCCAGCAGACCGGTCGGCAGCAGGCGGTCTGACCACCATGTCCCTCGCCCCGTCCGAACACGCTCCCGCCACCGCCACCCCGGCCGGCCGCGGCACCACCGACCGGACCGGCCGCACCCGCCCGGGCCGCCGCCGACTGCTGACCCCCACCTCCGTCCCGTACCTGCTGATCATGCCCGCCGTGCTGGGCTTCGCAATCTTCAAGGCGTACCCCATCGTCGCCTCGCTCTGGATCAGCCTCACCACCGGCAACGGCGCCGGTCGGCACTTCACCGGGCTCGACAACTACCAGCGCCTGCTGAACGACCCGCTGTTCTGGACCGCGCTGAAGAACACCGCGCTGATCCTGGTCGTCCAGGTGCCGCTGATGCTCGGCCTCGCCCTGCTCGTCGCCCTCGGCCTCAACTCCACCAAGGTCTGGCTGCGCCCGCTCTGGCGGCTCGGCGTCTTCGTCCCCTCGCTGACCGGTCTGGTCGCCGCGGGCGTGATGTTCTCCGTGATCCTCAACCGCGACGCCGGACTGTTGAACTGGGTCCTCTCCCTGTTCGGCATCGACCGGGTGAACTGGCTCGGCAGCCCCTTCTGGGCCCGCGTCGGCGTCGTCCTCGTCATCACCTGGCACTACACCGGCTACAACGCGGTGATCTACCTCGCCGGCCTGCAGGGCATTCCCCAGGAGCTGTACGAGGCCGCGAAGGTCGACGGCGCGGGACCGATCCGCCGCTTCGTCTCCATCACCCTTCCCCAGCTGCGCCCGATCCTGCTCCTCACCGTGGTGCTCTCCACCATCGGCACCCTGCAGCTCTTCGACGAGCCGTACGTCCTCACCGGCGGCGGCCCCGACAACGCCACCTTGACGGTCACCATGTACCTCTACAACAACGGCTTCAAATACTTCGACTTCGGCTACGCCTCGGCTCTCGCCTACGCGCTCGCGCTGATCGTGGCCGTACTCGGCTTCCTGCAGGTCCGCCTGATGGGAGAGCGCAAGTGAAGCGCCGCAGCCTCCTCCTCACCCTGCTCCTCGCGGGCGCCTTCGGGCTCTGCGTCGGTCCGTTCTACTGGCTCGCCATGGCCGCCACGCAGGAGAACAGCGACGTGTTCTCCTGGCCGCCGAAGCTGCTGCCCGGCGGTCACCTCATGGAGAACCTCCAGGGGCTCCAGGATTCCATCGGGCTCACCCGCGTCCTGTTCAACACCGTGCTGGTGGCGGGCGTTCAGACGGTCGGCGCGGTCGTCGTCTCGGTCCTCGCGGGCTATGCCTTCGCCAAGTTCGAGTTCCGCGGGCGCAATCTGTTCTTCGTCCTGCTGCTCAGCACCCTCGTCCTCCCCGACACGGTGATGCTCATCCCGATCTTCGAGATGATGATGAAGCTGGGCCTGATCGACTCCTACCAGTCCGTCATCCTCCCGGGCCTGGTCACCCCGTTCGGCATCTTCCTGATGCGGCAGGCACTGCGCTCCATGCCCGACGAACTCCTGGACGCGGCCCGCGTCGACGGCGCCGGCGAACTGCGGGTGCTGTGGCGGATCGTCATCCCGGTCAACCGGCCGGTCATCGCGGCGCTCGCGCTGTTCGTCTTCCTCGGCGGCTGGAACCAGTTCGTCTGGCCGCTGATCGCACTGCGCAGCCCCGACATGTACACGCTGCCCGTGGCCACCGCCACCCTGCAGGGCCTTGCGACCACCAACTACGCGCAGGTCCTGCTCGCCGCCGCCATCGCCGCCGTCCCCGTGATGGCCCTCTTCCTGGTCCTGCAACGCCAGTTCATCTCCGGCCTGCTGGCCGGGGCCACCAAGGAGTGACCACCATGACCACCGAAGCACCCGCGGTCCCGCAGCAGTCCGTCCCGGTCTGGCGCCCCAACACGCCGGCCGACGCGACCCCCGACACCGTCGTCCACCAGCAGCTCGCCACCGGGCTGCTCCACGGTGCCGACGCCCCGCTCACCGTCCACCTCACCGGGCTCGGCTGCGACCGGCTGGAGACTGCCCTCACCCCGGCCGGCGACGGTGTGGCCCTGATCGAGGTCACGGCGTCGGCCGCGGCCACCGTCCGCGCCGAATGGCGGATCCCCTGCGTCGGGGCCACCGCCTACTGGACCCCGGACACCAACGCCTCCCGCTGGCTGCCACCGTCCTGGGCCGCCCCCCGGACCGTCTCGCTCGCCCTGGGCGCCCCCGTCGCCAGTCTGGTCGGCGCCGACGACCGCGCTCTGTGCACCGCCGCCGCCGGCGAGACCTCCGCACCCGTGCGCGTCGGCGCCGGTGTGGTGGAGGAGAGCGGCGAGTTCGCCTTCACCGTGGAGCAGGACCTCACCCCGGACGGGCCGCCGCTGCGGCTGCGGATCGACCTCAGCGACCGCCACTTCGCCGCCACCCTGCAGGCCGTCACCGACTGGTGGGCCGAGGGCCTGGACCACCCCGGCATCGCCCCCGCCGCCCGGATGCCCGCCTACTCCACCTGGTACAGCCTCCACCAGAACGTCGACACCGCCGCCGTCGAGCGCCAGGCCGCCCTCGCCGCGGCCGTCGGCTGCGAGAGCATCATCGTCGACGACGGCTGGCAGACCACCGACCGCGCCCGCGGCTACGGCCACTGCGGCGACTGGGAGCCCAACCCGGCGGCCTTCCCGGACCCCGCAGCCCATGTCGCCGAGGTCCACCGGCTCGGCCTCGCCTACCTCCTCTGGTACGCGGTGCCGTTCATCGGCCGGCACAACGACGCCTGGGACCGCTTCCAGGGCATGATCCTGCGCGAGGAGCCCCACCTGGACGCGGCCGTACCCGACCCCCGCCACCCCGAGGTCCGCGCCTACCTGGTCGAGAAGGTCTCCCGCGCCGTCGAGCAGTGGGACATGGACGGTCTGAAGCTCGACTTCATCGACCGCTTCGCCGTCACCGACCCTCCGCCCGCCCCGGCCGGCGCCGACCGCACCGCCGTCCACGAGGGCGTGCTCCAGCTGCTCGCCGACCTCGACACCCGTCTGCGCCGCACCCGGCCGGACGTGATCGTCGAGCACCGCCAGCCGTACGTCAGCCCGGGGCTGTGGCCGTACGCCACCATGGTCCGCGCCATCGACTGCCCGCTCAGCCCCGCCGAGAACCGCCAGCGCACCGTCGACTGCCGGCTCACCGCGGGCCCGCTCGCCGTCCACGCCGACATGATCACGTGGCACTCCGCCGAAACGCCCGAGTCCATTGCCGTCCACCTCGTCAACGCCCTGTTCTCGGTGCCGCAGATCTCCGTCGACCTCGCCGCCCAGAGCCCTGACCAGCTCGCCACCCTGCGCTTCTGGCTCGGTGTCTTCCGCCGGTACGCCGATGTCCTCCAGCTCGGCGTCCTGGAACCCGTGCGGCCGGACCTCGGCTATCCCCTGGTCCGCGCCCGCGACCACCACACCACCGTGGTCGCACGCTACGCGCCGCTGCCCGTCGCCCTCCCGGACCGGCACGCCGCGGACGGCCCGCAGACCCTGCTCGTCGCCAACGCGGACGGCGACCCCGTGGTGCTCCTGACCGCCACCCGACCGGAACAGGACCTCGCCCGCGTCCAGGACTGCCATGGTGAGATCCTGTCCGAGACGGTGCTCGACCTCGTCGCCGGGGTCAACCCGGTGACCGTGCCGACCGGTGGCCTGCTCACCCTGACCCGCGAGCACTGACAACCGGGGGCTGGGGGCGGCCACCCCCCACCCCCCAGCCCGCCGACCACAGAGGAACGATGACCGCTCGACAGGTGACCATCGAGGATGTCGCACACGCGGCCGGAGTCTCCCGCCAGACCGTCTCGAACGCCCTCAACGCACCCCACCGGCTGCGCGCCACCACCCTCGCCCGGGTCACCGCCGCCATCGACGAACTCGGTTACCAGCCCGACCAGTCCGCACGCAGCCTGCGCACCGGCACCCGCAAGGTCATCGGCTATCCCGCCCCCGCCGACAACCCCGCCGACCCCAACCCCCTGATGGGCGGCTTCCTCCAGGCGCTGGTGACCGCCGCCGACGCCGTCGGCCACCGCATCCTGGTGTTCCGCTCCGACCCACAGCAGGGCGCCGGAGCAGTCGCCAGGTCCTTCAACGGCCTGATCGCGGCCCGCCAGGTCGACGGGTTCGTCCTCTCCGACGTCGTCCACGACGACCCCCGCGTCGACGTGCTCACCGAGGCCGGCTTCCCGTTCGCCGCCTTCGGCCGCACCGCCCCCGGCCGCCCGCAGAACTGGGTGGACATCGACTCCACCGCCGCCACCGCCGCCCTGGCCGGACTCCTGCTCGACCAGGGCCACCGCCGGATCTGCTACCTCAACTCCGCCGCGTCCCTGCCCTGGCTCGCCGACCGCAGGGCCGGCTTCCTGCAAGCCGCGGCCGCCGCCCCCGACGGTGCCTTCGAGGTCGGCGTCCCCGACGACGACCCGGCCGCGCTTTCCCATGCCGTCGAGCGCCTGCTCACCGGCCCCGACCGCCCGACCGCCTTGGTCTGCGCAAGCGACTGGCTCGCCCTGACCGCCTACCAGGCCGTCCGCGCTGCAGGCCTCGTCGTCGGCGACGACGTCGCCGTCACCGGCTTCAACGACATCCCGCTCTGCACGCTGCTCCAGCCCGCCCTCACCAGCGCGCGCCTGCCCCTGGCCGCCATCGCCCACGTCCTCGTCGACCGGCTGATCACCGCCGTCGAGGACCCCGCCGCCGTCCCGACGAGCGGGCTGCTGCTTCCTGCGGAGCCGGTCGTGCGCGGCAGCACGCCGGGGCGGTAGCGGCGGCCGCCGGCCGTCACACCAGCTCGGCGGCCTTGCGCAGCAGGACGACCGACCACCTGCGGTCCGTTCGCCCTTGCCAAGGCGACGGACCGGTTGAGCTCGACTACGGGCTGACGCCAATTGGAGCCGTGCGAGGTGCTCGCGGGGCATCGTCGAGGACGGCCGCTATGACCCACGTGATCGAAGCCCCCCACGCCGAGGACGCCGAGTCTCTGGGGCCTGTGCAGTTGAGAGCCTGGCTGCAGACGTATCCCAACGAGGAGGCAGGGATAGACGAAAGATGGATACGTGAGCACCGAGGCTCCTCCGCCACCCCGGAAGGGATCGCTCAGTGGCGGGAGTTCATAGTGGCGGCGAAGCAACGGCCGGACCTGCTGTTCTGCCGTGTCGTCCGCTCCGGTACGGAGATCGTCGGATTCCTCTGCGGCCGCCGGGACGACGTGGTCACCCTCGGGCCGATGTATCTGTTGAACGAGGCCCAGGGCGAAGGTGTCGGGGGGCGAATGATGAGCGAATTCCTGGCCTGGGCAGGAAGCGCACCCATGCGCCTATGGGTCACCGAGTACAACGAGCGCGCGGTCCACTTCTACGAGCGCTACGGATTCAAGGCCACAGGTGAACGAGAGATTTGGCGAGGAAGGCTGCCCAACGTGCGCATGATCCGCAACTCCACGTCGAGTGACAACCTCGGCTGAGCCGCCCGGTTCCGGACTCGCTGCGACGTGAAGGACAGCTTCGACCGGGTCGGGCTCTTCCACTTGGTGACTCGATGCCGTCTGCGGCACTGCCATGATCGCCCTGGCGCCCTACTTCCGCCCAGGGACTTTCAGCACTGCCCGAGGGACTCCTGAGGGGACTCTTCGCTGCCTGACGCGGCAAGCCCCTGAAAGCCCAGAAAGGGCCTCCGGCGCAGGCCAGAGGCCCTCTCGAAAGCAAAGCCGCAGGTGGCGGCCACCTCACCCAGGACGGCCGGGAACGCTGCCGTCAGGTGGTCGAGGCGGCCGTAGCTCCGCACATGCTCAGAGCAGGCCGAACGACTTCAGCACCCGGCGCTGAGCCGGTGTCGGCCGGGCGGGCCAGTAGAGGTAGCAGACGCCTCCCGTACCGCTTCTGACGTTGCCGTTCGCGTCGTAGCGCTTGGTGCGGAGCCAGATATTTTCCCACTCCCTGCGCTTGTAGACCCGGCGCACGGCCTCGTTGCTCGGCGAGGCCGGGTCGTTCGCGATCACGTCGCCGTCCGCGGTGAACCCGATCACGGTCATCAGATGGCCGGAGGTCCCGTATCCCGCGCCGGTCAGCTCCTCCTTGAGGAAGGACTGCGACGTTATGGCCGGGATGCCCGCGCGGATCAGCGTCTCCAGGTCCGCGAGCGAGTCCAGCCGGGTCACCGCCGCGCTCATCTCGTCGTACGTCGCGGCGTACGCGGCGTTGAACGGCCAGTTGCCGCAGCCCTCGTACTGATAGTCGTAGGTGAACCGGGCGGCGTGGCAGACCTGCGGGTCGGCCAGGCCGGGCTTGACCCAGGCGAGGTCCTCGGCGGTCGGGCGGCGTCCCCAGTACTCGATGATCATCTGCGAGGAGGTGGGGCTGCACCAGGCCTCGCCGCCGTTGTCGTACTCGGGGTACTGGCCCGCGTGGACGTTCTGCGAGTAGCGCGGCACCCGCAGCTCACGGGCGAGGCCGGGGATGCTGGCCGGCACGGTGAAGCGGTCCGGGATGTCGGACGCCATCGCGCCGAGCCGCCGGACGGTGGGCGTCAGGCGGCTGCCCGGGGTGCGGTGGAGGGTGAGCCGCAGCCGGTACGAGACCAGTCGCAGTCCGCTCGCGGGGTCGTCCACCGAGAAGGTGTCGGTCCAGACGGAGCTCTTGCCGTCGGTCTGGTCGTCGACGGAGGTACGACGGATGTCGCCGTCGCCGGAGGCCCAGCGGCCCATCACGTACCAGGGTGTCGAGGTGCTGTCCGAGTAGCGGCCCTGGAGCTCGATCTGGATCCAGGTGCCCGCCGGGGTCTCCGCGTTCCAGGAGGCGATCACCTCGGTCGCCGGGACGGTGGACCAGTGGACCGGAGAGGTCCAGGTCGCGTACTCCCAGGTGGCGGTCGTGCCGGTGTGCGGATCGGTGTAGTCGCTGCGCCCCTCGGCGTACCCGATCACCAGACCGGGGCGGCGGCCCGCCACGGCGCGCGTCCCGGCGCCGGAACCGGCGCGCCAGTCCGTGTAGGTGTGCCAGGAACCGTTGTCCACGGCAGGGCCCGCTGCCGTGGAGGCGTCGGACGGGACGGCGGACGGAACAGCGGCGGTCGCGGAGCCGGCGGACGACACCGCGCCGGCGGTGGCCGCTGCCGCGAGCGCGGCAGTCAGCACGGTTCTGCGTGAGGTCGGTCTGTTCATGGGCGAGACCCCCGGTCGTAAGCGGAGTGGGGCGGCAGGTGCACGACAGTGCGCCAACTATCGCGGGTCGTGGCCGGATCCGGCCAGCGATTCGACTCGCATCGGTAAACCAATATTGGTCTGGTCCACTGGCGTGACCTGCGGCTGCTCCGGAGCGGCTCGTAGGCTGGTGGACATGAACGACCTCTCGCCCCTCGCCGCGCGGCTGCGCGCCCTGCCGCCGTCCTGCGGACCGGTACGGCTGATCGCCGTCGACGGCCACGCGGGGTCGGGGAAGAGCACCTTCGCCGCCCGCCTGTCCGCAGCCCTCGACGACGCCCCGGTCCTGCATCTGGACGACCTGGCCGCCCACGGGTCCTTCTTCACCTGGGTGGACCGGCTGCAGGAGCAGGTGCTCGGGCCACTGGAGCGCGGCGAGTGCGCGCGGTACGCGCCGTACGACTGGACCGCGCGGCGTTTCGGAGCGCCGCGCGGGCTGGAGCCCGCACCGGTGGTCCTGATCGAGGGGGTCGGGGCCGGCCGCCGGGCGCTGCGGCCGCGGCTGGCCCGGCTGTTGTGGATGGATCTCGCCGCCGCGGAGTCCTGGGAGCGCGGCCGCCGCAGGGACGGGCCGGCGCTCTCGGAGTTCTGGGACGGGTGGACGGCGGCCGAGGCGGAGCACTTCTCGGCCGATCCCTCACGCTCCCACGCGGACGCCCTGGTACGGCAGTTGCCCGTGGGATACGAGTTGCTGGAGGGACCCGGAACGGAAGCAGGAGCGAACCATTCCGTCACCGAACGTGAGCGCAGCACTCCGTCGTATTGAATGGTGGGAAATCGCCTCGCAAGTGCCTCAACTCTGCTTGACCCGGGGGCGGTACAGGTCTTACGTTCTCAATGTGCGGCTTTTCGGAGCCCCCATGGACGCGAAGCCCCCGATTGTTCCCCCGTGATCGGGGGCTTCGTTCTGCCCTCGCGCCCCCTCCCCCACGCCGGTTCGACGGATTCCGCTCACCCTGGGTCACGGTCTCCCTTCCGCCTGCGGCGCACTTAGTCGCAAACTCCCTGCGCAGGTACGATGCCTCTCGGTGCGGTCAATTCCCGTCCGCGGCAAAGTGATTCGGCGCGCCCCGGTGGGCAGAATCGTGCGGCGGGACATCCTGGGGGCACGGTTTGTGGGGGACCAGATGGACATCGGCACGCAGGGCGCACAGGCCCCGGCCGACCTCGCCTGGCTGCGCGGCGTGGACGCCTACACGATGGGCGCCTACCCGCAGGCCGAGGAGGAGTTCAGGGCCGCGGTTCGCCTCGATCCCGGCATGGCGGACGGCTGGCTCGGCCTCCATGCGCTGAGGGTCGACACGACGACCGCGCTGCTGCGCATGTACCGCCATCGCGAGCGCTTCGGCGAGCAGCGCACCCGCCATCGGCGCACGCTCAACTCCTGGTACTGGCTCGGCTGGTGGGTGCAGCCGGTGCTGGAGAGCGCGCGCGATCTGCTGCTCGCGCACGCCTCGCACTGGCTGGACGGCCGCCATGTCCCCGAGCTGGACCGGGCGCTCGCGGGCCTGCCGCCGGTGGACGCGGACCCGCAGGTGCGTTTCCTGCATGCCTGCCGCTCGTATCTGGTCAAGGACTGGGAGCAGCTCGTACGCAACACCGAGCAGCTGACGGACGATCCGCTGCTCGGCATCGAGGCGGGGCTGTTCGGCGGCATGGCGCGGGTGCGGCTGGAGATGTACGGGCAGGCCGAGCCGCTGCTCTCCACCGCCCTGATGCGCTGTCGCAGCGAGCAGCCGCAGCGCAAGGAGCTTCGCTACTGGCTGGCCCGTGCGCACGAAGGCACCGGTCGCAGCGCCGCCGCCCTGCCGCTCTACCGGGCGGTGCACCGCATCGACCCGGCGTTCATGGACACCTCTGCGCGGCTCGCCGCCATCGCCGACTACGACGGCCTGGAGGGCTCCGACGAGGCCGCGGGGCTGGCCGCCGTGTCGCTGGCCGGGCTCGGCACGGACAACACCGTGTCGGAGGCCCAGCCGGAGGCTGATCCGCTGCTCGGCGCCGATCCGCTGGACGGCCGGGAGCTGCGGCCCGGCGGTGAGGGGCCCGGTCTTCCGGGCATCGGAATGCCGCCGCCGTCCGGCGGGGCCCGGCGCAGGGCGGCGGTGCCCGGACAGCCGCCGTCCCCGTTCCCGGCGGGGCCCAGCGATCCGGTGCTGCTCGCCGAGGCGCTGGCCGAGCTGGAGCGGATGGTGGGTCTGGAGCCCGTCAAGCGCCAGGTCAAGGCGTTGTCCGCGCAGCTGAACATGGCGCGGCTGAGGTCCGGCCAGGGGATGCCCGTGCAGCCGCCGAAGCGCCATTTCGTCTTCTCCGGCCCGTCCGGCACCGGCAAGACCACGGTGGCCCGCATCCTGGGCCGGGTCTTCTACGCGCTGGGGCTGCTCGGCGGCGATCATCTGGTCGAGGCCCAACGGGCGGATCTGGTGGGCGAGTTCCTCGGCCAGACCGCGGTCAAGGCCAATGAGCTGATCGACTCGGCGCTCGGCGGGGTGCTCTTCGTCGACGAGGCGTACAGCCTCGCCAACAGCGGTTACAGCAAGGGCGACGCGTACGGCGACGAGGCCCTGCAGGTCCTCCTCAAGCGCGCGGAGGACAACCGGGACCATCTCGTCGTCATCCTCGCGGGCTACCCGGAGGGCATGGACCGGCTGCTGGCCACCAATCCGGGGCTCTCCTCGCGCTTCACCACCCGGGTGGACTTCCCGAGCTACCGGCCGCTGGAGCTCACCTCGATCGGCGAGGTGCTGGCGGCGGAGAACGGCGACGCGTGGGACGAGGAGTCCCTGGACGAGCTGCGTTCCATCAGCGGCCATGTCGTCGAGCAGGGCTGGATCGACGAGCTGGGCAACGGACGGTTCCTGCGCACCCTGTACGAGAAGAGCTGCGCCTACCGCGATCTGCGGCTCTCCGGCTATGCGTCCGTGCCGGGCCGGGACGATCTGGCCACCCTGCGGCTGCCGGACCTGATGCAGGCGTACGGCGAGGTGCTGTCCGGCCGGGGGCCGACGGACCGGGGGCCGCAGGAGCCGCCGGGCCTGTGAGTCCCCGGTTGCCGGAGGGACCGGGCGACGGCCCCTCCGGCAACCCGGAAGGTGTTGCTAGCGGACCGACGCGGTGAGTTCGCCGTAGCCGGTCGTCGTGCTCGCGGGCTCTGCCGCCCGGCGCGGGACCCCGACCCGGTGGGCCGGGTCCCGCACCTCGCCGACGAGCATCTCCAGGACGTCCTCCATGGCGACCAGGCCGAGAATCCGGCCGGACGCGTCGGCGACCTGTGCCAGGTGCGTCGCCGCCCTGCGCATCACGGTCAGGGCGTCGTCCAGGGGCAGTTCGGCCCGTACGGTCGCCATCGGGCGCCATACGTGCTGGGGGACGGCCCGCTCGCCGTCCTCCAGGTCCAGGACGTCCTTGACGTGCAGATAGCCCATGAACGGACCGCCGCCCTCCGCGCACACGGGAAAGCGCGAGTAGCCGGTGCGTACGGTCAGCTCCTCGATCCGGTGCGGGGTGACGGACGGGTCCACGGTCACCAGGGAGGCTCGGCTGAGCAGCACGTCGGTGACCGGCCTGCTGCCCAGCTCCAGTGCGTCCTCCAGCCGCTCCTGCGCCTCCGGCTCCAGCAGTCCGGCCTGGCCGGAGTCCTCGACGAGCCGGTTGAGCTGCTCGCTGGTGAAGACGGCCTCCACCTCGTCCTTCGGTTCGACGCCGAAGATCCGGAGTACCAGCCGGGCGCAGGCGCCCAGTGCGGCGGTGACCGGGCGGCAGAGGCGGGCGAAGCCGACGAGTCCGGGGCTGAGCCAGAGCGCGGTCTTCTCCGGCGCCGCCATCGCGAGGTTCTTCGGGACCATCTCGCCGATGACGAGGTGGAGGAAGACCACGAAGACGAGTGCCAGGACGTAGCCGAGCGGATGGATGAGGCCCTCGGGCAGGTGGACCGCCTGGAAGACCGGCTCCAGCAGATGGGCGACGGTCGGTTCGGCGACGGCGCCGAGGGTCAGTGAGCAGACGGTGATGCCGAACTGGGCGGCGGCCATCATCTGCGGCAGGTTCTCCAGTCCGTACAGCACCTGGCGGGCCCGGCCCGACCCGGCCGCCGCGAGCGGCTCGACCTGGCTGCGCCGTACGGAGACGAGGGCGAACTCGGCACCGACGAAGAAGCCGTTCGCCAGCACGAGGAGCCCGGCGAAGAGCAGTTGGACCAGGCTCATCGCACGGCCTCCAGGAGCTCATGGGCCACCGGGGCCCCGGCACCGGCCGGCCCGGCCGTGCGCACGAAGCGGACCTTCTCGGCGCGGTAGTGGCCGACCTGGCGGACGGAGATCCGCCAGCCGGGCAGCTCGGCCCGGTCGCCGGGGGCGGGGATGCGTCCCAGCAGATCGGCGACGAGTCCGGCCACGGTCTCGTACGGTCCGTCGGGGACGTCGAGTCCTATCCGGCGCAGGGTGAGAACCCGGCAGCTGCCTTCGGCGTCCCAGGCCTGGCAGCCGTCCTCCGCGGTGGCGGGGGCCAGTTCGGGCCGGTCGGCGCCCTCGGCGTCGTGCTCGTCCCTGACCTCGCCGACGAGCTCCTCGATGATGTCTTCGAGGGTGACGACGCCGGCGGTGCCGCCGTATTCGTCGACCACAACGGCGATCGGCTGCTCATTGCGGAGTCGCTGGAGCAGCTGTTCGACGGGCAGGGTCTCCGGGACCAGCAGCGGCGCTACGGCGATCCGTCCGGCCGGGGTGCGCAGCCGGTCCTGGGCGGGCACGGCGAGCGCGTCCTTGAGGTGGATCATGCCGACGACCTCGTCGATCCGCTCCCGGTAGACGGGGAAGCGGGAGAGGCCGGTGGCGCGGGTGAGGTTGAGGACGTCCTGTGCGGTCGCCGAGGACTGCAGGGCGCTGACCTTCACCCGGGGGGTCATGACGTGCTGGGCGGTGAGCCCGGCGAGCGAGAGGGTCCGTACGAAGAGATCCGCGGTGTCCTGTTCGAGGGTGCCGGCCTCGGCCGAGTGCCGGGCCAGGGAGACCAGCTCCCCGGGGGTGCGGGCGGAGGCCAGCTCGTCGGTGGGTTCGACGCCCAGCAGTCGCACCAGCCGGTTGGCCACGGTGTTCAGCAGGCTGATCACCGGCCGGAAGACGGCGGAGAAACGGTGCTGGGGGCCGGCGACGAACCGGGCGACCTGGAGCGGCCGGGAGACCGCCCAGTTCTTGGGCACGAGTTCGCCGATCACCATCTGGACGGCGGAGGCCGCCATCATCCCGATCACCACGCTGATGCCGGGGACCGCGCCGTCGGGCAGGCCGGTCGCGGTGAGGGGGACCTCCAGCAACTGGGCGAGTGCCGGCTCGGCGAGCATGCCGACGACCAGTGAGGTGATGGTGATGCCGAGCTGGGTGCCGGAGAGCTGGAAGGAGAGTTCACGCAGGGCTTCGACGACGGTGCGGGCCCGCCGGTCGCCCTCGGCCGCGGCGCGCTCGGCGTCCGGCCGTTCCACCGTGACGAGCCCGAATTCGGCTGCCACGAAGAATCCGTTGGCGAGGATGAGAAGGAATGCCGCGCTCAGAAGCAGCAGGGGGGTGGTCATGCCGCCGCCTCCGGGGAAGGGGCGGCGCAGGTACTACCGGACGATCCGTCCATTGCTGGAAGGAGTCACTCCTTGGGTCGCAGGAAAGCCCCGCCGGTCTCGATTCTCGTGGACCTCTGGTCGCGGGGCGGGGTGCGCAGGGGCACCGCCGCCCTCCAGAGTAATCAAGAAGAGGCCGTGCGGGGCAGGGGGCTCAGCCGATGTCCGTTCCGGTGCCGTGGTTCTCGGCGAGGGCGCGGAGCGTACGGGCGTCGCGGATGGCCTGCTGCTTGGCGATTCCGGGCTGGATGCCGAGGGCGGGCATGCTGGTCCCGTCGCTCAGGTCGAGAAAGACCCAGGGGTCACCGACACGCAGGTTGACCCGGAGGATCTCCGCCCAGGACAGCCGGCGCGTCCGGGTGAGATTGACCACGGTCACCCCGTCCTCGTTCGCGACGACCTTCGGGCGGCTGAGCAGCGCGAGCACGCCGAAGAACAGCAGCGCCGTGAAGACGAAGCTGGCCCGCTCCCCCGGGCTCAACTGCTCCAGGGTCAGGGCGATGACGGTGATGACGACGAACATCGCCGCCCCCACGGTCAGCAGGACCACCCGGGTTCGGGTCGGCCGGAACGTGACCGGGAGGGTGGGGAGTTCGGGCCGGGGTGCGGGGGCGGACATGATGTTCTTCTGTCTTCCGGGTGGTCGCCCGGCCGTCAGAGGCGGCAGGCGTGGATGGCGGTGGTGAGGATGGCGCGGGCGCCGAGATCGTACAGATCGTCCATGATCCGCTGGGCCTCCCGGGCCGCGACCATGGAACGGACGGCGACCCAGCCCTCGTGGTGCAGCGGGGAGATGGTCGGCGACTCCAGGCCCGGGGTGAGGGCGACCGCGCGCTCCAGGTGCTCGACGCGGCAGTCGTAGTCCATCATCACGTAGGAGCGGGCGACCAGGACGCCCTGGAGGCGGCGGAGGAACTGCTGCACCTTGGGGTCGTCGTCGGGTGCGCCGGTGCGGCGGATGACGACGGCCTCCGACTTCATGATCGGCTCGCCGATGACTTCGAGTCCGGCGTTGCGCAGGCTGGTGCCGGTCTCCACGACGTCGGCGATGACCTGGGCGACACCGAGTTCGATGGCGGTCTCGACCGCGCCGTCGAGGTGGACGACGGAGGCGTTGACGCCGGCGTCGGCGAGGTGCTTGGCGACGATGCCCTCGTAGGAGGTGGCGATCGTCTTGCCGTCGAAGTCCTGCGGGCCCTCGGCCGTGCCGGGCTTGGTGGCGTAGCGGAAGGTGGAGCGGGCGAAGCCGAGCTGGAGGATCTCCTCGGAGTCGGCGCCGGAGTCCAGCAGCAGGTCGCGGCCGGTGATGCCGATGTCGAGGCGACCGGAGCTCACGTAGATCGCGATGTCGCGCGGCCTCAGGTAGAAGAACTCCACCTCGTTCTCGGGGTCGACGAGGACGAGCTCCTTGGACTCCTTGCGCTGCTGGTAGCCGGCCTCATGGAGCATCGCCATCGCAGGCCCGGAGAGTGAACCCTTGTTGGGGACGGCGATGCGCAGCATGAGGTCAGGTTTCCTTTGCGAGGAGGGAGTCTTGTACGGATGTGCGGAGTGCTACGTGGTGCTCAGGTCGTGCTCAGAGGTGGGCGTAGACGTCGTCGAGCGAGATCCCGCGGGCGACCATCATCACCTGGACGTGGTACAGCAGCTGGGAGATCTCCTCGGCGGCCGCGTCCTTGCTCTCGTACTCGGCGGCCATCCAGACCTCGGCGGCCTCCTCGACGACCTTCTTGCCGATGGCATGGACACCCTTGTCCACGAGCTCGGCGGTACGGGAGGTGGAGGGGTCGCCGTCGGCGGCCTTGAGCTGCAGCTCGGCGAAGAGCTCTTCGAAGGTTTTGTTCGCCATGATGGTCTTAGAGTAAGGGGTCCGTGCCCTGCGCTCAGCGCCAGGGCTCGCTGACCGTGCGCAGTGTGGCGGCGGTGGCGACGGCCGCGGTGACCGCTTCATGCCCCTTGTCCTCGTTGGATCCTTCCAGGCCGGCCCGGTCGAGCGCCTGCTCCTCGGTGTCGCACGTGAGTACGCCGAAGCCGACCGGGACCCCGGTGTCGACGGCGACCTGGGTGAGACCGTTGGTGACGCCGTTGGACACATACTCGAAGTGCGGGGTACCGCCGCGGATGATCACGCCGAGGGCGACGATCGCGTCGTAGCCGCGGCCCGCGAGGACCTTGGCCACGACCGGGAGTTCGAAGCTGCCGGGCACCCGGAGCAGGGTCGGCTCGTCGATGCCGAGCTCGTGCAGGGCGCGCAGGGCGCCGTCGACGAGTCCGTCCATGATCTTCTCGTGCCACTGCGCGGCGACGACCGCCACGCGCAGGTCGCCACAGTTGCGTACGGACAGTTCGGGTGCGCCCTTGCCACTCATGTCTCTCCTACCGCTCATTTCCGTGATCTCACTGGTTGCCGCAGGTCGACGCCGTGGCGGTGTCGAGCCAGGGCAGGTCGTGCCCCATGCGGTCGCGCTTGGTGCGCAGGTAGCGCAGATTGTGTTCGCCGGCCTGGACGGGCATCGGCTCGCGGCCGGTGACGGCGAGCCCGTGGCGCAGGATGGCGGCCGTCTTGTCGGGGTTGTTGGTCATCAGCCTGAGGCTGTGGACGCCGAGGTCCTTGAGGATCTGGGCGCCGGCCGCGTAGTCCCGGGCGTCGGCGGGCAGGCCGAGCTCCAGGTTGGCGTCGAGGGTGTCGATGCCGCGCTCCTGGAGTTCGTAGGCGCGGAGCTTGGACAGCAGTCCGATGCCCCGGCCCTCGTGGCCGCGCAGGTAGACGACGACGCCGCGGCCCTCCTCGGTGATCCGGCGCATGGACGCGTGCAGCTGGGGGCCGCAGTCGCAGCGCTGGGACTGGAAGATGTCGCCGGTCAGGCACTCGGAGTGGACCCGGACCAGGACGTCGTCGCCGTCGCCGAGGTCGCCGTGGACGAGCGCGACGTGCTCGACGCCGTCGGTGGTGGAGCGGTAGCCGTACGCGGTGAACGCGCCGAATCCCGTCGGCAGCCGTACTTCGGCCTCGCGGCGGACGGTCGGCTCCGAGCTGCGCCGGTAGGCGATCAGGTCCTCGATGGAGATGATCGTGAGGCCGTGCTTGCGGGCGAACGGGACCAGTTGGGGCAGCCGCAGCATCACCCCGTCCTCGCCGGCGATCTCCACGATGGCCCCGGCGGGCCGCAGTCCGGCGAGCCGGGCGAGGTCGACGGCGGCCTCGGTGTGGCCGTTGCGGACCAGCACCCCGCCGGAGCGGGCGCGGAGCGGGAAGATGTGGCCGGGCCGTACGAAGTCGCCGGGGCCGGCCTCGCCGCCGGCCAGCAGCCGGAGCGTGGTGGCCCGGTCGGCGGCCGAGATGCCGGTGGTGACGCCGTGGGCGGCGGACGCGTCGACGGAGACGGTGAACGCCGTGCGCATCGACTCGGTGTTGTGGTCGACCATCTGTGGCAGTTCGAGCCGTTCCAGCTCGTCGTTCTCCATGGGCGCGCAGATCAGACCGCGGCATTCGCTCATCATGAACGCGACGATCTCGGGGGTGGCCTTCTCGGCCGCGATGACGAGGTCGCCCTCGTTCTCCCGGTCCTCGTCGTCGACGACCACGACGGGCCGTCCGGCGGCGATGTCGCGGATCGCCTGCTCGACGGGGTCCAGGCGGAGGTCCTCGGCGGCGTCCTCGTGCTCCCGGTGCAACCAGGTGGGCTGGGCAGTCATGCCGTGGCTCCTTCCAGAGCGGGTGTCCGCGAACGCAGCCACCAGTCGCGCATGCCCCACAGGACGAGGGCGCCGTACACGACGTAGATGAGACCGGAGAAGGCGAGTCCGCTGTGGAAGTTCAGCGGTACGCCGACCAGGTCGACCAGCAGCCAGGCGAACCAGAACTCGACCATGCCGCGGGCCTGGGCGAGCATCGCGACGAGCGTCCCGGCGAATATGTACGCGTCCGCCCACGGGCTCCAGGAGAGCGAGGGGAACGCGGTGAACAGGCCGCCGACCGCGAGGGTGCCGAGTGCGGCGCCGCCCAGCAGGTAGCCGCGCTCGCGCCAGGTGGCGAACCGTACGGCGATGGAGCCGTCCTGGGCCTGCTGCCTGCCCCGGGTCCACTGCTGCCAGCCCCAGACGGCCACGGCGATGACGACGAGCTGCTTGCCGACGCTGCCCGCCTGGTGCACGGAGGCGTTGGCCGCGACCAGCACGACGCCGGACAGCAGCTGGGCGGGCCAGGTCCAGATGGAGCGGAGCCAGCCCAGGGTCAGCGCGATCAGACCGACGGTGTTGCCGATCATGTCGGACCAGATGATGTGCTGCCCGAAGACGGTGAACGCCTCCGAGTTCAGCCAGTGCAGGGCACTCACTTCACCGGCTCCTCGGGCTCCTGCGCGGGGTTGCCGAGCAGTCGCTCGACGTACTTCGCGATGACGTCCACCTCCAGATTGACCGGGTCGCCGGGCTCCTTGATGCCGAGCGTGGTCAGGGCGAGGGTGGTGGGGATGAGGCTGATGGTGAAGTAGTCGGGTCCGGCGTCCACCACGGTGAGACTGACGCCGTCGACGGTGATCGATCCCTTCTCCACCACGTAGCGGGTCAGCTCCGCGGGGAGGGAGATCTTCACGACCTCCCAGTTCTCCGAGATCCTGCGCTCGACGATGCGCCCGGTGCCGTCGACATGGCCCTGGACGATGTGGCCGCCGAGCCGGCCGCCGACCGCCATGGGGCGTTCCAGGTTGACCCGGGAGCCGGTGTCCAGGGCGCCGAGGCTGGACCTGTTGAGGGTCTCGGCCATCACGTCCGCGGTGAACTCGCCCTCGCCGAGGTCGACGACGGTGAGGCAGACACCGTTGACGGCGATGGAGTCGCCGTGCTTGGCGCCTTCGGTGACCACGGGGCCGCGGAGGCGGAATCGGGAGGCGTCGCCGAGCTTCTCGACGGCGGTGACTTCACCCAGTTCTTCGACAATTCCGGTGAACACTCAGTTTCCCTTCCGGGCAGGGCCGGGGACGGCGGTGATGCGCAGATCGGGGCCGATACGGACGGTCTCGGTCACATCGAGGCGCAACGCCTCGGCAATGGTGGAGATTCCGGCATCGGCGAGGGCCGCGGGGCCCGCGCCGAGGAGCACGGGGGCGAGATAGCCGACGACCTTGTCGACCGTTCCCGCAGCGACGAAGGCCCCGGCCAGGGTCGGGCCGCCTTCGAGGAGTACGGAGCGGACGCCGCGCCCGTACAGGGCACGGAGCAGGGCGGGGATGTCCAGGCCGGGGCCGGTGGCGGCGCGCGGCAGCCGCAGGACGGCCGCTTCGGGCAGGTGCCCGGCGTCGGCGTCCTCGGCGACGGCGACCAGGGTGGGCGCGGTGCCGTCGAGGACCCGGGCGCCGGGCCGTACGGCGGTGGCGCCGGTGTCGACGACCACCCGCAGCGGCTGCACGGCGTCCTCGATGCCGCGTACCCCGAGCTGCGGGTCGTCGGTGCGGGCGGTGCCGGAGCCGACCACGACGGCGTCGGCCTCGGCGCGCAGCCGGTGGACGTCGGCGCGGGACTCGGGCGAGGTGATCCAGCGGCTGGTGGCGTCGGCGGCCGCGATCCGGCCGTCGAGGGTCGCCGCGTACTTCCACAGGACGTACGGGCGGCCCAGGCGCACCGAGGTCAGCCAGGCCGCGTTGCCCGCCTCGGCCTCGGCCGCGAGGAGCCCCTGCTCGGCCTCGGTCCCGGCCGCGCGCAGGGTGTCGGCACCGCCGGTGGCCTGCGGATTCGGGTCACCGACCGCGTAGACGACCCGGGCGACCCCGGCCTCGATGAGCGCCTGGGCGCAGGGGCCGGTGCGGCCGGTGTGGTTGCAGGGTTCGAGGGTGACGTAGGCGGTACCGCCCCGGGCCCGGTCGCCCGCGCCGCGCAGGGCGTGGATCTCGGCGTGCGGTCCGCCGGCCCGCTGGTGGAAGCCCTCGCCGGCGTGGCGGCCCGCGGCGTCGACGATGACGCAGCCGACGACGGGGTTGGGGCTGGTGGAGCCGAGACCGCGGGCGGCAAGCGTGATCGCACGGCGCATGGCGGTGATGTCGGCTGCGGTGTCCACCGGGTCCTCCTGCCTCTTCGGGCACGGACTCCGGGGCCTGTCGATGACGACAGATGAAGCGGGAACGCCAACGGGGGAACGCCGAAAATGCCGGAAAACACGGATGGATCGGTTGCCCGAAGACCATCCGCCGACGGCGGCGTACCCGCGAAACGGCCCGCCGCGCACTGCCTCCCATCCGGACTTTAACCGTCGGTCCAGGAATCCCACCTGGTCAACCGGCCGCTGGATGCGGACGGGTCGCGGACTATAACCGCCGGTTCGGAATTGCACCGACCCCGGAGTGCGCTGCTGCTGGTACACGATCAGTGTGCCACGCCCGGCGGAGGACCATATGGGTGAGTGCTTGTGGACTGGCTCACAGGATGGCCGCGGCGAGGGGTGCGGCCGAAGAAGTTGACGCTTAAAGGTCCAGACCTATTGACGCACTGGTCCAGTCCTTTTAATCTCTGCGTCACCTCCGAGGAGCGGTCCCGCGGTGTGCGCGCAGCCGGGGCATCAACACGACCCACCCCCTTGCCAGTTGCGTTCTGCCGAACCTCCCCGGGAGGAACCGAACGTGCTGTCCCCCACCCGTGCGAGAGCCACCCTGCTCGCAGCCGGCGTAGCCGTCGCCGGACTGCTGATGGGCTCGCTCGCCGCCACCCCGTCGGCCGCCGCCGACCAGGAGTCCTGTCGCCCCGACGGGCTCTACGAGACCCCCGGTGTCGCCGTCCCCTACTGCTCGGTCTACGACACCGAGGGCCGCGAGAAGACGGGCGCCGACCACCAGCGGCGGGTCATCGGATACTTCACCGACTGGCGGACCGGCAAGGACGACAAGCCCGCCTACCTCGCCTCCGACATCCCCTGGGACAAAGTCACCCATTTGAATTACGCGTTCGCCCACGTCGACGGCGGCAACAAGATCTCCGTGGGCGCCGACGGGCCGGACAACGCCTCGACCGGCATGACCTGGCCGGGAGCCTGGCTCCCGGCGCCTCGGTGCAGGTCGACTTCGTCTACTACCTGCCCACCTCCACACCGTCGAACCGGACGGTGGCCTTCGGCGGGAAGTCGTACGCCCTCACCGCCGACCTGGCGCGCGGCACCACCCCGGTCGACCCCGGCGCGGGCACGTCCTCACCGTCGCCGGACCCCTCGACCGGCACCGGCCCGACGCCCGGTGGTGACTGCGCCGCACCCGCCTGGAGCGCGGGCTCCGAGTACGGCGCCGGTACGACGGTCAGCCACGGCTCGCACCAGTGGAAGGCCAAGTGGCGGACGAAGGGCGAGACGCCCGGCTCCACCGGTGACCGGGGTGCCTGGCAGGACCTCGGGGCCTGCTGCCCCCCTCCTCCCGTACCGCCCGGCGGTGACCGGATCGCCCCCGGTCGCCGCCGGGCTCACCCATGCTCCGCGGAACGGCGGCGCAGCGCCCGGCTGCGCCCCGAACGGGCCGCGGGGAGCGCAGTGTTCGGGGAACTCCCCGCCCGGCGGTTCAGCCGGACGGCGTGAACAGCTCGTCCTGAGCCGCCTCCCGGGCGGCGAGCAGCGCGCCGCGGAGCACCGCCGCGCCGCCCAGCCGCCCGGCCCTGACCTCGGTGCGCAGCGGTGACATCAGGGTCAGCCGCTCCTCGACCCGTGCCGCGAGCGCGTCTGAGCCCGCGTGGCCGACCTCGCCCGCCAGCAGCACACAGCCAGGGTCGAGGACCGAGGCGATGGCGGCGGCGCCGACCGCGAGACGGCCGGCGAGGGCGTCCAGGAACGCCTCGCCGTCCCCCTCCCCCGCCAGCGCGGCCCGCACGGCGAACGCCGCGCCCGGTTCCTTGTCCCCCTCGGCGGTGCCCGGAGGCACGGCGATGCCGTGGGCGGCGGCCAGTTCACAGACCGGGGCGGAGCCCACCAGCGCGTGGAACCCGCCGTCGCAGTTGACGGCCGACGGCGTGCCTGCGATGCCGGGCACCGGCAGGAAGCCGATCTCGCCCGCGCCGCCGGAGGCTCCCCGGCGGAGCTTCCCGTCCAGCATGACGGCGGCGCCGACGCCGTGGCCGAGCCAGAAGAGCACGAAGGTGTCGCGGTCGGCCGCCGCGCCGCCGCGGTGTTCGGCGACGGCGGCGAGATTGGTCTCGTTCTCGACCAGCACGGTCGCGGGCAGCCGTTGCTGGAGCACCCGCACCAGTCGCCGGTGCCAGGCGGGCAGCCCGGTGGTGTCGCGCAGCTCGCCGGTGGCCGGGTCGATCAGACCGGGCGCGCCGATGCCGACGCTGTGCAGCGGGCCGGCACCGGCCTCGCGCGCCGTGCGTTCCAGCAGTGCGGCGGCCTGTTCGGCGGCGGCCTCGGTGTCGGTGTCGCTGCCGATGGGCAGGGTGGCCTCGGCGAGCGTGGCGCCGAGGAGATCGGCGACGACCACGGCGACGCTGCCGGTGCGTACGTCGAGGGCGGCGAGATGGGCGCGGTCGGCGGCGATCCCGTACAGCCGGGCGTTGGGACCGCGGCGCTCGGCACCGGCCTCGCCGACGACGCGGATCAGACCGGCCCCCTGCAACCGGTCGACGAGGTCGGCGACGGTGGGCCGGGAGAGGCCGGTCAGGGTCTTCAGCTGCGTGGCCGTCAGCGGGCCGTCCTGCTGGAGCAGTCGCAGGGCGAGCCGGTCGTTGATGGCCCGTGCGGTGCTCGGTGATGCGGGCATGCCGGGATCCTTCCAGATCGCTGACGCACTGGATGCCCAGGCGCACTATTTATCAGGCAGGGTTCCTGATAGTTTACGGCGCGCACCGTGGAGACGGGCGCCGGGACCACCGGCAACAGAGAATTCCCCAGGGGAGGGCACGGAGGTATGACAGCGGATTCCACAGACACGGTCTTCGGCACGGAGCAGGTGAGGCGGGCCAGGTTCGCCGTCGCCGCCGTCTTCACCGTGCACGGCGCGGTGACCGGCAGCTTCGCCACCCGGGTGCCCTGGATCCAGGACCACGCCGGGGTCAGCGCCGGTCAGCTCGGCCTCGCCCTCGCCTTCCCGGCGATCGGCGCCTCGCTCGCCATGCCGCTGGCCGGTGCGATCAGCCATCGCTTCGGCGCCAGGACCGCGCTGCGCGGACTGCTCGCCCTGTGGACGCTGGCGCTGATCCTGCCCTCGATGGCGCCCAACCTGCTGACGCTGTGCGCCGCGCTCTTCGTGTACGGGGCGACGGCCGGTATGTCGGACGTGGCGATGAACGCCCTCGGCGTCGAGGTGGAGAACCGCCTCGACAAGTCGATCATGTCCGGGCTGCACGGGATGTGGAGCGTGGGCGCCCTGATCGGTTCGGCGGCGGGCACGGTGGCCGCGCATCTGGGCACCGACGCCCGGCTGCACCACACCCTGGCCGCCCTCGTGCTCACCACGCTCGGCCTGATCGCCTGCCAGGGCGTGCTGGACCTGCACAGCCGGCCGGACGAGGAGCCGCCGCCGCGCTTCACCCTGCCGCCGAAGTCGGCGCTGATCATCGGCGCGGTGGGCTTCTGCGCGGTGTTCGCCGAGGGGGCCAGCCTGGACTGGTCGGCGGTCTACCTCCGGGACGTCATGGACACCTCCGCCGGGCTCGCCGCGGCTTCCACGACCGCGTTCGCGCTGACCATGGCGGTCGCCCGGATCGCCGGCGACAAGGTCGTCGACCGCTTCGGCGCGGTCCGGACCGTACGGGTCGGCGGCGTCCTCGCCACGGTCGGCGGGATCCTCGTGGTCGCCTCGCCGGACGCGGTGCTCGCGATGTGCGGCTTCGGGCTCCTGGGCCTCGGTGTGGCGGTGGTCGTTCCGCTCGCCTTCGCGGCGGCCGGGCGCAGCGGCCCGAACCCGAGCCAGGCGATCGCGGGCGTCGCCACGATCACGTACACCTCGGGGCTGATCGCCCCGTCCGCGATCGGCTCGCTGGCCGAGGCGACCTCGCTGGTCGTCTCGTTCGGCCTGGTGACGGTGCTCGCGTTCGGTCTGGTGCTGGGGGCCGGGGTGCTGCGGGCGGGCGACCGCAGGCAGATGTCGTCCTCGGACGCCGGTGCCCCGAGCACGAAGTCCGCCGAGCCGCGTCCCTGACCGGCCGGGCCGGCGGACGGCCGGGGCCCGTTCCCCTCCGTCGCCCGCATCCGCCGTGCTCAGGGGCCATGGCCCGGCCGCGAGCACGCCACGATCCGGCATTACCATGGCGCTGATTATTTTTGCGGCAGCGACGTGCCCGGCGAGGCGCTCGGCTCCGCACCTACACAACAGGGAGCGACCATGGGCCTCGGCGTGCGCTGGACCTTGCACGGCGACGGAAAGACCCCCGCACCGGGGGCCGTGGTCCGGCCGGACGAACGGCTCTCCTGGCCCCGTACGTTCGGACTGGGCGCCCAGCACGTGGTCGCGATGTTCGGCGCGTCGTTCGTCGCCCCGGTGCTGATGGGCCTGGACCCGAACCTGGCGATCATGATGTCGGGTGTCGCGACGGCCATCTTCCTGCTGGCCACGCGCGGCCAGGTGCCCAGCTACCTCGGCTGCTCGCTCTCCTTCGTCGGGGTCGCCGCGACGATCCGGGCGAGCGGCGGCAGCAGCGCGGTGGTCACCGGCGCGGTCTTCGCCGTCGGTGTGGTGCTCTTCCTCGCCGGTCTCGCCGTGCAGCACTTCGGCGCCCGGATCATCCACGCGGCCATGCCGCCGGTCGTCACCGGTGCCGTCGTCATGCTGATCGGTTTCAACCTGGCTCCGGTGACCGCGTCGACGTACTGGCCGCAGGACCAGTGGACGGCGCTGCTGGTGATGCTGTTCACCGGATTGGCCGTAGTGTGCCTGCGCGGTTTCTTCTCGCGCATCGCGATCTTCCTCGGCCTGGTCTTCGGGTACGCGCTGTCCTGGGTCCTCGACCGGATCTTCGGCAAGATCCACTCCCCGGCCGGCGGCGCCGGGGCCGTGGACCACTGGCGGCTCGACCTGTCGGGCGTGGCCAAGGCCGACTGGATCGGGCTGCCCTCCTTCCACGCGCCGAGCTTCGAGTGGTCGGCGATCCTGGTCGCGCTGCCGGTGGTCATCGCGCTGATCGCGGAGAACGCCGGGCATGTGAAGGCCGTCGGCGAGATGACCGGCGCCTCGCTGGACGACAAGCTGGGCACCGCGATCGCCGCCGACGGCGCCGCGTCGATGCTGTCGACCGCGGTGGGCGGTCCGCCGAACACCACGTACTCGGAGAACATCGGCGTGATGGCCGCGACCCGGGTCTACTCCACCGCCGCGTACTGGGCCGCCGCCTGCTTCGCCCTGCTCTTCGGCCTCTGCCCCAAGTTCGGCGCGGTCGTCGCCGCCATCCCCGGCGGTGTGCTAGGCGGCATCACCGTCATCCTCTACGGCATGATCGGCCTCCTCGGCGCCCAGATCTGGCTGAACGCCAAGGTCGACCTGCGCAACCCGCTGAACCTGGTGCCGGCCGCCGCGGGCATCATCATCGGCGTCGGCGGGGTCAGCCTGAAGATCACCGACAACTTCGAACTGAGCGGGATCGCGCTCGGCACCATCGTGGTGATCACCGGCTATCACGTGCTGCGCGCCTTCGCCCCGGCACACCTCAAGACCCAGGAACCCCTGCTGGACTCGGGCACCTCGGCGTACGACGAACGGCCGGCGAAGGACGAGGCGTAGTACCGGAAGGGCGAGCTCGGCCGCCGCACAGCCGGCACGTGTCGCGGCCGTTCCCCCGTCGCGCTGGCCGGCATCAACGCGCACATCGGCCACGATCTGCCGCTCGCCGTCGTGGACGCCTGCCGCACACTCGGCTGCGCCCCGCCGGCCCTGGAGGACGAGTTCGACCGGGTGGGCGATCTCCTCGTGATGCTGGAGGAGCGGATCCGCGAGGATCTGATGCCGGGCCCCGATCTGCTGGAACTCGCGGACCCGCTCACCCATCTGCTCGGCTCGTGGAGTCTGGAGCGGGCCCGTGAGGCGGCCTGGTCGGCGGCGCTGGTGCTGTGGCGGCTGCGTGATGTGCCGCTGCTGGCCGAGGAGTTCAGAAAGCGGATGGACGCGGGAGCGGGGCTGGTGGGGCGCTGTCTGCTCACTCCGCATCGCTGACGGCGCCCCGCCCGGCCCTCAGAAACAGTCTCCGTACCAGTGGACCGCACCGGGTGCCGTGACCGTGGCCCGGACGGCGTCTGCGGAGGCGTGCAGCGGGCGTGCCATGCCCACCTGCTCCGCCACCGGCCGGGCGTCCGCCAGCAGGAACGACAGCGCCGCCCGGACCCCGGGAGCGTCGGGGAGCCGGACCCGGGCCCGGCCCAGGCCCGCCGCCCGGCCCCGTTCGCCGACGGCCGCGAACAGCTCGCCCAGACATTCGGGGGCGCCCGCGAATTCGCGCACCTCCACGCACTCCCCCTCGTACTGGGCCACCATCCAGCCGACGAGCGCTCCCGATCCGGGGTCCTCGGCCACGAGCGACCGGTCGAGCGGGCCGTACCAGGCGGGCACCCGCACCGCCCAGTCCTCCGGCGCCCGCAACGAGCTGAGCGGCCGGTTCGCGTTGTACGCGTGGTGCAGCGCGGCCACCTCGGCGGAGTCCCGCGCGGTGGCCTCGCGGATCCGGTACGTCCCGGCGGCGGGCGCGGGCGCGAGCGCCCCCTCGGTGTACGTGCTCTCGAACTCCTGCCATCCCGAGCCCCGGTAGACGCCGGGCGTCCCGGTGAACAGCAGCGACCAGGCGCACTGTTCGGCCCTCATGGTGTGCTCCGCCGCCACGAGCAGCCGCCGCACCAGCCCCTGTCCCCGCGCCTCGGGACGGGTGGCGACGCTGCCGATGCCGCCGACCCGCCGCGGAGTTCCGTCCGCGTCGCGGATCAGCCTCGGTACGTAGACGACGACCGCGTCGATCCCGTCCCCCGAGGCGTTCTGCGCGACGAAGGTGTGCCGGTGGCGGTCCGGGTCGAGGGCGTGCAGGGCGACGATCTGCGGGGCGTCGAAGCACCGCTGCCACAGGGCGGCCAGGGCCGGGTCGTCGGCCGCCGTCGCGGTCCGGATGACGGCGGTCACAGGGTCAGGTTCCCGTCCGTGCGCACCTTGTCGCTGTTCGCGGGCATCGCGCCGCGCTTCGTCCCGTCCTCCACGCACGAGGTGTGCAGGACCGAGTCCAGCGCACCGGGGGCGAGATGGAGCGTGCCGCCGGTGAAGCGGCTCCCGGTGGCCGCGTAGTGGTTGGTGCCGTCATCGATGCGGACATGGGCGGTGTCCGCGTCGGAGGCGGCGCTGCTGAGCGCGCTGATGTCCCAGGTCACCTTTCCCGGACCGGCCGCACGGCCGAGCAGCGCCTTGGCCTTGTTGCTGCCGGTGAGACGGGCGCCGCCGGTGACGGTGATGCGCTGGTCGCGCACGGCGCTGAGTTCGATGCCGGTGTTGTCGTAACTGCCGCCGTCGATCCGCAGATCCGCGGATCCGACCGAGAGCGGGGCCGCGTTCTCGGCGCCGGTGATTGTGCAGTCGGTGAAGTGGACGGGCCCCGCCCCGCGCAGGATCGCGCCGTCGACGCCCTTGAACGTGCAGCGTACGAAGTGCACGGGCGCGGTGACCGGGGTCTGTACGAGGACGGCGCCCGCGGGCGGCTCGAAGGAACAGTCGCTGATGGTGGTCGGCCGGGTGGAGCGGGCGGAACGCTGGGCGACGGCGAAGGTCTTCGCGGTGCAGCCGCGCACCTGGGCGCCGTCGGCGTTGACGGTGAGGGTGCCGGCCTGGTCGAAGGTGGGGCGCGCGATCACCGTGATGTCCTCGAGGGTCAGATCGGTGATCTTGGTGTTGGCGGTGAACCAGGAGCAGACATGTCTGCGCACGGTGATCCGCTTCGCGGAAATCCCCCACTGCGCACCGGAGTTGGCGATGTCCATCAGTCCGGAGTTGCCGTCGAAGAGCAGATCGTGCTCGTACTGCCCGTGCGTCGTGAAGGGGTTGCCGCCCGCGTCGTCGCCGTCGCCGTGGCAGTTCACGACGGTGCAGTAGGCGGAGGCGGTGAGGTCGTTGAGGTGGCGCACATTGCTGGTGGTGCAGTCCGCGACCCGCCCGTACAGGCAGTAGATCTGCTGGGTGAGATAGCCCGCGCCGCCGTACTCGACGGTGGGCGGGTTCTTCAGCGAGCACTCCTCGGTGCGGAAGCGGGTGCACCAGCGGCGCATGATGACCGGCCAGAAGGTGCCGGTGGCATGGATCCCGGAGACGTCGCAGCCCACCGCGTACTCGAAGCTGACGGGGTGCGAGCCGGTGTACTCGTCGGGGCCGGCGCCCTCGAAGACCATGTTGCGGATGTGCGTGTTGCGGACCGGTTCGACGCGGGTCCAGGTGAGGTTGCGGCCCGCGGCGAGTTCCCAGCCGTTGAGGTAGCCGATCCGGATGTGTCCCGCGTCGACGATCTCGGTGATCTCGACCAGCTTCTGCAGTTCGCGCTCGTCACCGCCGCCGCCCGCGGCCGGGTCGACCTGCACGGCCCACCACTGACCGACCTCGAACGCCTTGGCGTCGGGGACCGGGAAGGTGTCGGTGAGCTCGATGACCTTGCCGGAGAGCGCGTGCCTGACGGTGGTGTCGGTGACGGTGCCGCGGAAGGAGAGGACGGCGCCGAAGGGGTTGTCGTGGGTGTTCTTCTCGATGCCTTCGGTGCGTATGTGGTGGCCGCCGAAGTCGAGTTCGATGTTCGAGCGGTCGAAGAGGTGGCGTTGGGTGAAGAGGAGGTCGGTGTGGGCTTCGATGCGGTGGACGCTGTTGTCGGCGATCATGGCGTCGAGGGCGGCGTCGGCGGGGGTCTTCGCGTCGAAGTGGCCGAAGGTGCGGAAGTCGAGGGTTCCGGTGTGGAGCTGGTGCCAGCGGCCGGTGCTGTTCTTGGCGGGGGCGATGACGGTGCCGCCGTTGTGTGCGGCGTCGGACTTCTTGTGCCAGCGCACGGCCATGGAGCCGCCGTCGCCGGGGGTGCGGTAGCCGGCGATCAGGACCTGGGTGCCGTCGTCGAGCGGCTTGGTGTTCAGGGCGCGCAGTGCGGCGACCGTGTCGACGCGGAGCACATCGCCGGTGTGCGAGGGTGCGGCCTGCGCGGAACCGGCGGCCACGGCCGAACCGGCCATGACCAGACCGGCCAGACCCGAAGCCCGCAACAGATTCCGGCGGGACGAAGCGGAGGACGGAGCAGGGGACGAAGCATTGACGGACATGACGGAGGCGCTCCTCGCGTTGTCGATGCGTGCTCGGTGAGAACCGACTGCCGGTCGGTCGCGGTCAGATCGTGTTGAGGTACGGCGGCATGAAGCGCATACGCGGCATCTGGTCGGCCAGCACTCCCCCGTCGACGACGATGCGTGCCCCGGTGAGATACGCCCCGGCGTCCGAGGCGAGCAGCAGCAGCGCACCGACGCACTCGTCGGGCTGCGCGTACCTGCCGAGCGGGATGCGCTCGCGGTAGGCGGATTCGAAGGCCTCCCGGTCGAAGGGGAATTCGCCGTCGATGGGCGTCTCGACCATGCCGGGGGCGAGGGTGTTGGCGGTGATGCCGTGCGGGGCGAGTTCGACCGCCAGGGTCTCGGTGAGCAGTTGGGCGGCGGCTTTGGAGGCGTTGTAGTGGGCCAGGCCGGCCTCCGCCACCAGGGCGTTCTTCGACGTGATGGTGATGATGCGGCCCGCGACCGAGTCCGCCGTCATGTGTTCGGCGATGCGCTGGCTGAGGAAGAAGACGGCGTCGACATTGACCCGCATGATGTGCGACCAGCTCGCGGGGGTGATCTCGTTGAAGCGCTCCAGCGCCGCCGTGCCCGCGTTGTTGACCAGGATGTGCAGCGGTCCCGCCTCGGCGCGTACGGCGTCGACGAAGCCGGGCAGCGCGTCGATGTCCGCGAGATCCTGTCCGTACGTCCGGCAGCCGCGGCCGAGTGCTTCGATCGCCGCCGCGGTCTCGGCGACGCCCTCGGCACCGGGCAGGTCGACGAGGACCAGATCGGCGCCCGCCTCCGCGAGGCCCACGGCGAAGGACCGGCCGAGGCCCCGGGCGGCCCCGGTCACGACCGCGGTGCGGCCGGTCAGATCGAAGCGGTCGATCCCGCGGGGCGGAACGGCTGCGGTCATGGCGGGGGTTCCTCCAGGCGGAGAGGTACGGAGAGGCGGAGAGGTACGGAGGCGGAGGGGGTGGGTCGGGTCCGGTCCTGATCGCCGGACGGGTCCGGGCCGCCGCGCTGGGACACATGGGTGATGGCGCGGCGGCCCGGCTGCCGGTCGGTGCCGGGCGACAGGGGGATGACCCCGGCACCGTACCGGCAGGTTCGGGGGAACGGCCGGGTCAGCCGTTCAGGCCCAGCAGGTCCAGCGACGGCCGGTGGATGATCTCCTCCACCGCGTCCGCGTCGAGCGGCGGCAGTCCGGGGATGCCGGGGATCCGGGCGATCTCCCGCAGCCCCTTCACCGAGTCGTCGACCGTCGTGAACGGGTAGTCGCTGCCGAACATCAGCTTGTCGAAGACCCCGTAGTCCTGGACCAGCCGGAGGCTGTGCCAGAGCTGGAAGGGCCGGTAGTGCAGGGCGCTGATGTCCGCGTACACGTGCGGGTGCTTGCGGATGACCGCGATGCACTCGCCCTCGAAGGGGTGGCCGAGGTGGGCGAGGACCATCCGCAGTTCCGGGTGGCGGATGGCGACCGCGTCCAGGTGGCGGGGCATCGCCCACTCCAGCGGCGCGCTCGACACGAAGGTGGTGCCGGTGTGCACGAGCAGCGGGAGTCCGTGCCGTTCGGCGTACGTGTACAGCTCGTCGTACTCCTCGGCGGCCGGGTCGAAGCCCGCGTACATCGGCATCAGTTTGATGCCGCGCAGGCCCAGTTCCTGGTGGCCGTACCTGAGTTCGTCCTGCCAGCCGGGCTGGGTGGGGTCGAGGGACAGGTAGCCGATGAGCCGGTCGGGGTGCTGTGCGGTGTACGAGGCGACGGCGGCGTCGTCGACCCAGAGGCCGCTGCGCCGGGCCTTGCCGCCGACGACGATCGTGCGGGTGCCCTCGGGGGCGGTGGCGGCGTACTCCTCCCACTTCACCGTGAGGTCGACCTCGCCCGCGTGGGCGCGGGCGGAGTCGGACTTGAACGGGTCGGTGAAGTCGTGGCTGTGCCGGAAGAGATGCGAGTGGACGTCGACGATCATGTCCGGTTCCGCTTCTCCCAGCCGTCCGCGAACATGTTCCAGAAGCGGTGGCTGGGCGGGTGTTCCTCGAAGACCTCGTCGACGAGCTCGACACCGAGGCCCGGTGCGGTCGGCAGGCCGATGCGGCCGTCGACGATCGGGAGGGTGCCCTTGAGCGCGTCGAAGACGTAGTCCTCAAGGAGTCCGTCGAAGGTTTCGAGGATCTTGAAGTTGGGGATTCCGAGCGTCGCGTGCACCGAGACGGTGGTGCAGAGCGGCGAGTTGGAGTTGTGCGGGGCCACGAGCATGCCGTGGGTATCGGCGGTCGCGGCGAGCTTCCTGACCTCGGTGAAGCCGCCGGCCATGGAGAGGTCGGGCTGAATGATGTCGACCGCGTTGGTGGCGAAGAGCTGCTTGTACTCGTAGCGGTTGTGGAAGTGCTCGCCGCCGGAGATCGGGAACGCGGCGCGCTGCCGGAGTTCCGCGTAGCGCTCGATGTGGGTCCACGGCATCGGCTCCTCGAACCAGCCGATGTCGAAGGGTTCCAGCTCCCGCACCAGTCGGGCAGCGGTCGGCATGGCGAACCGGGCGTGGCCCTCGATGAAGAGGTCGATGTCCGGTCCGATGGCCTCGCGGACGGCGGCCACGAGGTCGACGGAGCGGCGCAGCTCGGCGCGCTCCAGCTCGTGCAGTCCGGGGCCGAAGGGGTCGAACTTGAGGGCGGTGAAGCCCTTCGCCACGGTCTCCTTCGCCTTGGCCGCGAAGGTCTCGGGCTCGCGTTCGCCGGTGTACCAGCCGTTGGCGTACACCCGTACGTCGTCCCGGCAGGCGCCGCCGGTCAGCCGGTACGCGGGGACACCGAGCGCCTTGCCCATCAGGTCGTACATCGCCTGGTCGAGGCCGGACAGGGCGACGCCGCCCATGTCGCCGCCGCGCAGGAAGTCGCCCTGGTAGACGCGGAGCCAGAGCTCCTCGATGTCGAAGGGGTCGGCGCCGATGAGATGGCGCTGGGCCAGCGCCTCGGTCAGCGCGCAGACCTCGCGGACGCGGTAGGGGTGGGTGATCTCGCCGATGCCGGACAGGCCCTCGTCGGTGTGGACCCGGACGTAGCCGAAGTCGCGCCAGGAGGTGCCGAGCATCAGGGTCTCGACACGGGTGATCCGTCCGGCGGGGCCGGCCGGGCGGGTGCGGTTGACAGTCAGCATCAGCGGGTCGCCCCGCCCATGGTGGAGGTGTTCTCCAGGTCGCGGGCGCCGCCGTCGGCGAGCACGGCCTTGACCGCGGCCTCGGTGCCCTCGACGAGACGGTCGACGTCCGCGTCGGTGTGCGCGTAGCTGATGTGGCTGCGCTTGAGGTTGAGCGGCAGCTCGAACAGGCCGTGGTCGAGGAGCTTGCGGCGGTAGCCGACGAACAGCGAGGCGTCGTTGTTCAGCAGGTCCGCGTAGGTGCGGGGGGCCTCGCCCGGCATGAAGTAGCTGACGAAGACGGAGCCGTAGCCGGTGACGACCGCGGGGACGCCGAGGCGCTCGTACAGTCCGGTCAGTTCGGTGCGGACACGCCCGCCGAGCCGGAAGACGTGCTCGTGGACCGGCTCCTCGCGGAGCTTGCGCAGGGTGGCGAGGGCGGCGGCGACGACGGACGGGTGGCCGTTGTACGTGCCGGCGAAGAAGGCGGGGGCGCCGGGACGGGTGGAGAAGAGGTCCATCAGGTCGGCCCGGCCGCCGATCGCGCCGACGGGGGCGCCGTTGGCGATGGCCTTGCCGAGGGTGGTGAGGTCGGGGGTGACGCCGGAGATCTTCTGCCAGCCGCCGATGTCGTGGCGGAAGCCGGTGATGACCTCGTCGAAGATCAGGACGCTGCCCGCCTTCGTGGTCTCCTCGCGCAGCGTGGTGAGGAACTCCTGGTACGGCAGGAGCGCCCCGACGTTGTGCGGGACGGGCTCGACGATCACGGCGGCGATGTCGGAGCCGTGCTCGGCGAAGGCACGGCGGACGGCCTCGCTGTCGTTGAACGGCAGGACGAGGGTGGCTTCGAGGACCTCGGGCAGGATGCCGGTCGAGATCGGGTCGTGGCCGCCGACCTTCTCGGGTGCGGAGATGACGTTGAGGCTGACGGCGTCGTGCCAGCCGTGGTAGCAGCCCTGGAACTTGACGACCAGGCGGCGGCCGGTGGCGGCGCGGGAGACACGCAGCGCGTGGAACGTCGCCTCGCTGCCGGTGCTGGTGAGCAGCACCTTCTCGATCGAGGGGATCAGCTCGGCGAGCTGTTCGGCGAGGAGGACCTCGCCCTCGGTGACGCCGACGCCCATGTGGCCGAGGGTGGCACCGGCCTCCGCGGTGGCGCGGGCCACGTCGGGGTCGTTGTGGCCGAGCAGGGGCGGGCCGAACGCCGAGTGGAAGTCGGTGTACTCGCGTCCGTCGGCGGTACGGAACCGTGCGCCGTCCGTCCCCGTGACGACCAGGTCGGTCAGTCCGGGAACACTGCGCTGACCGCTGTTCACGCCGCCGGGTACGACCTGGCGGGCGCGCTCGGCGAGTCGGGCTCCGGATTCGTTGCCTACCGGGCCTGAACTCATATCGCTTGCTCCTTGCGTCGAGAGTCGTCGGTCTTCGCAGGCCCTGCCCGGCCCGTGAGTCCCTGGCGCCATCCGCCCGGCAGTCGCCGCAGGAAGAGGATGATCCGTGGTGCTTGAGGTGGTGCTTGAGGTGGTGCTTCAGGTGGTGCGTTCGCTTTTTCTGAACACTGTTCTGTAGAGCAGAACAGTGCCTGGATATTACGTGCAGCTCCGGGGCCGGTCAAGACCCTTTCGGACCCCGGAAGGGCCGTTTCCGCGCTTTCTTCACAGAGAAAGCGCGTTCGAGCCTTCCCTGAGGCACTACGCTGTTCTGCTATGACGAACAGTGCTGCCCCAGAAGAACCGAAGTACTGGGTCAAGAGCGTGGCCAGGGCAGCGGACATCCTCGAGGCGCTCGCCGCCCCCGCACAGGGGAACGGCCTGAGCGTCACGGAGGTCGGCCAGGCCTGCTCCATCTCCAAGAGCGCCGCCTTCGGCATGCTCCAGACCCTCCGCGCCTACGGCCTCGTCTCGGACGACGGCGAGGGCATGAACCGCCGCTACCGGCTCGGCATGAGCCTGGCCAGACTCGGCGACCGGGCCCGCTCCCAGGTGTCCCTGCGCGGGGTCGCCCACCCGGTCCTGCGCGAGCTGACCCGGGCCACCGGTATGGCGTCCAGGCTCGCCGTGCCCGAGGACGGCCACGCGGTCGTCGTGGACCAGGTCGGGCTCGACCAGCGCGTCCGGCTCGATCTGCGGATGGGGCAGCGCGAGCTGCCGCACTGCACGGGCCTGGGCAAGGCGCTGCTCTCCGCCGTGCCGCCGGGCGAGGCGGCCGCGGTCGTCGAGCGGTTCGGGCTGCCCCGGCGCACCTCCCGCACGATCACCGACCCGGCGACCTTCCTGTCGCATCTGCGCGACATCGCCCGGGTCGGCTACGCCCTGGACGACGAGGAGGACGCCGAGGGCATCATCTGCATCGGCGCGCCGGTCTTCGACGACCGTTCGGTATGTGCGGGGGCGGTCTCCATCACCGGCCTCAAACTCGGCCTGCCGGCCTGGCGCTACCAGGAACTGGGCGGCCAGGTACGGGACGCGGCCCGCCGGATCAGCCTCTCGCTCGGCTGGGTCGACGACTCGGACGGTGCCTCGTCCGACACCGACACGTCGCATTCCGACGGAATCGGGTCTTGACCAAACGGCGTAACCCGCCGTAGGTTCCCTGCCAACCGCGGTGACACTCCATGGTCACCGGCGATTTACCCCTTCCGGCCTGGTTCCGGCGCCTGCCCATCGCGCCGTGGACATCCGGCGACCGGACCCTTTTCAGCCATCCGCCTCATGGCAGTCCCCCGCAGGAACGCTCCCTCACTTATCGCACTTCTCGGAAGGCGAAGTCCGCATGAGCGTTCCGCACCACCACACCCCCGCTTCGTCCCGCCGGAATCTGTTGCGGGCTTCGGGTCTGGCCGGTCTGGTCATGGCCGGTTCGGCCGTGGCCGCCGGTTCCGCGCAGGCCGCGCCCTCGCACACCGGCGATGTGCTCCGCGTCGACACGGTCGCCGCACTGCGCGCCCTGAACACCAAGCCGCTCGACGACGGCACCCAGGTCCTGATCGCCGGCTACCGCACCCCCGGCGACGGCGGCTCCATGGCCGTGCGCTGGCACAGGAAGTCCGACGCCGCACACAACGGCGGCACCGTCATCGCCCCCGCCAAGAACAGCACCGGCCGCTGGCACCAGCTCCACACCGGAACCCTCGACTTCCGCACCTTCGGCCACTTCGACGCGAAGACCCCCGCCGACGCCGCCCTCGACGCCATGATCGCCGACAACAGCGTCCACCGCATCGAAGCCCACACCGACCTCCTCTTCACCAAACGCCACCTCTTCGACCGCTCGAACATCGAACTCGACTTCGGCGGCCACCACATACGCACCGAAGGCATCGAGAAGAACACCCACGACAACCCCTTCGGCGCCGTCCTCTCCTTCCGCGGCACCGTCACCGACACCACCGTCGAGCACACCCTGGGCGCGGCGATGCCGGACCTCTCGGACCTCTTCGAGGTCGGCGACTCGTCGAAGTTCGCCGTCGGCCAGTGGTGGGCCGTGGAGATCGACGCCCTGGCGGGGAAGTACGAGAAGGAGATCCAGCGTCTCGTCCAGGTCACCGATGTCGTCGACCCGACGCACATCCGGGTCAACTACCAGATCGGCTGGGACCTGGCGGCGGGCCGCACGCTGACCTGGACCCGGGTCGAGCCCGTCGACCGCGCCCACGTCCGCAACATGGTCTTCGAGGGCTGGGGCGAGGACGAGATGACCGGCTCGCACCCGGTCGCCTACGAGTACGCGGTGCGCTGCGACGTCTCCGGGATCGAGGCCATCGGCACCTTCTGGCCGGTGGTGATGCGCCGCTGGTGCACGTACTACCGCACCGAGCAGTGCTCGCTGACCAACCCGAAGTCCGTCACCTACGGCGGCGCGGGCTACCTCACCCAGCAGATCTACTGCCTGTACGGGCACGTGGAGGACTGTCACACCTCCAACGCCCGTCACCTCAACGACTTCACGGCCTCCGCCTACTGCTACGTCACCAACTGCCACGGCGACGGTGACGACGAGGGCCCGTTCGTGACGCATGGCCAGTTCGAGCACGACCTCGTCTACACCGGCAACTCCGGGCTGATGACCTTCGCCAACTCCGGTGCCGCCTGGGGCGGCAGGGCCAAGCGGATCACCGTGCGCCGGCACGCCTGCTCCTGGTTCGTCGCCCGGGTCAAGATCACCGATCTGACCCTGGAGGACGTGCTGGTCATCGGCAAGAAGTCCCTTGCCGGCTCCGGAATGCTCTGGGTCAACGCCGACGGTGTGCAGATGCGCGGCTGTACGGCCACAGGTCCGCTGATCGTCTCCCGGGCCTCGGACCTCTCCGCCCGCCCCAATGTGATCGCCGACTCCTCGTTCGCGTTCGCGGCGGGCGCGGAGATCACCCAGGCCAATGTCACCGCGCCGCTCACCATCCAGCGCAGCACCCTCAAGGGCGTCGACGGCGCGGTCCTCAACGGCACCGGACCGCTCACCCTGGACCAGTGCACGCTGACCGGTTCCAAGGACACCGCCCCGGTCTCGCTCGCGCACGCCGACATCACCGTGCTCGGCGGCGAACTCCGCGACACCGGACTGAAGCTGACCTCGGCGAAGGACCAGCGGCTGCGCGTCGACGGAACGCGTCTGGGCGGCACCAACAAGGACGCCGCCCTGCTCGCCCGTACCGGCTCCGGACGGACCGTCGACTGGCAGCTCACCGGCCTCGACTCGACCGCGCCCAAGGGCACCGCCCATGTGCTGGTCACCGAGGGCCCCAACCGCTACCGGGCCACCGGCTCCACCTTCACCGGCGGCCGGCTCGAACTGCGGCCCGCGGCGTTCGGCGGCACCTCCAGCCATCTGCTGCACACCGGCTGCGTCGAGGACGGCACCGAGCGCACCGCGCTGCCGGACGAGGGCGACCGCGTCGCCCACACCGCAGCCACGCTGCGGTTCTGACCACCTCGGGGCCTCTCGTTCGGATCAGGCCGGGCTCGCGGGGTCCGGCCTGATCCGAACGAAAGACCCCAACCCATCGAGCACCAGGGATTCCCGTGTCCACGCATACCCCGATCACCGACCGGCCCGTACGGGTCGCGCTCGTCGGCGCCGGCAACCGCGGTCTGACGTACGCCGAGTGGATCAAGGCGCACCCCGAGCGCGCCGAGCTCGTCGCCGTCGCCGATCCGCGCCCCGCGGCGCGGGCCGCCGCCGGCGCACCCGTCGAGTTCGACGACTGGCGGCCGCTGGTCGAGAACCGCATCGCCGACGCCGTCGTCGTCGCCACCCAGGACCGCTTCCATGTGGAGCCGGTGCTGGCGCTGGCCGAGGCCGGTTACGCGATCCTCGCCGAGAAGCCCCTCGCCCCGACCGAGGAGGAGACCCGGCGGATCGTCGAGGGCGTGGAGCGGTCCGGGGTCCTGTTCGCGGTGTGCCACGTCATGCGGTACACCCCGTACACCGACCTGGTGAAGGAGGTCGTGGACTCCGGCGTGCTCGGTCAGCTGGTCTCCCTCGACCATCTGGAGCCGGTCGGCTGGTGGCACTACGCCCACAGCTATGTGCGCGGGCCGTGGCGCAGCGAGAAGGACTCCTCCCCGATGCTGCTCGCCAAGTCCTGCCACGACCTGGACTGGATCACCTACGTGATGGGCGGCCGGATCGAGCAGGTGTCGAGCTTCGGCGGACTGAAGCACTTCCGGCCGGAGAACGCTCCGGCCGGGTCCGCCGGGCGCTGTCTCGACTGTGCGGTCGAGGCCGACTGCCCGTACAGCGCGCTGAAGCTGTACATGCCGACGCTGCGCGAGAAGGGCGCGGTCTGGCCGGTCACCCATGTCACCGAGGCGACCGACGAGGCCGGTCTCGTCCAGGCGCTGCGCGAGGGCCCGTACGGCGTCTGCGCGTACCGCAGTGACAACGACGTGGTCGACCACCAGGTCCTCGCCATGCAGCTGACGGACGGGGTGACCGCGACCTTCCAGATGGTGGCGTTCACCGAGCAGACGCACCGCCAGACCCGGATCTTCGGCTCGCACGGCTGGCTGATCGGCGACGGCGAGCGGGTCACGGTGCAGGACTTCCGGACCGGCGAGTCCACCGTCCATGAACTCGGCACGTCCGGTTCGAACGCGGCCGACGGGCACGGTGGCGGGGACGCCGCGCTCGTCGAGGCGTTCGTCACCGCCGTCGCCACGGGTGATGCCGGGGCGGTCCGCTCCGGTCCCGCCACCTCGCTCGGCAGTCATCTCGCGGCGTTCGCCGCCGAACGTGCCCGGCACACCGGCACCGTCCAGACGGTCCCGGCGCAGTGACTCCCCCTGAAGGGCCTGTCGTTCGGACCGGACCGGGCTCCCCCTCTTCCCGCCCCACCCTCACGTCCTCGGAGGACCACCTCATGTCCCGTCTCCTCACCCGCCGTTCCAGAGTCCGTGCCCTGGCCGCCCCCGTGCTGGCCACCGCGCTCGCCGCCGGTGTGCTGGCCGGCTGTTCCGGCAGCGGCAGCGACGGCAACACCGTCACCATGTGGACCTACCCGGTCATCTTCGACGAGGCCAAGAACAAGGCGTACTGGGACGGCCTGATCAAGGCGTTCGAGAAGGAGCACTCGGGCGTCGAGGTGAAGGTGGAGACCTTCCCGTGGGCCAACCGCGACACCGCGCTGGCCACCGCGATCGCCTCCGGCAAGGGCCCGGACGCGGTCTACCTGATCCCCGACCAGCTGCCGAAGTACGCCAAGAGCATCGTCCCGGCCGACGACTACATGCCGGCCGACGCCAAGTCGGACTACACGGACTTCGCCCTGAAGTCCGTCACGGTCGACGGCAAGGCCCTCGCCACCCCGATCCTGACCAGCGCCAACCCGCTGATCTGCGACAAGCGGGTGTTCGCCGCGATCGGCGAGAAGACCTACCCGACGAGCTGGGCGGAACTGGAGGCGCTGGCCCCGAAGCTGAAGGAGAAGGGCTACTACGCCACCACCTACTACGGCGACACCCAGCAGACACTCAACATGACCTTCTACCCGCTGCTGTGGCAGGCCGGCGGCGACGTCTTCTCCGAGGACGGCAAGAACGTCACCTTCAACGACGCGGCCGGTGTCAAGGCCCTGACGTACCTGAAGAAACTCGTCGCCGGCGGCTACACCGACAAGGACCTGGTCACGACCACGCCCAAGCTGGAGCAGACCCCGACCGCCAAGGGCAAGGTCGCCTGCACCTGGCAGAACACCCCGGCGGACGTCGAGCCCTTCTGGGGCAAGGAGAACATCGTCGTCCAGCCGCCGATGAAGGACGCGAAGTCGGTCGGTTACGGAACGGTCGGCGCGCTGTCGATGCTGAAGGGCGCCGACAAGAAGAACACCGGTGACTGGCTGAACTTCGTCGCCGAGTCGAAGAACGCGGCCGGCCTGCAGAAGGCCGCGGGTTACTTCCCGGCCCGCAAGTCCGGCGGCGACCTGTACCCGGGCGACGCCCTTCAGACGGCGGTCGGCGCCACGCTGCCGAGCATGACCGTGGGCCCGCTCCAGGACAAGGCCCGTGAGGTCCAGGGCGTGCTCGCGCCGGAGATCCAGGCGGCGCTGCTGGGCAAGAAGAGCCCGCAGGAGGCGCTGAACGCCGCGCAGAAGGCCGCTCAGGCGATGCTCGGCCGCTGATCGGGCGGGTTCCGGGATCCGGCCGCACCCGGATCCCGGAACCGCCCTCCCCCGGGCTTCGCCCCCCGATCCCCCGTAATTCCCCCGTACCGCAAGGAGATCCCCGTGGCAGTCGTCGCGGAACCAACCCGCCGGGGCCGTCGCAGCGGGCCGCAGGCGCGCCGCGAGGCCCGGATCGGCCTGCTCTTCGTCCTTCCGTGCTTCCTGCTCTTCCTGGCGTTCCGGTTCGGTCCGGGCATCGCCGGGGTGCTGATGAGCTTCACCGACTACACCCTCACGGGCGGCGGCAGCTTCATCGGGCTGGACAACTTCACCCGCCTCTGGGACGACCCGCTGTTCTGGCAGGCGCTGAAGGTCACGGTCCTCTACACCGTGCTCGCGGTGCCGGGCACGCTCGTCGCCTCGGTGTCCCTGGCGCTGATCACCCGCCGCGCGTTCCGCGGCGCCAAGTTCTTCCGGTCGGTGTTCTTCCTGCCGGTCGTCACCTCGCTGGTGCTGGCCGCCACCGTCTTCGTCTGGATCTTCTCGACCGGTGGGCCGTGGTCCACCCTGATGAGCTGGTTCGGGATGTCCGAGGGCTCCTGGCTCTCCGACGACGTGCTGGTGCTGCCCGCGCTCGCGATCGTCGGCGTCTGGTCCCGCTTCGGGTACGGGATGCTCATCCTGCTGGCCCGGATGCAGGACATTCCGCGTGAGCTGGAGGAGGCGGCCCTCACCGACGGCGCGGGCCCCTGGCAGCGGTTCCGGTACATCGTGCTGCCGCAGCTCAAGCCCGCCCTGTTCTTCCTCGCCGTGATCGAGACGACGGCGTCGTTCCAGGTCTTCGACGCGGTCTACACGATGACCGGCGGCGGCCCCGCCAACGCCAGCTACACGCTCGTCTTCCAGCTCTACGACGCGGGCTTCAAGTACTTCGACCTGGGTTACGCCTCCGCCATCGGCGTCGCGCTCTTCGCGCTGACCGTGGTGGTCGCGGTGATCCAGCGGCTCGTGATCGGGAAGGACCAGTGACCATGACCGCAGCACCCGCAGAGACCGAGACCCCGCCCGCGCCGAAAGCCCCCGCGGCCCCCGACCGGGCCGCGCGCCGCGCCGAACGCAAACTGCGCAAGCTCTCGGAGCAGGACACCGTCCCGTACGGCATGCGGCCCACCCGGGCCGGCCGGATCGGCCGCGCCGTGCTGCTGACGGTGGCCGCGCTCGTGACGGTCTTCCCGTTCTACGCGATGGTCGTGCTCTCCCTGAAGCCGTCCGCGGCGGTCGAGTTCCCCGGCAGTCTGCTGCCGTGGCCACTGACCGGCGAGGCGTACGACACCGTCATGAACTCCCAGGACGTGCCGCGCTGGCTGTTCAACACGCTGATCTACTCGGTCGTCTCGGTCGTCGGCGTGCTGCTGCTCGCCTCGCTCGCCGGGTACGCCTTCGCCAAGAAGCGCTTCCCGGGCCGGGAGACGATGTTCTGGTCGTTCCTGTCGATGGTGATGGTCCCGTACCACGTCACGATGATCCCGACCTTCGCGATGATCGCGAAGCTGGGCGGCGTGGACACGTACTGGGGTCTGATCGTGCCGACCCTCGCCAACGCCCAGGCGGTGTTCCTGATGCGGCAGTTCATCCAGGGGCTGCCGGACGAACTCTTCGAGGCGGCCCGGCTCGACGGCTGCAACGAGTGGCAGATCTTCTACCGGATCGTGCTGCCGCTGCTGAAGCCGATCCTGGCCACGCTCGGCGTCTTCGTCTTCCTGTGGCACTGGAACGACTTCCTGTGGCCGCTGGTCATCGGCCAGTCCACCGACATGCGCACCCTCACCGTCGGCATCGCCTCGCTCCAGCAGCAGAACGTGCCGCTCAATGTGGTGCTCTCCGGCTCCGTCATCGCGTTCGTGCCCATCTTCGCCGCGTACATGGTGGGCCAGCGCTACTTCACCGAGGGCGTCACCGCGTCCGGAATCAAGGGATAGCCACCAATGTTCACCGATGAGGCCGCACTCGAAGAGCGGCTCGCCACCCCCTCCCCCGCGCTCGTCGCCGATCTCGGCCGCCTAGAAGGCGATCTGCTGGTGCTCGGCGCCGGCGGCAAGATGGGCCCCAGCCTGTGCCGGCTCGCCCGCCGGGCGCTGGACGCCGCGGGCCGCCAGGACGTGACCGTGTACGCGGTCTCCCGCTGGTCCGACAAGGCCGCCGCGGACGAGCTGGAGGCCGCCGGGGTCTCCACCGTGGCCTTCGACCTGATGGACCCGGCCGCCGATCTGGCCGAACTGCCGGACGCCGGGAACATCGTCTTCATGGTCGGCGCCAAGTTCGGCTCCGCCGGGGCCCCCTCGCACGCCTGGGCGGTGAACGCCGCGATGCCGGACCGGGTGGCGCGCCGCTGGTCGGGGGCACGGATCGCCGCGTTCTCCACCGGCAATGTGTACCCGCTGGTGCCGGTCTCCTCCGGCGGCTGCACCGAGAGCGACCCGGTCGGCCCGGTCGGCGAGTACGCCATGTCGTGCCTGGGCCGGGAGCGGATCTTCGGCCACGCGGCGCTGACCCGCGGCACCAGGGTCGCCAACATCCGCCTCAACTACGCGGTCGACCTGCGCTACGGTGTCCTCGCCGACATCGCCTACCGCGTACAGGCGGGCGAGCCGGTCGATGTGACGACCGGTCACGCCAATGTGGTGTGGCAGGCGTACGCCAACGAGGTCGCCCTGCGCTCGCTGCTGCACGCCACCGACGGCGAGGCGTTCACCCTCAACCTCACCGGCCCCGAGACCGCTTCGGTGCGCCGCATCGCCCAGTGGTTCGGCGAGGAGTTCGGCAAGGAGCCGGTCTTCGCCGGCGAGGAGGCGCCCACCGCGCTGCTCTCCGACGCGAGCCGCTGCCACGCGCTGTTCGGCTACCCGGATGTCGCCCTGCGCACCCTCGTCGAGTGGCAGGCCGGCTGGCTGCGCCGCGGGCTGCCGCTGTCCGGCAAGCCCACCAAGTTCCAGGTCCGTGACGGAAGGTTCTGATCCACTCCATGTCCACTCCCTCCCTCGTGTCGACCCCCGCCCTGGCCGCGCTCGCCCACGGTGCCGTGATCCCCGCGCACCCGCTCGCCCTGCACGACGACGGCTCCTTCGACGAGCGCCGGCAGCGTGCGCTGACCCGCTACTACCTCGCCTCGGGCGCGGGCGGCGTCGCCGTCGCCGTGCACACCACCCAGTTCGAGATCCGCGAACCGGAGGTCGGCCTGTTCCGGCCGGTCCTGGAGCTCGCCGCCGAGACGATCGACGCCGAGGCCGGTCGGCCGTTCATCAAGGTCGCCGGTGCCTGCGGCTACACGGCGCAGGCCGTCTCGGAGGCCGAGACCGCCGCCGAGCTCGGCTACGACGCGGTACTGCTCAGCCCGGCCGTGCCCGGCGCGGACGAGAAGGGGCTGCTGGAGCGGGCGCGGGCGGTCGGCGAGGTGCTGCCGGTGATCGGCTTCTACCTACAGGAGGCCGTCGGCGGACGGTATCTGTCGCCGCACTTCTGGTCGTCGTTCACCGATCTGCCGAACACCGCCGCGGTGAAGATCGCCCCGTTCGACCGCTACCGAACCGCCGATGTCGTACGCGCCGTGGCCGCCGCGGACCGGGCCGACGAGGTGGCGCTGTACACCGGCAACGACGACGACATCATCGGTGATCTGCTCACCCCGTACGAGACGGCGGGCGGCACGCAGCGCTGGTTCGCGGGCGGGCTCCTCGGCCAGTGGGCCGTGTGGACCGGCTCCGCGGTGACGCTCCTGGACGATGTCCGCAGGGCGCGCGGCGGGGACCACGAGGCGATGGTGCGCTGCCTGGCCCGGCGCCCCGAGCTGACCGATGCCAACAGCGCGGTCTTCGATGTGCGCGGCGCGTTCCGCGGCTGCATCGCCGGGGTGCACGAAGTGCTGCGCCGGCAGGGCCTGTTGGCGAACATCCGGTGCCTGGACCCGGCCGAGACGCTCTCGCCCGGACAGGCCGAGGAGATCAGCCGGGTGGCCGCGGCCTACCCTTGGCTGACCGATGACGCCTTCGTTGCGGAGCACCTCGATGCCTGGCTCTCCTGATCCTGCCGATCGCTCCCGCGTGGTCGTCGCCGTACCGCCGGACCTGCGGGCCCAGTTCTTCACCGCCGAGGTGTGGCGGAAGCTGGAGCGGGCGGCCGAACTCACCGTCGTCGACGACCACTCCGACCGGGCGGCGGTCGCGGCCGCGCTGCCCGGGGCCCGTGCGCTGATCACCTCGTGGCGGGCGCCCCGGGTGGACAGCGAACTGCTGTCCCACGCCGACCGGCTGGAGCTGGTGGCGCACACCGGTTCGGCGGTCGCGCCCTATGTCACCGAGGAGGTGTTCCGGCGCGGCATCCTGGTCACCCAGGCCGGTGACGAGATGGCCCGCCCGGTCGCCGAGGTGGCCCTCGCGTTTACGCTCTCGCTGCTCCACCGCGTCCACCGCTTCGACCACGCGCTGCGGGGCGGGCTGGAGTGGGCGGCGGCGAGCGAGGCCCCGCCGCGCCACGAGATCCACGGCAGCGACATCGGCGTGATCGGTGCCTCCCGCACCGGGCGTGCCTACATCGCCCTGGTACGGGCGATGGGGGCGCGGGTGGGCGCCACCGACCCGTACCTGTCCGATGCGGACGCCGAGGCGCTCGGCGTGGAGTCCGTACCCTTGGAGACGCTGCTCTCGCGCAGCAGGATCGTGGCCGTGCACGCCCCGGTCACCGAGGAGACCCACCGGATGATCGGCGCCGAGCAGCTGGCGCTGATGCCGGACGGGGCGGGTCTGGTGAACACCGCCAGATCGTGGCTGGTCGACGAGGACGCGCTCCTCGCCGAGCTGGCCCGGGGCCGGCTGGACGCGGCGATCGATGTCTTCGACGACGAGCCGCTGCCCACCGGCCACCCCTTCCGTTCCCTGCCGAACGTGCTGCTCACCCCGCACCAGGCGGCGGGCAGCGTCGAGTGCCGGCAGCGGCTCGGCGCCAGCGCGGTCGACGAGGTGCTGCGGCTGCTCGCCGGACACCCGCCGGTCCACGCCGTCTCCGCCGACGCCCTCGCCCGCCTGCACTAGGCCCTGGTGCGACAAGGCCCCAGATGGCCCCAACCCCCGTACCGTTCAGGAGATTTCACTTCATGCGACTGATGCGCATCGGCGAGCCTGGCCACGAGCGCCCGGTCCTCGTCTGCCCCGAGGGCCGTCACTACGACCTGTCCGGCATCACCGACGACATCGACGGCGCGTTCCTCGCCGCGCTCGCCGACAATCCGCATCTGGTGCCCGCCGAGCCGGTGCTCCCGGAGATCGACATCACCGGTCAGCGGATCGGCGCGCCCGTGGCCCGGCCCTCCGCGCTGCTCTGCATCGGCCAGAACTACGCCGCCCACGCGGCGGAGTCGGGTGCCGAGCCGCCCGAGCAGCCGATCCTCTTCTACAAGTCGCCGAACACCGTCGTCGGCCCGTACGACGACGTCCTGATCCCGCGCGGCTCGAAGAAGACGGACTGGGAGGTGGAGCTGGCCGTCGTCATCGGCCGTCGCGCCTCCTACCTGGACTCCCCCGCCGACGCCGCCGCGCACATCGCGGGCTACGCCGTCAGCAACGACGTCTCCGAACGCGCCTTCCAGCTGGAGGAGTCGGGCGGCCAGTGGTCCAAGGGCAAGAGCTGCGCCACGTTCAACCCGCTGGGCCCGGTGCTGGTGACCGCCGACGAGGTCAGCGACCCGCAGCGGCTGCGGCTGCGCAGCTACGTCAACGGCGAGCCGCGGCAGGACTCCAGCACCGCGGACATGATCTTCAGCGTGGCACATCTGGTGCACCATCTGTCGCAGTACCTGGTGCTGGAGCCCGGCGACATCGTCAACACCGGTACCCCGCAGGGCGTGGCGCTGTCCGGTCGTTTCCCCTACCTGGGCCCGGACGATGTGATGGAGGTCGAGATCTCGGGCCTCGGCCGGCAGCGCAGCGTCTGCCGGCCCGCATAACGGAAGCCGCAAGGCGGCTCAGTCCTCCGGGAGTTCGACCGGGGCGATGTCGTCGAAGACGTCGCCGGGGCCGGGGTTCGTCGCATCGGTCGCGCCGCCGAACTGGGTCATCACGCCCCAGACGGCGTTGAGCGCGGTCTGTACGGCGCCCTCGGCCCATCCGGCCGTCCAGGAGATGTCGTCGCCCGCGAGGAACAGGCCCCGGCGGTCGGCGGGCAGCCGGTCCTGCATGAAGTGGGTGAACAGCCGCCGCTGGTAGCGGTAGTGGCCCGGCAGATTGGCCTTGAACGCCCCCATGAACCACGGCTCGTTCTCCCAGGAGACGGTCACCGGGTTGCCGATGATGTGCTTCCTGATGTCGATGTCCGGATAGATCTCGCCGAGCGACTTGAGCATGACGTCCATGCGCTCGTTCGGGGAGAGCGGCAGCCACTTCAGACTGTCGTCGCACCAGGTGTACGAGAGACAGATGACGGCGGGCCGGTCGGGGCCGTCGTCCAGCAGGTACGTCCCCCGGGTCATCCGGTCGGTGAGCGTCATCGACATGGTGTCCCGCCCCGTGGCCGCGTCCTTGTCCAGCCAGAACGGCCGGTCGACGGGCACGAAGAGCTTGGACGACTCCATGTAGTGGGTGCGCTCCATCGCCGTCCAGTGGTCGATCGGGAAGAGCGCGTCGTCGCAGTCGATCTTCGAGAGCAGCAGCCAGGACTGCCCGGTGAAGATCGCGGCCGGGTAGGTGCGGATGTCGCCGGTGGCGTCGGTGACGGTGATCCGGTTGCCGGCGGTGCGGTTCAGCCGGGTCACGGCGGGGCGCGGCTCGCCTTCGTGCAGCGAGGACAGGGACGTGCCGAGCGGCCAGTGGACGATCTTCTGCGGCTCCCGGTCCCAGAGCCGCAGCGGGAGCTGCTGGCTGCCGCCGACGATGCCGCGGTGGTGGTCGTCCGCCTCGGTGTAGACGACGCGGAGGATCTCCAGGATGGAGTTGGGGAAGTCGGTGTCCCAGCCGCCGGTGCCGAAGCCGACCTGGCCGAAGATCTCCCGGTGCCGGAACGACTTGAAGGCGTCGGAGTCGCAGAGGAATCCGTAGAAGGTCTGGTTGTCGAGCTTCTGGACGAGCTTCGCCCAGATCTCCCGGATGCGCGGCACGTCGCGCTCGCGCATCGCGCGGTTCATGTCGGAGAAGTCCGCGCCCTCCTCCAGGCACCGGTTCCAGGCGTCCATCACATCGCGGTAGACCTGCGGCAGGTCGTCGATGGTCCGCGCGTAGTGCGACTCGCCCTTGAGGTCGACGACGGTCGACGGGGTGGCCGCGGAGAGCGGGTTGGGGAACGGCCTGGTCTCCAGGCCGACCAGGTCGATGTAGTGCTGGAGCGCGGTGGAGGACGGCGGGAACCGCATCGCGCCCATCTCGGCGGTGAGTTCCGGGTCGCATCCGTCGAACCCGACGGTGCGCAGCCGGCCGCCGATCTCGTCCGCCTCGTAGACGACGGGCTTGAGCCCCATCTTCATCAGCTCGTACGCGGCGACGATGCCGGAGAGTCCGCCGCCGATGACGGCGACCTCGGTGCCGTGTTCGGTCGCGGGTATCTGGCCGATGCCGGCCGGGTGCGCCAGGAAGTCGTCGTACGCGTAGGGGAAGTCCGGTCCGAACATGGTGATCGGCTCGGTGGCGTCGGTGTGCTGGACGGCGTTGGGCACCGTGGACGTCATGGGGCAGGGACTCCTTGCGCGAATGAAGGTGGAACGGAGGGGTGCGGGCTCAGAGGCTGTCGGGTGACCTCCGATCGGAAAGCGGACGCGGTCTGGTGCGTGCGATTCCAAGGCGCCGGGATGTCCTCGGATGGGGCCTCCCCTGCTCGAACGAAGTTGAGAGTTCGGGGAAGGAGCTACTAGGGCATTTCAGCAACGCGGGAAGCGTGCGTGCCAGACCTTGGCTGCCCGATTGGAGGTCACCCGACAGCCTCTCAGACGAGGGAGCCGTACAGACCGGGGCGGCGGTCGTGCAGATACGGGTTGGCGGCGCGCGAGGCACTCAGGAAATCGGGGTCGACCTCGCCGACGGCCAGTTCCTCGCCGCGTCCGGCGCGGGTGCGGACGGTGCCGTCGGGGCCGGCCAGGCAGCTCAGCCCGACGAACTCGAACTCGCCTTCCGGGCCGGTCCTGTTGACGTACGCCACGTACATCTGGTTCTCGAAGGCACGGACCGGCACGACGGACTCGGCGACGAACTGGAAGGGGTGCATCTGCGCGGTGGGCACCAGGAGCAGATCGGTGCCCGCGAGGGCGTGCGCGCGGACGTTCTCCGGGAACTCGACGTCGTAGCAGATCATGATCCCGACGCGTACGCCGTCCAGTTCGGCCTGGACCACGGTCTGCTCGCCCGGGGTGAACCACTCCTGCTCGAAGCCGCCGAAGAGGTGGGTCTTGCGGTAGTTCGCGAGCGCCGCCCCGCCCTCCCCGATGAGCTGCGCGGCGTTGAAGATCCGCTCGCCGGCGCGCTCCGGGTAGCCGTAGAGGACGGCGAGCCCGTGCCGTGCGGCGATCTCGCCGACGGCCAGGGCGGACGGCCCGTCGGCCGGCTCGGCCAGCCGGGGCACATCGGCTCCGATGGCGTATCCGGTCAGGAACAGTTCGGGGCAGACCAGCAGTCGCGCCCCGGCGTCGGCCGCCCGCCGTGCGGCTTCGCCGAGCGTCTCGATGTTCTCGTCCACGTGCCCGGGTCGTCCGGAGCTCTGGAGCAGGGCGGTGCGCAACGGCGGCATGGCTGACCTCGGACGGTGCGGGCGGGGCGGGGACGTATCGACGGTACGGTCCGCCGCTCGCGCCCGACAAGGCGCGAGCGTTGCGCGTACACCGTCGATCCATTGCGCGCCGACAGCCACCGGCGGCGATTCATTGCGTGGGGCGTCTCCGCAGGTCAACAGGGTGACCCAGGTCTCACGCGGGACAGCCGGCAGGCCCGCCCGGCACCTACTCCGGCGCGCCCGAGGAGTACCGGCGCAGCAGTGGCGACAGCACCAGCACGGACTTCGTCCGCTCCACGTACGGCTCGCCCGCGATCCTCTCCAGGACCTGCTCGAAGTGGCGCATGTCCGCGGCGAAGACCTGCACGATCGCGTCGGCCTCGCCCGTCACCGTGGACGCCGAAGCGATCTCCGGATAGCGCGCGAGCCCCTGCTTGATCGCCTCCGGCGAGGTGTTGCGGCTGCAGTAGATCTCGATGAACCCCTCGGTCTCCCAGCCCAGCGCCGCCGGGTCCACCCGGACCGTGAAGCCGGTGATGGCGCCCTCGGCGCGCAGCCGGTCCACCCGGCGTTTCACGGCGGGCGCGGACAGGCCGATCATCGCGCCGATGTCGGCGTAGGAGCGCCGGGCGTCTTCGGCGAGGGCGTGGACGATGCGTTCGTCGAGGTCGTTCAGGCGCACTTCGGGCGGGTCACTTCTCTGCGATGGCCGGTGTCGGAGGCGGCGCGGGCCGCCCCCGAAGTAGACCATGGCGCGCCCGGCCGGGCGCGCTCACCGCAGGGCGTGACCGGTCAGAACGGGAACCGCGAGCGGCCGTGCTGCACCGAGATCCACTTCTGGCTGGTGAAGGCCTCGACCATCGCGTCGCCGTTCAGCCGGCCGAGGCCGGAGCTCTTCTCGCCGCCGAAGGGGACGATCGGCTCGTCGTGGACCGTGCCGTCGTTGATGTGGATCATGCCGGTGTGGATGCGCTGCCCGACCCGTACGCCGCGCTCGATGTCACCGGTGTGCACCGCACCGCTCAGGCCGTACGGGGTGTCGTTGGCGATCCGTACCGCCTCGTCCTCGCCGTCGAACGGCACGAGGAGCGCGACCGGCCCGAAGATCTCCTGGGACAGGACGGGGGAATCGGCGGCCAGCCCGGTCAGCACGGACGGGCTCACCAGATTGCCGTCGGCCCGGCCGTGCAGCAGGGCCGTCGCACCGGCCGCCACGGTCTGCTCGACGAGCGAGGAAATGGCCTCGGCCTGCGAGGAGTTGATCAGCGGGCCGATCACGGTCTCCGGGTCGGCCGGGTCGCCGACCGGCAGCGAGGCGACCTTGGCGACGAACTTCTCGGTGAACTCCTTCTCCACCGCCCGGTCGACCAGGATCCGGTTGGCGGCCATGCAGACCTGGCCCTGGTGCACGTACCGGCTGAACACGGCCGCGTCCACGGCGTAGTCCAGATCGGCGTCGTCGAGGACGATCAGCGCGCTGTTGCCACCGAGTTCGAGCACGGCGCGCTTGAGGTTCGCCGCGCAGACCGTGGCGACGTGCCGCCCCACCTTGTCCGAGCCGGTGAAGGAGATGACCTGCGGAACGGGGTGCTCCAGCAGCGCGTCACCGATCTCGGCGATGTCGGTGACCACGACGTTCAGCAGGCCGGCCGGCAGCCCGGCCTCCTCGAACACCTTCGCCACCAGCGTGCCGCCGCAGACCGGGGTGTTCTGGTGCGGCTTGAGCACCACCGCGTTGCCGAGGGCCAGGGCGGGGGCGACCGACTTCAGCGACAGCAGGAACGGGAAGTTGAAGGGGCTGATGACGCCCACGACGCCGACGGGCACCCGGTAGACACGGTTCTCCTTGCCCTCGGTCGGCGAGGGCAGTATCTGCCCGGCGGGCCGCAGCGCGAGCTGGACCGACTCCCGCAGGAACTCCTTGGCGAGGTGCAGCTCGAAGGCCGCCTTCAGCCGGGTGCCGCCCAGTTCCGCGACGATCGCGTCGCCGATCTCGGACTCGCGCTCCTCGACGATGCGCAGCGCCCGCTCCAGCACCATCCGCCTGGCGTACGGGTTGGTGTCGCCCCAGGCCCGCTGGGCGTCCTGCGCGGACCGGTAGGCCTGGTCCACCTCGTCGGCCGTGGCGACCGTGATCGAGGCGAGCTTCTCACCGTTGTACGGATTGAAGTCGATGATGTCCCAGGAGCCCTTGCCCGGCCTCCACTCTCCGTCGATGTACTGATGAGCCAGGTCGGTGAAGAAGGACATGAGATCCCTTACCACGGAGGAACGGGCAGTTGATTGGGCTTCATGTTACTTACATTCCAATGGGGTTGAACCGGATAGTCGCGTCGGCCGGGGCCGGAACCGGACATCCGTGCCATCCGGTGAAAGCACCCGAAAACGCCGGTGCCCCTCCGGGCCCGAACGGCCTGGAGGGGCACCGGCGTTGCGGCACTTCGGGATCAACTCCAGCTGGCGTGCAGCGGCTTGCCCTCGGCGTATCCGGCGGCGCTCTGCACCCCGACGACCGCCTTCTCGGCGAACTCCGCCAGGGAGGCCGCACCGGCGTAGGTGCAGGAGGAGCGGACGCCCGCGATGATCGAGTCGATCAGGTCCTCGACGCCGGGCCTGGCCGGGTCGAGGAACATCCGCGAGGTGGAGATGCCCTCCTCGAAGAGCGCCTTGCGGGCCCGGTCGTACGAGGACTCGTCCGAGGTGCGGTTCTTCACGGCGCGCGCGGACGCCATGCCGAAGGACTCCTTGTAGAAGCGGCCGTCGGCGGACTGCTGGAGGTCGCCGGGCGACTCGTACGTTCCGGCGAACCAGGAGCCGATCATCACGTTGGACGCGCCCGCGGCGAGCGCCATGGCGACATCGCGCGGGTGCCGGACGCCGCCGTCCGCCCAGACGTGCTTGCCGTACTTCTTCGCCTCGGCGGCGCACTCCAGAACGGCGGAGAACTGCGGCCGGCCCACACCGGTCATCATCCGGGTGGTGCACATGGCGCCGGGGCCGACACCGACCTTGATGATGTCCGCGCCGGCCTCGACGAGGTCGCGCACGCCCTCGGCGGCGACGATGTTGCCCGCGACGATCGGGACGTGCGGGTCGAGCGCGCGGACGGCCCGGACCGCGCTGATCATGGACTCCTGGTGGCCGTGGGCGGTGTCCACGACGAGCGTGTCGACGCCCGCGTCGAGAAGCTGCTTGGCCTTGCCCGCGACGTCGCCGTTGATCCCGACGGCGGCGGCGATCCGCAGCCTGCCGTCGGCGTCGGTTGCGGGGGTGTACAGGGTGGCGCGCAGGGCGGCCTTACGGGTGAGGATGCCGACGAGCCGGCCCTCCGCGTCGACGGCGGGGGCGAGCTTGCGGTGGACACCGTCCAGCTTGTTGAACGCGTCGCGCGGGTCGATGTCCGCGTCGAGCAGCACCAGGTCCTTGGACATGACCTCGGAGAGCTGGGTGAAGCGGTCGACGCCGGTCAGGTCGTGCTCGGTGACGACACCGAGGGGCCGCTGTTCCTCGTCGACGACGACGCCCGCGCCGTGCGCGCGCTTCGGCAGCAGCGACAGTGCGTCGGCGACCGTCTGGCCCGGGGCCAGCACGATCGGCGTGTCGAGCACCAGGTGCCGCGTCTTCACCCAGGAGATGACGTCGGTGACGACCTCGATCGGGATGTCCTGCGGGATGACGACGAGCCCACCGCGGCGGGCGATCGTTTCGGCCATCCGGCGGCCCGCGATGGCGGTCATGTTCGCGACGACGAGCGGGATGGTGGTGCCGGTGCCGTCGGGCGAGGAGAGATCGACACCCTGGCGGGAACCGACTGCCGAACGGCCCGGGACCATGAAGACGTCGTCGTACGTGAGGTCGTACGGGACCGAGGGGGACTCTGTGTAACGACCAGTACCGGGCTCAAGAAAACGCATAACGCTCATTTTTTCACACGAAACGGAGCAGGTCGCTTCCATGAAGACACAACAAAGGGCACCCGCGTTCGTATGTTCCTCCGAAGGAACCGGGCGGGAGTCCCGGGCAAGTGGAACCTGCCTTGCCCGCGGACCCTACCCGAAGGACGTTCGAATCATTCCCGATCATCTTCCCTGGACCTGGTGACAAGGGGTCGGGTAGCTTCAAAGCCGCAGGTCCCGTGGGTCTCGTCTACGCCCCGGAGGAACAGCCGGAAGGGTCACAACTTCCGTCACACGTACGACCGGAGAGGATCACGACCCACCCGTGGAGAGCGAACTGCCGGACATCTACTGCCCGTTCCCCCAGCGAACCAACCCTCACGTCGGGCACACCAGAGTCCACCTCGACGAATGGACGCGCAACACCGGGCTGGTGCACCGTGATTCGGCCAGGGACCGCTTCGCGCAGGCCGACTTCGGCTCATTCGTCGGCATGGTGTACCCAACCGCGGACAGCAAGAATCTCGACCTCGTCGCCGACTGGTTCGTATGGCTGTTTCTCGTCGACGACCAGCTCGACGACGGCCATCTCGGCCGCAGCCCGGAGCGGGTGCGGGACGTGGTCGATCTGATGCGGACCGTGATCGAGGGCGACACCCCGGGCACCCTGCCGGAGGGACAGCTGCCCGCCGCCGTGATCGCCCTGGCCGATCTGTGGGAGCGGACGACGCCGACCGCCGCCGCGCACTGGCGCACCCGGTTCTGCTGGCACCTCACCACGTATCTCACGACGGCCACCACGTGGGAGGCGGGTAACCGGGCCGCCGGTGTGGTGCCGTCCGAGGAGACGTACATCGCCAAGCGCCGTCACACCGGCGCGATACATGTCTGCATGGACCTGATAGAGATCGTCGCCGGGATCGAGGCTCCCGAGTCGATCCACAACGACTCCCGGTTCATCACCGCGCTGGAAGCCTCGTGCAATGTCGTGTGCTGGGCCAACGACGTGTACTCGTACGAGAAGGAACAGGTGCTCGGCGAGATCCACAATCTCGTCCATCTGGTCCGGCACCATCGCGGCTACAGGGAGCGGCAGGCGCTCGAACACGTCTGCGCGGAGATCGCGGCGGAGACGGAGCGCTTCCTCACCGCCGAGTCCGAGCTGCTGGCCGCGTACCCGCAGCTGTCCTGGATGCTCACGCCGTACCTGGAGGGCATGCAGAGCTGGATGCGCGGCAACCTCGACTGGTCGCGGCAGACCCCGCGCTACAACCCGGCCGACGTGAGTCAGTACGAGGAGCCGGAGGAGTACCTGGAGGCGACGGTCCTGGGCGTGGCACGGGACTGAACCACCGGGCCGGACCCCGTCCGGACGGGGCACGCGCTGTCCGGACGGTTCGGTGGCCGCCGTCCGCTGGGGCGGCGGTGGCCGCCCCCGGACCGCTCAGTCCCCGTCCGGATCGGCCCGCTCCAGCGCCGGCCGCTGCGGCGCCGCCGACTCGGTCAGCAGATAGTCGGCCGCAGCCGTGTCCGTCACCAGGCTGGTGACGAGCCCGGACCTCAGCACCGCCCCGATCGCCGCGGCCTTGCGCTGACCGCCCGCGATCGCCACCACCTCGGGGATCCGGCGCAGCCGGTCGGCCTCGACCGTGATGCACCGCTCCCCCAGGTCCCGGCCGACCCGCCGCCCCTCGGTGTCGAAGAGGTGCGCCGACATCTCCGCCGCGACGCCGAGCGACGCATAATGCGCCCGCTCCTCGTCGCTGAGCATGTCGTGGACGGTCGAGATGCCCGGCTCCCAGGAGCCGATGGAGACCGCCGCGACCGTGACCTTGTCGAAGTAGTCGAAGGCGCGGGCGATACCGGTCTGGTGGCGCAGCGCGGCGGCCGTGGCCGGGTCGGGCAGCAGCATCGGCGCGTAGATGGGGTGGGCCTCGCCGCCGGACACCTGGGCGGCCCGCCGGACCGCCTCGACGGAGCCGCGCTCGGCCGTCCCCGCGTCGTACACCCCGGTGAGCTGCACGACCGTGCACGGCGGCAGCCGGTCGAGCGCCGCGGCCATGTGGATGGTGGACCGGCCCCAGGCCAGACCGAGCACATCGCCCTCGTTCACCAGTTCGCCCAGGAGATCGGCCGCGACCTCGCCCAGGTTCTCCGGGTCCGGTGCGTCGTCCTGCTCCTCGGCCGGGGATTCGACGACGACCGCGTGGCGCAGCCCGTAGCGGGCCCGGAGCGCGTCGGAGCGCTCGGCGTCCAGCTCGGCGGGGACGCGGATCTCGATCCGTACGAGGTCGCGCTCAAGAGCCGTCTCCAGGACCCGGGCCACCTTGAAGCGGCTGACGCCGAACTCCTCGGCGATCTGGATCTTCGACTTTCCTTCAAGGTAGAAGCGGCGGGCCATGGCCGCCGCCTGCACCAGCTCCGCGGGCCCCATCCGCAGGGCGGACCGGCCCGCCGACATTGCAGACACCGCGATCTCCTCACTGCTGTTCACACTCTCGATACGCCGTTCATCCTGTCAGATACGGCGTTCCCTGATCGGTCCCGTCGGACCGAGTTCATCTGCCCTTGGCCCGGCCGACCCGCGATCGGCGGCGGGAGTCGGTGCCGGTGTCAGTGGCCGCACGCCCAGGCCGCCGAGGCGGTGGCCCCGTCGGCCTGGGCGCGCAGGGCCCGCACCGCTTCGGCCGGGTCCGTCGCCCCGTACACCGCCGAACCCGCGACGAAGACATCCGCACCGGCCTCGGCGCACCGCTCGATGGTGGACGCGGAGACGCCGCCGTCGACCTGGAGCCACAGTTCGAGGCCGTGCTTGGAGATCAGCTCACGGGTGCGGCGGATCTTCGGCAGCATGATGTCCAGGAAGGCCTGGCCGCCGAAGCCCGGCTCCACCGTCATGATCAGCAGCATGTCGAGCTCGGGGAGCAGGTCCTCGTACGGCTCGATGGGCGTCGCGGGCTTGAGCGCCATGGAGGCGCGGGCGCCCTTGGCCCGGATCTCCCGCGCCAGCCGTACGGGGGCTGCCGCGGCCTCCGCGTGGAAGGTGACGGAACCGGCGCCGGCCTCGACGTACTGGGGAGCCCAGCGGTCCGGGTCCGCGATCATCAGATGGCAGTCCAGCGGGGTGTCCGTGGCCCGGCTGAGCGATTCGACGACCGGCACGCCGAGGGTCAGATTGGGCACGAAGTGGTTGTCCATCACATCGACGTGGAGCCAGTCGGCGCCTTCGACCGCCTTCGCCTCCTCGGCGAGACGGGCGAAGTCGGCGGACAGGATGCTGGGGTTGATCTGGGCCATGTCCCAAGCCTGCCATGTTCCGCGCCACTTCCCCGCCCCGGTGCGGGCCAAAGCCTCACGGGATCATTACAGTTCGCTCGATCCGGGCGCTCCGGCCGCACGATACGGGCGTTTCGGCCCGCGGCGGGCGCTTCGGGCGGCCCCGGCGGTGCACGGAACACGCCGGGGCCCCCGAGGCACGTCGGCCCGGTTCAGGCGGTACGTCGCAGCAGGGCCAGGTACATCGCGTCCGTGCCGTGCAGATGTGGCCACAGCTGGACGTCGGGGCCGTCGCCCAGCGCGGGCACGCCCGGCATCAGCGGGCGGGCGTCCACCCACTCGGCATCGACGGGCTGACCGCCCCGCCCCTTGAGCACGTCGTCGACGACGACCCGGGTCTCCGCAAGGTGCGGCGAGCAGGTCGCGTAGCCGACGATGCCGCCGACCCGTACGGCCTTCAACGCCTCGCGCAGCAGGCCGCGTTGGAGCGGCGCGAAGTTCTCCAGGTCCTCCTTGCGGCGCCGCCAGCGCGCCTCCGGGCGGCGGCGCAGGGCGCCGAGGCCCGAGCACGGCACGTCCATCAGGACCCGGTCGAAGCTGCCGTGCCGCCACGGCGGGCGGGTGCCGTCGGCGGTGATCACCTGGTACGGGCCGGGGTTGCCGGCCAGCGCACGCTCGACGAGACGGGCCCGGTGCGGCTGCTTCTCGGCGGCGAGCAGGGCGGCGCCCCGTTCGGCGGCGAGTGCGGCGAGCAGGGCGGCCTTGCCGCCGGGTCCCGCGCAGCCGTCGAGCCAGCGGTTGTCGCCGCCCTCCACCGGTGCGTTGGCGAGGGCGGCGGCCACCAGCTGGCTGCCCTCGTCCTGGACCCCGGCCCGGCCCTCCTGGACGGCGGTCAGGGCGCCGGGCTCGCCGCCCTCCGCCATCCGCACGGCGTACGGCGACCAGCGGCCCGGCAGGCCGTTCCCGTCGCCGAGGGCGGTGAGCAGCTCGTCGGTGGTGGAGCGGCCGGGGCGGGCGACCAGGGTGACCTCCGGCCGCTCGTTGTCCGCTTCGAGGAGGTCCTCGATCCCGGCCCGGCCGCCGCCCAGCGCGTCCCACAGGGCCGAGACGACCCAGCGCGGATGCGAGTGCACGACCGCGAGGTGGTCCTCGGCGTCCTCCTCGTACGACGGGGCCACACGGGCCACCCAGCCGTCGAGGTCGTCCGCGGTGACCTTGCGCAGCACGGCGTTGACGAACTTGGCCCGCCCCTCGCCGAGCACCACCCGGGCCAGCTCCACGCTGGCGGAGACCGCCGCGTGGGTGGGGATACGGGTGTCGAGGAGCTGGTGCACGCCCATGTTGAGCACGTCCAGGACCGGCGGGTCGACCTCGCGCAGCGGCCGGTCGATGCAGGCCGCGACGATCGCGTCGTACGTCCCCTGGCGGCGCAGCGTGCCGTAGACCAGCTCGGTCGCCAGCGCCGCGTCCCGGTTGTCGAAGTCGCCCTTGGCGCGCGCCTTCTTCAGCAGCGGGGGCAGGACGAGATTGGCGTACGCGTCCCGTTCGTCGACGGCCCTGAGGGCTTCGAAGGCGAGGAACCGGACCGGGTCCTTCTTGGGGCGGCGATGCGGCTTGGCGGGACGGCGACGCTGCTGGTCGTTCACGTGAAAGGTGCTCCGCTGATGGTGAGAGGGCGAACCCTCCCAGCCTACGTCGCCGCCCCGGCCCCGGAGGGCCTCAGCTCCCCAGCAGCTCGCCGTGGGCGATCCGCACCCCGCGGGCCCAGTCCGCGGCCCGCATCGGCTTCTTGCCCTGCGGCTGGACCCAGAGCAGCTCGACCGCGTGCGATCCGGTGCCCACGTACACGTTGTTCTTGGCGGCCGACAGCTCGCCGGGAGCCAGATCGGCGCGGTCCAGGACGGGCACGGCCTGGATCAGCTTGAGGCGTTCCCCCCGGAACAGCGTCCACGCGCCGGGAGCGGGCGTGCAGCCGCGCACCACGCGGTCGACCCGCAGGGCGGGTGCCGACCACTGCACCTGGGCGTCCTCGACGGTGATCTTCGGTGCGAGGGTGATGCCCTCCGCCGGCTGCGGCACGGCGTGCAGGGTGCCGTCCTCGATGCCGTCCATCGTCGCGGCGAGCAGCCCCGCGCCGGCGAACGCCAGCCGGGTGAGCAGGTCACCGCTGGTGTCGGTGGGACGCACCTCCTCGGTGAGGACGCCGTACACCGGTCCGGAGTCCAGCCCCTCCTCGATCAGGAAGGTCGACGCGCCGGTCACCTCGTCCCCGGCCATGACCGCGTGCTGCACGGGGGCGGCGCCGCGCCAGGCGGGCAGCAGCGAGAAGTGGAGGTTGACCCAGCCGCGGGCGGGGACGCCGAGCGCTTCCTTGGGGAGCAGCGCCCCGTAGGCGACGACCGGGCAGCAGTCCGGGGCGATCTCGCGGAGCCGGGCGAGGAAGTCCTCGTCGCGCGGCCGGGCGGGCTTGAGCACCTCGATACCGGCCTCCGCGGCGCGCTCGGCGACGGGGCTGGCGACCAGGCGGCGGCCCCGCCCGGCGGGGGCGTCGGGCCGGGTCACCACGGCGGCCACCTCGTGCCGGTCGGAGGCGATCAGGGCGTCCAGGGCGGGTACGGCTACCTCGGGGGTGCCTGCGAAGACGAGCTTCATGGGTGGCTGACTGCCTCTCGGGCCGAAACGTGCGGTGACGAGCAACGCACAAGTCTATGGGCCGGGCGGCCGGGGGGCGTACGCATGGCCGTGCGCCCCTTTGAAGGGCGCACGCGCCCCTGAAGCGTGACCAGATCCACAGCTCAGGCGTTGGTCAAGAGAGATTGACCGAAGCGAGCCGCCACGTGCGGCCCGATCCCTTTCAACGCCGGTTCGAGAGGCTTCTTCATGGCCGACCACGCAACCCACGACGCCCAAGCGAGGGCCAGTCTGCATCTGTTGGTGCGGGACATCGAGCGGGTCCGGCGGCAGGTGGACGCGCTGCGCACGCTCACCGCCCAACTGGGCAACGTCTACCGTCCGCGCCGCTCCGGCCCGTCCACGGGCTTCGTCGTCTACGGCAGGGCCCCGGCCCCCACCGTCAGGCTGGCCCAGGAACTGCGCGACAGCGTCGAGACCCTGGTCACCGCCGCAGTCGACTTCGACCGCTCGCTGGGCTTCTCCTGGGACGCGGTGGGCTCCGCGCTCGGGGTCACCAAGCAGGCCGTGCACCGCCGCTACGGCGCACGCCGCAACGCCCGCCAGCCGGGGCCGGGCGAGACCGGCACGGAGGCCGGGGTGCCGCGCTCCCTGCCCGTCGTGCCCGGCTCCGGCAACGCGCCCGCGCTGCCCGCCGTACCCGCCGCACGCTCCATGCCGCCGCAGCCGTTGGCGGACCGCCCGTCGCTGCGCGAGGACCTGCGCCCCGGCGCCTTCCCCGGCCCGCGCAACGGTTGACCACCCCGCCCACTGCCCCGCCGCGCCCGACGCACGGCGGGGCAGCCACATCTCCGCACCCCGTCACCCGATGTCCGGCGGATCCACCCTGATCCGGACCTGCTCACCGCTCCCCCGGGACATCCGCGCCGCCTGCGCGGCCTTCAACGCGGCCGCCAGCGCCGCCCCGCTGCCCGGAGGCACCCTGAGCAGCGCCCGCTCCCAGGACTCCCCCGGCGGCGCTTCCCCGGGTCTGCGGGGCCTGCCCGGTCCGGTGACCGGCACCGGGACCGGGCCCAGCACCTCGGCCTCCGGCGGCAGCTCGGCCGCCGCGAGGAAGGCGGCCAGCGCCTCCGGCGTGCCGGTCACCGCGGCCATCCGGGACACCGGGGGGAAGCCGAGCTCGGCCCGTTCCGCCAGCTCACGGCGGGCGTGTCCGACCGGGTCCCAGCGCACCAGGGCCTGTACGGGCCGCAGCGTCGGCTCGGCGACGACCACCACCGTGCCGCCCTCCGGCTGCCCGCGCACCAGCGAGGCCGCGGCCGTCCAGCGGCGCAGCGCCTCCTCGCCCGCCCGCAGATCGGGGCGGCCGACCATCGCCCAGCCGTCCAGCAGCAGCGCGGCCGCGTAGCCGCCCTCGGCGACGGGCTCGGCGCCGGGGGTGCTGACGACCAGCGCGGGCACGTCCGGCACCGAGTCGAGGATGTGGTCGCGGCCGGACGTCCGCACCGGCACGGCGGGAAACGCCCGGCCCAGCTCCTCGGCCGTCCGGCGGGCGCCGACGATCTGGGCCCGCAGCCGGTTGGAGCCGCAGGCGACGCAGTGCCAGGCGGTCTCGGCCCGCCCGCACCAGGCGCAGTCGAGATCCCGCTGGTCCGGGGCCTGGAGCGGTCCCGCGCAGTGCCGGCACCGGGCGGGCTCGCGGCAGCGCTCGCAGGCCAGCCGCGGCGCGTATCCGCGGCGTGGCACCTGGACCAGGACGGGGCCGCTGCGCAACCCGTCCCGTACCGTCTGCCAGGCCAGGCTGGGCAGCCGCGCGGCCCTCGCGGCGCCGTCCCGCGCCAGCTCCCCGTCGCCGACCGTACGCACCAGGGGCGCCGCGATCCGCAGCTGCTCCCGGTCCGCGCGCAGCGGCAGCGCCCAGCCGCTCTCCACCAGCTGGGCGGCCTCCACCGTGCAGTTCGTACCGCCGAGCAGGAACGCGCAGCGGCCGTGCGCGGCCCGTAGTTCGAGCACCTCGCGGACGTGCGGGAAGGGGGCGTTGTCGTCGCTGTGGCTGGCGTCCCCGTCGTCCCAGACGGCGACCAGGCCGAGATCGGCGACCGGCGCGAACATCGCGGCTCTGGTCCCGACGACCGCCCGCACCGAGCCGCGCCGCACGGCGAGCCACTCCCGGTACCGCTTCTCCGGTCCGGAGTCGGCGGTCAGCAGCGCGTGGCGCCCCGGGCCGAGCAGCTCGGTGAGCGCGGCGTCCACCCGCCCCGCGGCCCGGCCGTCGGGGACGACGACGAGGGCGCCGCGCCCGGACGCGAGGGTCGCGGCCATGGCCCTGGCGATCTCCTCGGGCCAGTGGGGTCCGGGCAGCGCGGTCCATACGGCCCGGGGCGCACCGCCCTCGGCCAGCGCCCGCAGGAACGCCGGCCCCTGTGCGTACCGCTGCCAGCTCCCCGCCGACGGCGCGGGCGGCGGCGGCAGGGGCTCGGGCGAGGGCCTGGATTCGGCCCTGCCGTTCCGGGGCGGCACGGCGAGCTGGAGCACATCGGCAAGGCTGCCCGCGTAACGGTCGGCGACGGCGCGCGCGAGCGCGAGCAGCTCCGGGCCCAGCACCGGTTCGGGCGATACGACGTAGGCGAGCGCCGCGAGGGCGCCCGTGTAGTCCGATTCGGCGCGCCGCTCGACGAGGAAGCCGTCGATCAGCCCGCCGCCCTCGCGTCGGCCGCCGCGCACATTGCGCCCCCCGGCCCCGAAGCGCACCCGCACCCGGACCCCGGGCTGTGCCTCGGCGTCGAGCTCCTCGGGCACCGCGTAGTCGAAGTACTGGTCGAGGTGGAGCACGCCCTTGTTGACCAGCACCCGGGCGACGGGCAGCTCCTTGGCGAGCGCGGCGCCGCGCCAGGTCCGCGGCTTGGCCCGCGGCACCTTGGTCTTGCGCACCGTCTCCCGAATCAGCGCAAGCTGCTCCGGGGCCCCGTCCCCGGAGTCCGCGGACCGCTCGTTGTCGCTGCTCACAGCCACATACCTACCAGACACCACTGACAGCGGCCCCGGCGTACAGACGGAAGGCGGCGGTCCTACAGACCGGCCGCCGCGCGCAGCGCGTCCACGCGGTCGGTGCGCTCCCAGGTGAAGTCGGGCAGCTCGCGGCCGAAGTGGCCGTAGGCCGCGGTCTGGGCGTAGATCGGGCGGAGCAGGTCGAGGTCGCGGATGATCGCGGCCGGGCGGAGGTCGAAGACCTCGCCGATGGCGTGCTCGATCTTCTCGGTGTCGACGGCGGCGGTGCCGAACGTCTCGACGAAGAGCCCGACCGGCTCGGCCTTGCCGATGGCGTACGCGACCTGCACCTCGCAACGGGCGGCGAGGCCCGCGGCGACGACGTTCTTGGCGACCCAGCGCATGGCGTACGCGGCCGAGCGGTCGACCTTCGACGGGTCCTTGCCCGAGAAGGCACCGCCGCCGTGGCGGGCCATGCCGCCGTAGGTGTCGATGATGATCTTGCGGCCGGTCAGACCGGCGTCGCCCATCGGGCCACCGATCTCGAAGCGCCCGGTCGGGTTGACCAGCAGCCGGTAGCCGTCGGTGTCCAGCTTGATGCCGTCCTCGATCAGCTGCGCGAGCACGTGCTCGACGACGAACTCGCGGATGTCGGGCGCGAGCAGCGAGTCGAGGTCGATGTCGCTGGCGTGCTGCGAGGAGACGACGACCGTGTCGAGACGGACGGCCTTGTCGCCGTCGTACTCGATGGTGACCTGGGTCTTGCCGTCGGGGCGCAGGTACGGGATGGTCCCGTTCTTGCGGACCTCGGAGAGCCGGCGGGAGAGCCGGTGCGCGAGGTAGATCGGGAGCGGCATGAGCTCGGGCGTCTCGTCGCAGGCGTAGCCGAACATCAGGCCCTGGTCGCCGGCGCCCTGCTTGTCGAGCTCGTCCTCATCGCCCTCGACCCGCTTCTCGTACGCGGTGTCGACACCCTGCGCGATGTCGGGAGACTGCGCCCCGATGGACACCGAGACACCGCAGGAGGCGCCGTCGAAGCCCTTCTTGGAGGAGTCGTAGCCGATCTCGAGGACCTTGTTGCGTACGAGGGTCGGAATGTCGGCGTAGGCCTTGGTCGTGACCTCACCCGCAACATGCACCAGACCGGTGGTGATCAAGGTCTCGACGGCGACGCGGGACCGGGGGTCCTCGCGGAGCAGCGCGTCGAGAATGGTGTCGCTGATCTGGTCAGCGATCTTGTCGGGGTGACCCTCGGTGACGGACTCCGAGGTGAAGAGACGGCGGGACACATCGCTCCCTGGGGTTGCAGCGGCTGCTGGCTGATCATTTGGCGGACGGCCGGGAGCTGCGCCCGGCATGGTCCGGCCCCAGTTTATCCGTCGCTTTCGTTCGGCGGACAACATGTCTCGCCCTTTGGGAGTTCTGTGACCTGCGGCACGGCCCGCCGACGCGGGCCGATCACCCTTGGACCATGCCATTTACGCCCATATTTCAAGGGTTTCGGCCCGGCCATCGGCAGGACACAAGAATTTCACCCGAGGCGCGACGACACGAGATCCCAGACCGTGTCGGCGAGTGCCTCCTTGGGCCCGTGGGGCACCTGGGTCTCACCGCCGTCGGCCGCGAGCACGACCGCCTCGTTCTCCTCGGAGCCGAAGGTCCGGCGCTCCCCCACCTCGTTGACGACGAGGAGATCGCAGCCCTTGCGGCGGAGCTTCTCCCGGCCGTTGGCGAGGACGTCGTCGGTCTCGGCGGCGAATCCGACGACGATCTGCTCCGGTCGGGCGCGTTCGCCGGCCACCTCGGCGAGGATGTCGGGGTTGCGGACGAGCGTGATGGGCGCGGGCTCCTGGCCGTCCTTCTTCTTGATCTTCCCCGTGGCGTACTCGGCGGGGCGGAAGTCGGCGACCGCCGCCGCCATCACGACCACGTCGGCGTCCGCTGCGGCCTTCAGCACGGCCTCGCGGAGCTGCACCGCGGTCCCCGTGTGCAGGACGTCGGCGCCGGCCGGGTCGGGCAGGCCGGTGTTGGCCTCGACGAGGGTGACCCGGGCGCCGCGGGCGACCGCGGTACGGGCCAGGGCGTAGCCCTGCTTGCCGGAGGAACGGTTGCCGAGGTAGCGCACCGGGTCGAGCGGCTCGCGCGTACCGCCCGCGCTGATGACCACGTGGCGGCCGGCCAGGTCGGCCTCGACGGGCCCGCGGGCCAGCACCCGGCGGCAGACCTCGAAGATCTCCCCGGGATCGGGCAGCCGGCCCTTGCCGGTGTCGACGCCGGTGAGCCGGCCGACGGCGGGCTCGATGACGACGGCACCCCGGCGGCGCAGGGTGGCGACGTTCTCCTGGGTGGCGGGGTGCTCCCACATCTCGGTGTGCATGGCGGGCGCGAAGACGACCGGACAGCGGGCGGTGAGGAGCGTGTTGGTGAGCAGGTCGTCGGCGAGACCGTGGGCCGCCTTGGCGAGCATGTCGGCGGTGGCGGGGGCGACGACGACCAGATCGGCGCCCTGCCCGATCCTGACGTGCGGCACCTCGTGGACGTCGTTCCAGACCTCGGTGGACACCGGGTGGCCGGAGAGCGCCGACCAGGTGGCCGCTCCCACGAAGTGCAGCGAGGACTCGGTCGGCACGACGCGCACGTCATGACCGGACTCGGTCAGCCGGCGCAACAGTTCGCACGCCTTGTACGCGGCGATGCCCCCGCTGACCCCCAGAACGACCTTCGGCTTGTCCACTGTGTCTCCCCGCACTCGGATACGAACACCCCCATGCTGCCTCACCGCACCCGGTCCGATGCTGTCGCCCCGGACACACCTCAGGCCCGGCAGCCGTGGCCGCCGGGCCTGAGGTGAAGGTGCAATTCCTGCTTACTGCGCGGGGCCCTCGATGGCCTCGGAGGTGAGCAGGCCCGCGTTGATCTCGCGGAGCGCGATCGAGAGCGGCTTCTCGTGCACGTGCGTGTCGACGAGCGGACCGACGTACTCCAGGAGACCCTCGCCGAGCTGCGAGTAGTACGCGTTGATCTGACGGGCGCGCTTGGCGGCGTAGATCACGAGGCTGTACTTCGAGTCGGTGGCCTCGAGGAGCTCATCAATCGGCGGGTTGATGATGCCCTCGGGCGTGGTGATGGAAGAGGACACTCTCTGCCTTCCGAAGGGGGTAAAGATCAAGGAGATCCTTGACGGTGCGGAGTTCCGCGGTGATGTGCGTGCCGACTTCGTCAGCCGTTGTGCGTCAATCTTGTGCGTCAGTCATTGTCGGCACGGTGGCCGCAAGCCTCCAGCATCAAGGCTAGCAGCTCACGGGCCACATCCTCGACGGAGGTATTGACCAGCGTCGTGTCGAACTCGGACTCGGCAGCCAGTTCGATCTTGGCGGCGGCGAGCCGGCGCTCGATCACCTCGGGCGCCTCGGTCCCGCGGCCGGTGAGCCGACGGACCAGTTCGTCCCAGCTCGGCGGGGCCAGGAAGACCAGCTGTGCGTCCGACATCGACTGCCGGACCAGCCGGGCGCCCTGGAGATCGATCTCCAGCAGCACCGGCTCGCCCGCCTCCAGGCGGTCGAGCACGGCGCGGCGGGGCGTGCCGTAGCGGTTGCCCGCGAATTCGGCCCACTCCAGCAGCTCGCCGTTGGCGATCAGCTTGTCGAACTCCTCGTTGTCCACGAAGAAGTAGTGGACACCGTTGCGCTCGCCGGGGCGCGGCTTGCGGGTCGTCGCCGACACCGAGAGCCAGACCTCGGGGTGGACCTTGCGCATATGAGCGACGACCGTGCTCTTGCCGACCCCGGAGGGGCCGGAGAGCACGGTCAGCCGCGGACGTACGTCCGGGGGTACGGGGGACGTCCCCCGGGATGTTGCAGCCATGGAGCGATTATCCAGGTTCTCAGGAGTGCCTGAGAACGTCAGGCGGCGCTGCCGCCGAACTCTCGCTCCAGGGATGCGATCTGATTGGAGCCGAGACCCCGGACCCGGCGGCTCTCGGAGATGCCGAGCCGCTCCATGATCTGCTTGGCGCGGACCTTGCCCACGCCCGGCAGGGACTCCAGGAGGGCGGAGACCTTCATCTTGCCGATGACGTCGTTCTCCTGGCCCTGCTTGATGACCTCGTGGAGGGAGGCGCCGGAGTGCTTGAGTCGATTCTTGACCTCGGCCCGCTCCCGGCGAGCCGCGGCGGCCTTTTCGAGCGCGGCTGCGCGCTGTTCAGGGGTAAGGGGCGGAAGAGCCACGCCTACGTCACCTCGGATGTCGATCTGTCGGATACGGACCAGTGAGGAAGCTGAACGCTCCCCACCAGGTGAGCGACGGACAACTTGTGTACGTCGGCTCTCGACGGAGACTAGCGGCCAAGGCCGCCCGAGTCAGCGAGAACCAACGAAAAGTCCTGGTCAGCCTTGGCCGACCAGGACATTTCTGGCATAACTACCGAGTTTTTTGGTCAGGAAAGAGTCAACACCCTGTTACGTGGCATGGTCACCTACCCGCCACGGCTGCCCGGACCTCGTCCGTGAGCCGCTCGGCGGCCTCGCGCAGCCCTGCCACGTCCGGCCCCTGGCTCAGTACGCCGCGGCTCACGCTGGGCACCACATTGCCCACCGAGGCGCCGAACACACCGGGCAGATCCGCGGGCGTCGCGCCCTGCGCCCCGATCCCGGGAGCGAGCAGCGGGCCGTTGATCGCCAGGTTCACCCCCGCGTCCCCGAGCGTGGCTCCGACCACCGCGCCGACGGAGCCGAGCGGGGTCATGCCCTCGTTCTCGGCGGCCATGTGGTCGAGCATGAGCTGGGCCAGTGAACGGCCGTCGGCGGCGGTGGCGCGCTGCACCTCGGCGCCCTCCGGGTTGGAGGTGAGGGCGAGCACGAAGACGCCCGCGCCGGAGAGGACCGCCGCGTCGAGCGCCGGGCGCAGCGAGCCGAAGCCGAGGTACGGCGAGACGGTGACCGCGTCCGAGAACAGCGGCGAGTCCTTCTCCAGGTAGGTCGCCGCGTAGGCGCCCATGGTGGAGCCGATGTCCCCGCGCTTGGCGTCCATCAGCACCAGCGCGCCGGCCGCCCGCGCCTCCTCGACCGCCTTCTCCAGGACGGCGATGCCGCGGGAGCCGAAGCGCTCGAAGAACGCGGACTGCGGCTTGAGCACGGCGACCCGGTCGGCCAGTGCCTCGACGACCGTACGCGTGAAGCGTTCGAGCCCGGCGACGTCGTCGTTCAGGCCCCAGGCGGTGAGCAGCGAGGCGTGCGGGTCGATGCCGACGCACAGCGGCCCGCGGGTGTCCATGGCGCGGCGCAGGCGCGCGCCGAACGGTTCGGGGCTCATGCGGTGGCCTTCCTGGTTTCTGCGCCGACGGCTTCGGCGAGGGTGGCGTACGGGGAGGCGGCCAGGCGCGCGGCCAGGCCCTTGTGGATCGCGCGGGCGTAGAACGGCCCCTCGTAGATGAAGGCGCTGTAGCCCTGGACGAGCGTGGCGCCCGCGAGGATGCGCTGCCAGGCGTCCTCGGCGTTCTCGATGCCGCCGACGCCGACCAGGGTGATCCGGTCGCCCACGCGCGCGTAGAGGCGGCTCAGGACCTCCAGGGAGCGTGCCTTGAGGGGCGCGCCGGAGAGCCCGCCGGTCTCCCCGGTCAGGGACGGCGCGGACTTCAGGCCGAGGCTGTCGCGGGCGATGGTGGTGTTGGTCGCGATGATGCCGTCCAGACCCAGCTCGACCGCGAGATCGGCGACCGCGTCGACGTCCTCGTCCGCGAGGTCCGGGGCGATCTTGACGAGCAGCGGAACCCGCCGCCCGGTGACGGTCCGGTCGGCCGCCTCGCGCACGGCGCCGAGCAGGGGCCGCAGCGCCTCGGTGGCCTGGAGGTTGCGCAGCCCCGGAGTGTTGGGCGAGGAGACGTTCACGACCAGGTAGTCGGCGTGGGCGGCGAGGCGCTCGGTGGACTTCACGTAGTCGCCGGCCGCTTCGGCCTCCGGCACGACCTTCGTCTTGCCGATGTTGACGCCGACCGTGGTCCGGAAGACCGGCCTGCGGGCGGCCAGCCGCGCGGCGACGGCCGCGGAGCCCTCGTTGTTGAAGCCCATGCGGTTGATCAGCGCGCGGTCCGCGACGAGGCGGAAGAGGCGCTTCTTGGGGTTGCCGGGCTGCGGCTCGCCGGTGACCGTACCGATCTCGATGTGGTCGAAGCCGAGCATCGACATGCCGTCGATCGCGACGGCGTTCTTGTCGAAACCGGCGGCGAGGCCGAAGGGGCCGTGCATCCGCAGGCCGAGGGCCTCGGTGCGCAGCTCCTTGTACCGGGGCGCGAGCGCGGCGGCGACGAAGGCGCGCAGTACCGGGATGCGGGCGGCGAGGCGGATCCACCGGAAGGCCAGGTGGTGGGCCTGTTCCGGGTCCATCCGCTTGAAGACCAGCCGGAAGAAGAACTTGTACATCGGGAGTGTCCTCACAGAGAGGGGGACACCGTTTCCGGTGTCCCCCCTGCCGGTCTGCTAGTCGCGGGCCGCGGTCAGATGTTCCGCGTGTTCCTGGAGGGACCTGACGCCGACGCCTCCGTGGGTGAGCGCGTCGATGCCCTGGACGGCGGCGGCGAGCGCCTGGACCGTCGTCAGGCACGGCACGGACCGGGCCACGGCCGCGGTGCGGATCTCGTAGCCGTCGAGGCGGCCGCCCGTTCCGTACGGCGTGTTGACGATGAGGTCGACCTCGCCGTCGTGGATCAGCTGGACAATGGTCCGCTCGCCCTGCGGGCCCACGCCCTCGGACTGCTTGCGCACGATCGTGGCGTTGATGCCGTTGCGCTTGAGGACCTCGGCGGTGCCGGAGGTGGCGAGCAGCTCGAAGCCGTGGGCGACGAGTTCACGCGCCGGGAAGATCATCGAGCGCTTGTCGCGGTTGGCGACCGAGATGAAGGCGCGGCCCTTGGTGGGCAGCGGCCCGTAGGCGCCGGCCTGCGACTTGGCGTACGCCGTGCCGAAGACCGAGTCGATGCCCATGACCTCGCCGGTGGAGCGCATCTCCGGGCCGAGGACGGTGTCGACGCCGCGGCCGTGGATGTCGCGGAAGCGCGACCACGGCATGACGGCCTCCTTGACGGAGATCGGCGCGTCCATCGGGAGGGTGCCGCCGTCGCCGTTCGCCGGGAGCAGGCCCTCCGCGCGCAGCTCGGCGACGGTCGCGCCCAGCGAGATGCGGGCGGCGGCCTTGGCGAGCGGGACCGCGGTCGCCTTCGAGGTGAAGGGGACGGTGCGCGAGGCGCGCGGGTTGGCCTCCAGGACGTAGAGGATGTCGCCGGAAAGCGCGAACTGGATGTTGATCAGCCCGCGTACACCGACGCCCTTGGCGATGCCCTCGGTGGAGGCCCGCAGCCGCTTGATGTCGTGGCCGCCGAGCGTGATCGGGGGCAGCGCGCAGGCGGAGTCGCCGGAGTGGATGCCGGCTTCCTCGATGTGCTCCATCACGCCGCCGAGGTAGAGCTCGGTGCCGTCGTAGAGCGCGTCGACGTCGATCTCGATCGCGTCGTCGAGGAAGCGGTCGACCAGGACCGGCCGGGTGGGGCTGATCTCGGTGGACTCGGCGATGTACGAGGAGAGCCGCGTCTCGTCGTACACGATCTCCATGCCGCGGCCGCCGAGCACGTAGCTGGGGCGTACGAGGACGGGGTAGCCGATCTCGTCGGCGATGGCCTTGGCCTCGTCGAAGGTGGTGGCCGTGCCGTGCTTCGGGGCCGGGAGCCCGGCCTCGGCCAGGACGCGGCCGAAGGCGCCGCGGTCCTCGGCGGCGTGGATGGCCTCCGGGGACGTGCCGACGACCGGCACGCCGTTGTCCTTGAGCGCCTGCGACAGGCCCAGCGGGGTCTGGCCGCCGAGCTGGACGATGACGCCGGCGACCGGACCGGCGAGGGTCTCCGCGTGCACGATCTCCAGCACGTCCTCGAGCGTCAGCGGCTCGAAGTACAGGCGGTCGGAGGTGTCGTAGTCGGTGGAGACGGTCTCCGGGTTGCAGTTGACCATCACGGTCTCGTAGCCCGCGTCGCTCAGCGCGAAGGAGGCGTGGACGCAGGAGTAGTCGAACTCGATGCCCTGGCCGATGCGGTTGGGGCCGGAGCCGAGGATGATCACCGCGGGCCTGGTGCGGGACGCGACCTCGCTCTCCTCGTCGTAACTGGAGTAGAAGTACGGCGTCTTCGCGGCGAACTCGGCGGCGCAGGTGTCGACCGTCTTGTAGACCGGGCGGATACCGAGCGCGTGCCGCACCTCGCGCACGACGTCCTCGCGCAGGCTGCGGATGTCGGCGATCTGCGCGTCGGAGAAGCCGTGCCGCTTGGCCTCGGCGAGCAGCTCGGGGCCGAGCTTGTCGGCGGCGGCGAGCTCGTCGGCGATCTCCTTGATCAGGAAGAGCTGGTCGACGAACCAGGGGTCGATCTTCGTGGCGTCGAAGACCTCTTCCTGGGTGGCGCCGGCCCGGATCGCCTGCATGACGGTGTTGATCCGGCCGTCGGTCGGGCGGACCGCCTCGGCCAGCAGCTCGGCCTTGTCGCCGGGCTCACCGGTGAAGGAGAACTGCGAGCCCTTCTTCTCCAGCGAGCGCAGCGCCTTCTGGAGCGCCTCGGTGAAGTTCCGGCCGATCGCCATGGCCTCGCCCACCGACTTCATGGTGGTGGTGAGGGTGGAATCGGCGGAGGGGAACTTCTCGAAGGCGAACCGCGGGGCCTTGACGACGACGTAGTCGAGGGTCGGCTCGAAGGAGGCCGGGGTCTTCTCGGTGATGTCGTTGGGGATCTCGTCGAGCGTGTAGCCGACGGCCAGCTTGGCGGCGATCTTGGCGATCGGGAAGCCGGTGGCCTTCGAGGCGAGCGCCGAGGAGCGGGAGACGCGCGGGTTCATCTCGATCACGATGACCCGGCCGTCGGCCGGGTCGATGGCGAACTGGATGTTGCAGCCGCCGGTGTCGACGCCGACCTCGCGGATGATCGCGATGCCGATGTCGCGCAGCCGCTGGTACTCGCGGTCGGTGAGCGTCATCGCCGGGGCGACGGTGATCGAGTCGCCCGTGTGGACGCCCATCGGGTCGAAGTTCTCGATGGAGCAGACGACCACGACGTTGTCGTTCTTGTCGCGCATCAGCTCCAGCTCGTACTCCTTCCAGCCGAGGATGGACTCCTCCAGGAGCACTTCGGTGGTCGGCGAGAGCGTGAGGCCCTGTCCGGCGATACGGCGCAGCTCGTCCTCGTCGTGCGCGAAGCCGGAGCCGGCGCCGCCCATGGTGAAGGACGGGCGGACGACGACGGGGTAGCCGCCGAGGGTGTCGACGCCCTTGATGACGTCGTCCATGGAGTGGCAGATGACCGAGCGGGCGGACTCGCCGTAGCCGATCTTCGCCTTGACGGCCTCGACGACGCCCTTGAAGAGGTCGCGGTCCTCGCCCTTGTTGATGGCCTCGACGTTGGCGCCGATGAGCTCGACGCCGTACTTCTCCAGGACACCGTTCTCGTGCATGGAGATCGCGGTGTTGAGCGCGGTCTGGCCGCCCAGGGTCGGGAGCAGCGCGTCGGGGCGCTCCTTGGCGATGATCTTCTCGACGAACTCGGGGGTGATCGGCTCGACGTACGTGGCGTCGGCGATCTCCGGGTCGGTCATGATCGTCGCCGGGTTGGAGTTCACCAGGATGACGCGCAGGCCCTCGGCCTTGAGTACGCGGCAGGCCTGGGTTCCGGAGTAGTCGAACTCGGCGGCCTGGCCGATGACGATCGGGCCGGAGCCGATGACCAGGACGGACTGGATATCGGAGCGCTTAGGCACGCTGGCCCTCCATCAGGGAGACGAAACGGTCGAAGAGGTACGCGGCGTCGTGCGGGCCCGCGGCTGCTTCGGGGTGGTACTGGACGCTGAAGGCCGGCTGGTCGAGGAGCTGGAGCCCCTCGACGACCTGGTCGTTCAGGCAGACGTGGGAGACCTCGGCGCGGCCGAACTTCGTCTCGGACACCTTGTCGAGCGGGGCGTCGACGGCGAAGCCGTGGTTGTGCGCGGTGACCTCGACCTTGCCGGTCGTACGGTCCTGCACGGGCTGGTTGATGCCGCGGTGGCCGTACTTCAGCTTGTAGGTGCCGAAGCCGAGGGCGCGGCCCAGGATCTGGTTGCCGAAGCAGATACCGAAGAGCGGGGTCTTCCGCTCCAGGACGCCCTGCATGACGGAGACCGGGTGGTCGGCGGTGGCCGGGTCGCCGGGGCCGTTGGAGAAGAACACGCCGTCGGGCTCGACCGCGTACACCTCCTCCAGGGTGGCGGAGGCGGGCAGCACGTGCACCTCGATGCCGCGCTCGGCCATCCGGTGCGGGGTCATGCCCTTGATGCCGAGGTCGATCGCGGCGACGGTGAACTTCTTGGTGCCGATCGCGGGGACGACGTACGTCTCCTTGGTGGCGACCTCGGCGGAGAGGTCGGCGCCCACCATCTCGGGGGCCTGCTGGACGCGGGCCAGCAGCGTGGCCTCGTCGGCGACGGCGTCGCCGGAGAAGATGCCGACGCGCATGGCGCCGCGCTCGCGCAGGTGGCGGGTGAGCGCGCGGGTGTCGATGCCGCTGATGCCGACGACGCCCTGGCGTTCCAGCTCCTCGTCCAGCGAGCGCCGGGAGCGCCAGTTGGAGGGCACCCGGGCGGGGTCGCGGACGACGTAACCGGAGACCCAGATCCGTCCGGACTCGGGGTCCTCGTCGTTCACCCCGGTGTTCCCGACGTGCGGGGCGGTCATCACGACGACCTGGCGGTGGTACGAGGGGTCGGTCAGCGTCTCCTGGTAGCCGGTCATGCCGGTGGAGAAAACCGCCTCGCCGAAGGTCTCCCCCACGGCCCCGTAGGCGCGGCCGCGGAAGGTGCGGCCGTCCTCCAGGACGAGTACGGCGGGAGCTTTGGCGGCTCCCCGGGTGGAGATCGTCATCGTGCGGTGCCTTCCGTAGTGCTGGTGAGTTGGTTGATGGCCTCGACCCAGGCCGGGTGCTCGGCCGAGCGGTCGGAGCGGAAGCCGGAGTCGATCAGCTTGTCGCCGTGCGCCCAGGTGATGATCAGCAGGCCGCCCTCGGGGAGGACCTTGCCGGCGATGCCCTTGTCGAGCCGGGCCTCGCGCAGTGCGGCGGCCGGCACGAAGAAGTCGGCCGCCCCGGGGCGTACGACGTCGAGGCCCTCACCGGTCAGGGTGAGCTCGACGCGGCTTCGGGTGCCGAGGCCGTGGGCGACGATCCGGTCGAGCCACTGCCCGGCGGTGGTCGAGGCGTGGTACCGGCCGGCCAGCGTGAGCAGCTTCTCGCCGTCCGCGAACCCTTCGGGGGTGGAGTCGAGTTCCGGCAGGCCGGACTGGAGGCTGCCCCGCCACTTCCATCCCTGGCGCATCAGCCAGTAGACGAAGGCGATCAGGACGAGCAGTCCGACGACCCAGCTGATCCGGGCGGACCAGTCGGTCACCTCGGCCGACTTCTGCTCGGCAGCGAGCTGGTACAGGGGGATGAGTGATGTCACGCGAGCTTCCCGTCGACGACCGTTGCACGGCCCCGCAGGAAGGTGTGGGTGACTCGGCCCGGCAGCTCGCGCCCCTCGTACGGAGTGTTGCGGCTGCGGGAGGCGAAGCCCGCGGGGTCCACGACACCACGGTAAGCCGGATCGACCAGGGTGAGGTTGGCGGGTTCGCCCGCCGAGAGGGGCCGGCCGTGTCCGTCGAGGCGGCCGATGGCGGCCGGGCGGAACGACATCCGGTCGGCAACCCCCGCCCAGTCGATCAGTCCGGTGTCGACCATCGTCTGCTGGACCACGGACAGAGCGGTCTCCAGGCCCACCATGCCCATGGCGGCGGCGGCCCACTCGCAGTCCTTGTCCTCGTGCGGGTGCGGGGCGTGGTCGGTGGCGACGCAGTCGATGGTGCCGTCGGCCAGCGCCTCGCGCAGGGCCATGACGTCGGCCTCGGTGCGCAGCGGCGGGTTCACCTTGTAGACCGGGTCGTAGGACCGTACGAGCTCGTCGGTGAGGAGCAGGTGGTGCGGGGTGACCTCGGCGGTGACGCTCCAGCCCTTGGACTTGGCCCAGCGGACGATCTCGACGGAACCGGCGGTCGACAGGTGGCAGATGTGCACCCGGGAGCCGACGTGGGCGGCGAGCAGGACGTCGCGGGCGATGATCGACTCCTCGGCGACGGCGGGCCAGCCGCCGAGACCGAGTTCGGCGGAGACGACGCCCTCGTTCATCTGGGCGCCCTCGGTGAGGCGGGGCTCCTGGGCGTGCTGGGCGACGACGCCGTCGAAGGCCTTCACGTACTCCAGCGCGCGGCGCATGATCACCGCGTCGTCGACGCACTTGCCGTCGTCGGAGAAGACCTTCACTCCGGCGGCCGAATCGTGCATGGCGCCGAGCTCGGCGAGCTTCTTGCCCTCCAGGCCGACCGTGACGGCGCCGATCGGCTGCACGTCGCAGTAGCCGGACTCCTTGCCGAGCCGCCAGACCTGCTCCACGACACCGGCGGTGTCGGCGACCGGGAAGGTGTTGGCCATGGCGTGGACGGCGGTGAAGCCGCCGACGGCAGCTGCCTTCGTCCCGGTGAGGACGGTCTCGGAGTCCTCGCGGCCGGGCTCGCGCAGGTGGGTGTGGAGGTCGACCAGGCCGGGCAGCAGGATCCGGCCCTCGGCCTCGACGACGGTCGCGTCACCGGCGTCGAGGCCGGTGCCGACCGCGGCGATGGTCTCGCCGTCGATGAGGACGTCCTGGGGTTCGTCGCCGAGGATCTTCGCGCCGCGGATAAGGATCTTGCTCATGGTTACTTGTTCTCCTCGGTACGGGACGGGGCGGCAGGGGCGGCGGATTCGTAACCGCCCAGCAGCAGGTACAGGACGGCCATGCGGATCGAGACGCCGTTGGCGACCTGCTCGACGACCGTGCACCGGTCGGAGTCGGCGACCTCGGCGGTGATCTCCATGCCCCGCACCATCGGGCCGGGGTGCATGACGATGGCGTGTCCGGGCATCTTCGCCATCCGGTCGGCGTCCAGGCCGTAGCGGCGGGAGTACTCGCGCTCGGTCGGGAAGTACGCGGCGTTCATCCGTTCACGCTGCACACGCAGCATCATCACCGCGTCGGACTTCGGCAGCACCTCGTCGAGGCTGTAGCTGACGTCGCAGGGCCACTGCTCGACGCCGACCGGGACGAGGGTCGGCGGGGCCACGAGGGTGACGTGGGCGCCGAGCGTGTTCAGCAGGTGGACGTTGGAGCGGGCCACCCGGCTGTGCAGGATGTCGCCGACGATGGTGATCCGGCGGCCTTCGAGGTCCCGGCCGAGACCGCTGTCGGCGCCGACCAGGCGGCGGCGCATCGTGAAGGCGTCCAGGAGCGCCTGGGTGGGGTGCTCGTGGGTGCCGTCACCGGCGTTGACGACGGCGCCGTCGATCCAGCCGGAGGTGGCGAGGCGGTACGGGGCGCCGGAAGCGCCGTGCCGGATGACGACGGCGTCGGCGCCCATCGCCTCCAGGGTCAGCGCGGTGTCCTTGAGCGACTCGCCCTTGGAGACGGACGAGCCCTTCGCGGAGAAGTTGATGACATCGGCGGACAGGCGCTTGGCGGCGGCCTCGAAGGAGATGCGGGTGCGCGTCGAGTCCTCGAAGAAGAGGTTGACGACGGTACGTCCGCGCAGGGTGGGGAGCTTCTTGATCGGCCGTTCCGCGACCCTGGCCATCTCCTCGGCGGTGTCGAGGATCAGGACGGCGTCGTCGCGGGTGAGATCGGCGGCCGAGATGAGGTGGCGCTTCATCTGGGTGTTCTCCGGGTGGCTGGAGGGTTCAGGCATGCGGGCGTGCGGAAGCGGCCGTACGGGCTCGCGTCGGGGCCGTACGGGGGTGGTACGGCTACTGCTCGCCCGCCGGGGCGGCCCGCTCGACACCGAGCAGCACGGCGTCCCAGCCGTCCTCCTCGGCGAGCTGGACCTTGACCGTCTCCCGCAGCGACGTGGGGAGGTTCTTGCCGACGTAGTCGGCACGGATCGGGAGTTCGCGGTGACCGCGGTCGACGAGGACCGCGAGCTGCACCGCACGGGGCCGGCCGATGTCGCCCAGGGCGTCGAGCGCGGCACGGATGGTGCGTCCCGAGAAAAGGACGTCGTCGACGAGGACGACCAGGCGGCCCTCGATGCCCTCGCCGGGGATCTCGGTGCGGGCCAGGGCGCGCGCCGGGCGCAGCCGCAGGTCGTCGCGGTACATGGTGATGTCGAGGGAGCCGACCGGCATCTTCCCGCCGGTGATCTCTTCGAGTTTTTCGGCGAGCCGACGGGCGAGGAACACGCCTCGCGTCGGAATGCCGAGGAGCACCACGTCGTCGGCGCCCTTGGCGCGTTCGACGATCTCGTGGGCGATCCGGGTCAGTACCCGGGCGATGTCGGGAGCCTCCAGAACGGGGCGTGCCGCATTGCCGGGGGCTTCGTGCTGTGCGTCCATAAGAAACGGACCTCCTTCTCCGCCTCACGGGACGGACCTTAAAGGACGTCGAAATTGCGTCATCCACGTTACCAGGGCTTGCGTCGGCCCCTGATCGCACCCCCGGGTGGTGCCGGTCCGGACCATTCGGCTTGACGCATCCAAGTAACGCTGCGTAACCTCACAGTGAGTTACCAGCAACGCGGCGGAGCCGCGAAATGTCCCAGCGTCCGGGGAGCCTTATGTCCAGCGAATACGCAAAACAGCTCGGGGCCAAACTCCGTGCCATCCGCACCCAGCAGGGCCTCTCCCTCCATGGCGTGGAGGAGAAGTCCCAGGGCCGCTGGAAGGCCGTTGTCGTCGGTTCGTACGAGCGCGGCGACCGTGCCGTGACCGTGCAGCGCCTCGCTGAGCTCGCGGACTTCTACGGGGTCCCGGTGCAGGAGCTGCTGCCCGGTACGACGCCCGGAGGGGCCGCCGAGCCGCCGCCGAAGCTGGTCCTGGACCTGGAGCGTCTCGCCCACGTCCCGCCGGAGAAGGCCGGTCCGCTGCAGCGCTACGCGGCGACGATCCAGAGCCAGCGCGGTGACTACAACGGCAAGGTGCTCTCGATCCGCCAGGACGACCTGCGCACACTGGCCGTGATCTACGACCAGTCGCCGTCCGTGCTCACGGAGCAGCTGATCAGCTGGGGTGTGCTGGACGCGGACGCGCGTCGCGCCGTGGCCCACGAAGAGGGCTGACGCCCCACTGAAGAAACGTACCGCCGTGTTCGGCGCGGTTCACTCCTTCGGGTGCCCGCGCCGGCACGGCTTTTTCGTGCGCGACGGTCCGCGGCACGCCGAAGGGCCCACGGTCAACCGACCGTGGGCCCTTCGTTGGCTGAACGCCGCCGGAGGCTACTGCTCCCGGCGGAGGTTCGGCTTGAGGTCCTTGAAGCGGGCCAGCAGCCCGTTCACGAAGGACGGGGAGTCGTCGGTGGAGAACTCCTTGGCGAGCTGGACCGCCTCGTCGATCACCACCGCGTCCGGGGTGCCGTCCACCCAGATCAGCTCGTACGCACCGAGCCGCAGGATGTTCCGGTCGACGACCGGCATGCGGTCGATCTCCCAGTCCACCGCGTAGGTCACGATGAGGTCGTCGATCCGGTCCGCGTACTGCGCGTACCCCTCGACGAGCTCCATCGTGTACTCGGTGACCGGCGGCTGACGGTTGTCGGCCCGCGAGTGCCGCACCCAGTCCGCGAGGACCGTCTGCACGGACTCGCCGCGCTGGTCGGCCTCGAAGAGGATCTGGAAGGCGCGCTTGCGGGCCTTGTTCCGGGCAGCCACGGTTAGCTGTTCACCCGGCCGAGGTAGTCGCCCGTGCGGGTGTCGACCTTGATCTTCTCACCCGTGGTGATGAAGAGCGGGACGCCGATCTCGTAGTCGGTCTCCAGCGTGGCGGGCTTGGTGCCACCGGTGGAGCGGTCGCCCTGGACGCCCGGGTCGGTGTGCTTGACGGTCAGCTCGACGGCGGCGGGCAGCTCGACGTAGAGCACCTCGCCCTCGTGCTGGGCGACGGAGGCGGTGAAGCCCTCGATCAGGAAGTTGGCAGCGTTGCCGACGGCCTTGCGGTCGACCATGAGCTGGTCGTAGGTGTCCATGTCCATGAAGACGAAGTACTCGCCGTCCATGTACGAGAACTGCATGTCGCGACGGTCGATGGTGGCCGTTTCGACCTTCACGCCGGCGTTGAACGTCTTGTCGACGACCTTGCCGGAGAGCACGTTCTTGAGCTTGGTGCGCACGAAGGCCGGGCCCTTGCCGGGCTTGACGTGCTGGAACTCGACGACGGACCAGAGCTGGCCTCCGTCGAGCTTGAGCACCAGGCCGTTCTTGAGGTCGTTCGTGGAAGCCACGGTTGCGGAATCTCCTGGACTGAAGCTGGTGGAACGACCGAGGATGCGCGCTAGAGCGCGAGCAGCTCCTTGGTCGTAATGGTGAGTAGCTCGGGTCCGCCGTCCGCCTCGGGGCGCACGACGAGCGTGTCATCGATCCGGACCCCGCCCCGGCCCGGGAGGTGGACCCCCGGTTCGACGGTGACCGGCACACAAGCGTCCAGTTTACCCATGGCCGCAGGTGCCAACTGCGGGTCCTCGTCGATTTCCAGTCCCACCCCGTGCCCGGTCCAGGGTGCCAGGCCCCCGCCATGCCCCGCGGAGTCCAGGAGATACCGGGCCGCGCGGTCCACGTCGCGGTAGGCGGCGCCCGGCACCAGGGCCTCGCGCCCGGCCCGCTGAGCGGCGAAAACCAGGTCGTAGAGCTCGATCTGCCAGTCGGCGGGTGTCGTCCCGATGACGAACGTCCGGCCGATCTCGCAGCGGTAGCCGCGATAGTTCGCGCCCAGGCAGACGGAGAGAAAATCTCCCTCCTCGACCCTGCGGTCCGAGGGGCGGTGGCGGCCCTGGCCGGAGTTCGGGCCGGTGGCGACGGAGGTGGCGAAGGCGGGGCCGTCGGCGCCGTGGTCCACCAGACGGCGCTCCAGTTCCAGGGCGAGATGCCGTTCGGTGCGGCCCACCAGAATGGATTCGAGGAGTTCGCCCAGGGCCTGGTCGGTGATCTCGGCGGCGATCCGGAGACAGGCGATCTCCTCCTCGTCCTTGACCACCCGCAGCTGTTCGACGGTGGCGCCGAGATCGGCCAGCCGGAGCCGCGGGGCCACCGAGCCCATGGCCCGGTGCCGGGAGACCGTCAGATGGTGCTCCTCGACGGCGAGGGACTCCGCGCCCGAGGAGGTGGCCAGATCGGCGGCCGCGACCACCGGATCGCCGTCGGAGGCCGGCAGCAGGGACACCCGCAGCTGATCGTCGGTGCGCCCGTCGGCGGGATCGCCGCTCGGGGCACGGGGGGAGAGCAGGACGTCCCCACCGGGTCCGAGCAGCAGCACGGCCCCCGGCGGCGCCCCGCCCGCGAGATAGCGGACATTGGCGGGGCGGGAGACCAGGGCTGCCGCGGATCCGACGGCGGCGCACCGGTCGCGGAGCAGCCCGCGGCGGACGGCGTACACCTCTGACATGTCACGAGCCTACGAGCGGTGGCGCGGGCCTGCTCGGTCAGCGCATCCGACCGGGGGGTGGCCGCCGGTCCCGTCGCCGGGCCGGAGCACCGCCCGGTGGTGGTTCACCAGGCCGGAGGGCTGGCTATGGAGCGGGCGAGTATGTCGTCCAGGACGCGGGCGGTGGTCTCCACGTCGTACGTCGAGTTGTCGATGATCGGCAGTCCGGAGCCGTACCAGCCGGCCATCCTGCCGTGGATCCGGGCGACCTCCTCGTCCGAGAGGCGGCGGTTCCCGCTGCGGGCGGCGTTGCGCTCCAGCACGATCTCCAGGCCGGGCAGCAGGACGACGGGCAGGAGCCCGGGGCCGACATGGCGCTTCCAGCCGCCGAGGCCGACGACCGGCCGGTCGGGGAAGACGGCGTCGTCGAGGATGCAGGAGATGCCGTTGGCGAGGAAATTGCGGGCGGCGAAGCCGCAGGTGCGGCGGGCGAGGCGGTACTGGGCCTCGGAGTGGTCGTTCCACCCGGCCTGCGGGTCGGCGAAACCGGAGCAGACCCATTCGCGGACGTCGTCGAGGCTGACATGGGCGGTGGGCACCCGGCGGCGGCTGGCCCAGAGCTTGGCCACGGTGGTCTTGCCGGCGCCCGCGGGGCCGATCAGGAGGACGGCGAGGGTCGTGCTGCCGGTCCCGGGCTCGGCGGGTGGCGCGGGCAGCGGGACGGGGCCGCCGGGCGGCAGCTGGACGTGTCCCGTGGTCTCCCTGGCAGGAGGCCCCGGAGCATGGTGCGGGGCCGGCCCGCTCCACCCGCCCGGCGTGGGAGGGGTGATGGGCGGCGGCCCCGGCGGACCGGGGTGGCCGGGGTGCTGGGCCTGGTGCGTCCAGCCGACAGGTCCGTTTCCGGGGCCCTGGGGCGGCGGCAGCGGGGCCCCCACTGCGTGCTGCATCCGGTGCCACTCCGTCTCGTACAGGCAACTGGCGCTGGTGGAACGGCAACCGTACCGTCCCCGGCCGCCGCAGAGACAACGGTCGGGGACACGCCACGGTGCCCGGCCGACTGGGGAATCCGGTCCGTCAGTCGGTGAGCTCGTCCGCGAGGGCGCGCAGGGCGAGGCGGTAGGAGCCGATGCCGAATCCGGCCACGGTCCCCGTGGCGACCGGTGCGACCACGGAGTTGTGGCGGAATTCCTCCCGCGCGTACGGGTTCGAGATGTGCACCTCGATCAGCGGGGCGGTGCGCTGGGCGGCCGCGTCCCGCATCCCGTACGAGTAGTGGGTGAAGGCGCCCGGGTTGAGAACGACCGGAATTGAACCGTCCGCGGCCTCGTGGAGCCAGCGGATCAGTTCGCCCTCGTCGTTGGTCTCGCGGACATCGACGTCGAAGCCGAGCTCCTTGCCGAGCGCCCGGCAGGTCTCGACGAGCCCGGCGTAGGAGGTGGCGCCGTACACGTCCGGCTCGCGGGAGCCGAGCCGGCCGAGGTTCGGGCCGTTGAGGACGAACACCCGGCGGGTCACGCCGACACCTCCCCGTAGGCGGCGAGCAGCACGGCCGGGTCGGGGCCCTCCAGGACGGTGGGCTTGCCGAGGCCGTCGAGAACGATGAAGCGCAGCAGGTCGCCGCGGGACTTCTTGTCGACCTTCATGTTCTCCAGCAGCTTGGGCCACTGGTCGCCGCGGTAGGTGAGCGGCAGTCCGACGGACTCCAGGACGGCGCGGTGCCGGTCGGCGGTGGCGTCGTCGAGGCGTCCGGCCAGCCGGCCCAGCTCGGCGGCGAAGACCATGCCCACCGAGACGGCCGCGCCGTGCCGCCACTTGTAGCGCTCGTTCTTCTCGATGGCGTGGGCCAGGGTGTGGCCGTAGTTGAGGATCTCGCGCAGCCCGGATTCCTTCAGGTCGCTGGAGACGACCTCGGCCTTGACCCTGATGGCGCGTTCGATCAGCTCGGCGGTGTGCGGTCCGGTGGGCGTACGGGCGCCTTCCGGGTCCGCCTCGACGAGGTCGAGGATCGCCGGGTCGGCGATGAAACCGGCCTTGATGACCTCGGCCATGCCGCTGACGTAGTCGTGCACGGGCAGCGAGTCCAGTGCGGCGAGGTCGCAGAGGACCCCGGCCGGCGGGTGGAAGGCGCCGACGAGGTTCTTGCCCTCGGCGGTGTTGATGCCGGTCTTGCCGCCGACGGCCGCGTCGACCATGCCCAGCACGGTCGTCGGTACGGCGATCCAGCGCACCCCGCGCAGCCAGCTCGCGGCGACGAATCCGGCCACGTCGGTGGTGGCTCCGCCGCCGACGCCGACGATCACATCGGTACGGGTGAAGCCGGTCTGGCCGAGCGCCTTCCAGCAGTACGCCGCGACCTCGACGGTCTTGGCCTCCTCGGCGTTCGGCAGCTGGATCGCGATGGCCTCGTAGCCCTGACCGGCGAGGTCCTGACGGACCGCCTCACCGGTCTCCGCGAGTGCCTCGGGGTGCAGCACCGCGACGCGCTTGGCACGGTCGCCGATGAGCGCGGGCAGCTCGCCCAGCAGCTGACGGCCGACCAGCACCTCGTACGGGTCGGTGCCCGCGCTGCCTGCGATCGGGATGCGGGTGGGGCCCTGCTCGGTCATGGTGTGTTCTCCCGGCCGGGGGCGACGGGGCCGTCCTCCGGCAGTTCCAGTGCGTCGAGGATCGCCTGGGCGACCTCTTCGGGGGTGCGCTCGTCGGTGGCGACGGTCGCCCGGGCCACCTCGGTGTACAGGTGGCGGCGGGCGTCCATCAGCTCGCGCCACTGCCGGCGCGGGTTGACGGCGAGCAGCGGACGGGCGGTGTTCAGCCCGACCCGCTTCACGGCCTCCTCGACGTCCATCGAGAGATAGACGACGCGGTGGCCGGCGAGCAGGGCGCGGGTCGTGTCGTCGAGCACGGCGCCGCCGCCGAGGGAGAGGACGCCCGTGTGCTCGGCGACGGCGGTGTGCACCGCCTGCCGCTCCAGCTCGCGGAAGTGCTCCTCGCCCTCGTCGTAGAAGATCTCCGGGATCGGCTTGCCGGCCGTGGCCACGACGTCCGCGTCGGTGTCCCGGTAGGTGGTGCCGAGCCGGTCGGCGAGCAGCTCACCGACCGTGGACTTTCCGACGCCCATCGGGCCGACGAGGACGATCAGCGGGCCGCTCATCGGATCTGGAGGTGGTCGAGGTACGACTGCACATTGCGGTGGGTCTCGGCGACGCTGTCGCCGCCGAACTTCTCCGCGACGGCGTCGGCCAGGACCAGGGCGACCATCGCCTCGGCCACGATGCCGGCGGCCGGAACGGCACAGACATCGGAGCGCTGGTGGTGGGCCTTGGCGGGTTCGCCCGTGACGACGTCGACGGTGGCGAGCGCGCGCGGCACGGTCGCGATGGGCTTCATCGCGGCACGGACCCGCAGCAGCTCCCCGGTGGTCAGACCGCCCTCGGTGCCGCCGGAGCGGCCGGAGGCGCGCTTGATGCCGTCCTCGGTGACCAGGATCTCGTCGTGCGCCTTGGAGCCGGGGACCCGGGCCAGATCGAAGCCGTCGCCGACCTCGACCCCCTTGATGGCCTGGATGCCCATCAGGGCGGCGGCGAGCCGGGCGTCGAGCCGACGGTCCCAGTGGACGTGCGAGCCGAGGCCGACCGGCACCCCGTACGCCAGCACCTCGACGACGCCGCCGAGGGTGTCGCCGTCCTTGTGGGCCTGGTCGATCTCGGCGACCATCTCCTTGCTCGCGTCGGCGTCCAGGCAGCGCACCGGGTCGGCGTCGAGCTTCTCGACATCGGCGGGCGTGGGGTAGACGCCGTAGGGCGCCTTGGCCGCGGCCAGCTCGACGACATGGCTGACGATCTCGATGCCGGCGGTCTCCTTGAGGTACGACCGCGCGACGGCGCCGAGCGCGACGCGGGCCGCCGTCTCCCGGGCGCTGGCGCGCTCCAGGATCGGCCGGGCCTCGTCGAAGCCGTACTTCTGCATGCCCGCGAGGTCGGCGTGGCCGGGCCGCGGGCGGGTCAGCGGGGCGTTGCGGGCCAGCGCGGCCAGCTCGTCGGGGTCGACCGGGTCGGCCGACATGACCTGCTCCCACTTGGGCCACTCGGTGTTGCCCACCATCACGGCGACCGGGGAGCCCATGGTGAGACCGTGGCGCACCCCGCCGAGGAAGGTGACCTCGTCCTTCTCGAACTTCATCCGCGCACCGCGGCCATAACCGAGCCGCCGCCGGGCGAGTGCGTCCGCCACCATCTCCGTGGTGATCGGGACGCCGGCGGGAAGACCCTCCAGCGTCGCCACGAGTGCGGGGCCGTGCGACTCCCCCGCGGTCAGCCAGCGCAACCTGCTCAACGGTGCTCCTCATGCTCGCGCCTGGAACTGCAACGGCGCGACCGGGTGCGCGGCCCTGGCCCGCCGCCTTTGATCCTCCCACGACCGGGAGCCCGAACCGGTCGCCGGTCCAGCAGACGGACGGATCGCACCGGCGGGCGCGAGGGTCTCAGCGGGCGCCTAGCGCCGCTTCCCCGGCCCGCCGCATGGCCGCGAGCGGCGCGGGCGCACGGCCCGTCATCTGCTCGACCTGGAGGACGGCCTGGTGCACCAGAAGGTCGAGACCTCCGACGACTGCGCCACTTCGGGCCGTCCAGGCGGCGGCAAGCCGGGTGGGCCAGGGCTCGTACAGCACATCGAAGAGGGTGCCGGGTCGCTCCGGTACAGCAGTGGCCAGGGCGTCCGTGGCACCGGCCGGGGTGGTGGCGACGACCAGCGGGGCGCTCAGCGCCTGCTCGGCCTCCGCCCAGTCGGCGATCCGGACGTCGACGCCGAGGCGTTCGCCCCAGCCGCGCATCTCCTGGCCCCGTTCCCGGCTGCGGACGTACGCCGTGACCGGTCCGGTGCAGATCTCGGACAGCGCGGCGAGCGCCGATGACGCGGTCGCCCCGGCACCGAGGACGGCGGCAGACTCGGCCTTCTCCACCCCGCGTTCACGCAGCGCGGCGATCATCCCGGGGATGTCGGTGTTGTCACCGGTCCGCCGGCCGTCCTCGGTGAGGACGACCGTGTTGACGGCCTCCACCGACGACGCGGTCTCACTGATGGAGTCCAGCAGCGGAATGATCGCCCGCTTGAGCGGCATGGTCAGCGAGAGCCCGGCCCAGGTGGAGTCGAGCCCCTCGACGAAGCCGGGCAGCGCGGCCTCGTCGACCTCGAACCGGTCGTACGTCCAGTGGGTGAGGCCGAGTTCGGCGTACGCGGCCCGGTGCAGGACCGGGGAGAGCGAGTGTGCGATGGGCGAACCGAGGACGGCTGCCCGGTGGCGCCCGTCATTGGAGGCCATGCTGTTCCTTGAACTTGTCGTTGAGCTTCTCGTGCTCCGCGGCCGTCTTGGTGAACTGGGTCTTCTTGCCGTCGAGCGAGATGAAGAACATCCACCCGTCGCTGGTGGGATTGAGCGTCGCACGCAGGGCTTCGTCGCCAGGATTGCTGATGGGACCGGGCGGCAGACCGGCGTGGTAGTAGGTGTTGTACGGGTCCGGGTTGGTCCGGATCTCGTTCGACCCGATCTTGATCTTGCTCTGATTCTTGAGGTAATTGAACGCGGAGTCGAATTCGAGCTTGCGGTTCGTGGCGATGTTGTCGGGCTTCAAGCGGTTGTAGGCGACTTCGGCCATCTTGCGGAAGTCGTCGTGCGTGAGGCCTTCTGCCTGGACCAGGCTGGCGACGGTGAGCACCTGCCACGGGCCGTCCAGCTTGTACTTCTTGGCCGTTCCCTCGAGGTCGAGCTTGTCGTATTCCTCGTTGGCACGGGAGACCATCTTCTTCAGAAGGGTCTCCGGCTTGGTTTCCTTGGTGACCGGATAGGCGGCCGGGTAGAGGAACCCCTCCAGCGGGTCCTTGACGTCCTTGCCGTTGACCGCCCAGCCGGGCAGACCGAGCTCGGACCTCTCGGACGTGGCGACTGCCTTGGTCGTTCCCTTTTTGAGGCCCAGTTTCTTGTCGACCATCCCGTAGATGGCGACATTGCGGAAACCCTCGGGAATCACCAGAAGATTCTGGCTCTTCGGGTCGACCATCATCTTCAACGCCTCGGCCGCGGACATCTTCTCGTGGAGGAGATAGACCCCGGCCTGGATCGATTTACCCTTGGGGTTCTCGCTCTGCGCGGAGACGAACGCGTCGACGCTCTTGACGACACCCTGCTTCTTCAGGATGTTGCCGATGTCGGAGCCGAAGGCACCCTTGGGGATCTCCACCTCGACCGACCCCGAGCCGCTGCCCGCGTAGTCGGGCGCCGCGCCGAATTTGTCCTGCCAGTACGAGTATCCGAGGTAGCCCACTCCGCCGAGGCCGCCGACCAGGACCACCGAGACGACCAGGCAGGCGCGGCCGCTGCGGCTCTTCTTCTTGCCCTTGCCGCGGCGCTCGTTGCCGCCACGGCTGCCGCGGCGTGACTCACGCGGATCGTCGTCGTGCTCGTCGTCGTTGTCGTCACGATCGTCGGCGCCCGTGAAGAAGGGGTGCGTCTCCTCCGGCTGGACCTCCGGGTCCCAGTCCGGACTCTCCGTCGGGGCCTGCTGGGGAGCGGCCTCACGACGGCCCGGGGGCTGCGGCGGCGGGTAGGCCTCCGGCGTGCCGTAGTGGTCGTGCGTCTCGCCGTAGCCGCCCTGCCCGCCGCCGTACGGGTCGGCGGCCGACTGGGGGTCGTACGGCATCGCGGCCGACTGCTGCCCGGTGTCCCAGCCGCCGTTGTCGTACTGCGGCTGCTGGGGTTGCTGGGGCTGCTGCGCGTACGGGTCCTGCGGGACCGCGTAGCCGGGCTGCTGCTGATACTGCTGCTGGGCGTACGGGTCGTGCGCCTGCGGCGGCTGCTGCTGCTGCTGCTGCTGCTGCTGAGCGTACGGATCGTAGGGCTGCTGCTGGCCGCCGTACTGGCTCTGGCCGTGGGCAGACTGCTGTCCTCCCCATCCCTGGTCCCCGTACAAGGGGTCCTCGGGATGCCACGGTTCGGAGCCGGGGCCCCGGCCATACTCAGTCATCGATCCCCTAGAGCCGCGAGACGACATTCCGTCTCTTTGCTGTGCGATGTTTGTTCGAAACACCGCCGCATCGCGCGGAACGTTACCGTATCGCGATCAGACAACCACTTCGACGCCTTCGCCGGGGGCCTTGCCCGACGCCCGTTCGGACTCCAGAGCGTTCTGAAGGATCACCACAGCGGCAGCTTGATCGATGACGGATCGGCCTTTCTTGGACTTCACGCCCGAAGCGCGCAGCCCTTGACTGGCCGTCACTGTGGTCATCCTCTCGTCCACCAACCGCACCGGGATGGGTGCGACCGAGCAGGCGACCTCCTGCGCGAAGAGCCGGATCTTGGCGGCGGCGGGTCCCTCACCGCCGCCGAGGGACCGCGGCAGGCCGATGATGATCTCGATCGGCTCGTACTCCTCGACGATCTGTCCGAGCCGCCGGTGGGCCGCCGGGACATCACGTCCCGGAACGGTCTCCACCGGCGTGGCGAGGATCCCGTCGGGGTCGCACGAGGCGACCCCGATCCGGGCGTCCCCGACATCGATCGCGAGACGGCGACCGCGGCGCATCTGCGTCATTCCCGCCGTCACGCCGTCTCGGTGACGAGGTGTTCGACGGCGGCCACCGCGGCGCCGATGGCCTCGGGGTTCTGTCCGCCGCCCTGGGCGACGTCCGGCTTGCCGCCGCCACCGCCACCGAGGGTCTTGGCCGCGGCCCGGACCAGGTCGCCGGCCTTGAGACCGCGCTCGCGGGCGGACTCGTTGGTGGCGATGACGGTCAGCGGGCGGCCGTTGGCGGTGGTGAACAGGGCCACGACGGCCGGCCGGCCGCCCTGGATACGGCCGCGGACGTCGAGGACGAGCCTGCGCAGATCGTCGGCCGACGTGCCGTCGGGGACCTGGCCGGTGACCAGGGCGACGCCGCGTACGTCCTTGGCGGACTCGACCAGTCCGGCGGCGGCCTGGAGGACCTTCTCCGCGCGGAACTTCTCGATCTCCTTCTCGGCGTCCTTCAGCTTGCCGAGCATTCCGGCGATCTTCTCCGGGAGCTCCTCGGGACGCCCCTTGACCAGCTCCTGGAGCTGGGCGACGACCGTGTGCTCCTTGGCGAGGAAGTTGTACGCGTCGACGCCGACGAGGGCCTCGATACGCCGCACACCGGAACCGATGGACGACTCGCCGAGCAGCTTCACCAGACCCAGCTGGGCGGTGTTGTGGACGTGCGTACCGCCGCAGAGCTCCTTGGAGAAGTCGCCGATGGTGACGACCCGGACCCGCTCGCCGTACTTCTCGCCGAACTCGGCGATGGCGCCCTGCTTCTTGGCCTCGTCGATCGACATGACCTCGGCCTGGACGTCGAGTTCGCGCGAGAGCACGTCGTTGATCTTCTGCTCGACGTCGGTCATGACCGAGCCGGGGACGGCGTTCGGCGAGCCGAAGTCGAAGCGGAAGCGGCCGGGCTGGTTCTCGGAACCGGCCTGGGCGGCCGTCGGGCCGAGCGCGTCGCGCAGGGCCTGGTGCGTGAGGTGCGTGGCGGAGTGGGCGCGGGCGATGGCGCGGCGGCGCTTGACGTCGATCGAGGCGAGGACCGGAGCGCCGACGGTGACCTCGCCGACCTGGACGACGCCCTTGTGGACGTGGACGCCGGGGACCGGCTTCTGGACGTCGCGGACCTCGATGACGGCGCCGGTGTCGAGCCTGATCCGGCCCTGGTCGGCGATCTGGCCGCCGCCCTCGGCGTAGAACGGGGTGCGGTCGAGGACGACCTCGACCTCGTCGCCCTCGGAGGCGGCCGGGGAGGACACTCCGTCGACGAGGAGGCCGACGATGGTGGACTCCCCCTCGGTGGCGGTGTAGCCGGTGAAGTCGGTGGCGCCGGCGTTGTCGGCGACCTCGCGGTAGGCGGACAGGTCGGCGTGACCGGTCTTCTTGGCGCGGGCGTCGGCCTTGGCGCGCTCCCGCTGCTCCTTCATCAGGCGGCGGAAGCCGTCCTCGTCCACCGAGAGGCCCTGCTCGGCGGCCATCTCCAGGGTGAGGTCGATCGGGAAGCCCCAGGTGTCGTGGAGCAGGAACGCCTTGTCGCCGGCGAGGACCTTGCCGCCGGCGGCCTTGGTCTCGGTGACGGCGGTGTCGAGGATGTTGGTGCCGCCCTTGAGCGCCTTGAGGAAGGCGGCCTCCTCGGCGAGGGCCACGGTCTCGATGCGCTTGCGGTCGGTGATCAGCTCCGGGTACTGCTGCCCCATCGTCTCGATCACGACGTCGACCAGGTCCTTGACGACCGGTCCGGTGGCACCCAGCAGCCGCATGTTGCGGATGGCCCGGCGCATGATCCGGCGCAGTACGTAGCCGCGGCCCTCGTTGCCCGGCGTGACGCCGTCGCCGATGAGCATCACGGAGGTACGGATGTGGTCGGCGACCACGCGGAGCGAGACGTCCGAACCGTGGTCGGCGCCGTACCGGACGCCGGTCAGCTCGGTGGCCCTGTCCATGACGACGCGCAGGGTGTCCGTCTCGTACATGTTCTGTACGCCCTGCAGGATCATGGCGAGGCGTTCCAGGCCCAGACCCGTGTCGATGTTCTTCGACGGCAGGTCGCCGAGGATCGGGAAGTCCTCCTTGCCGTCACCGGCGCCGCGCTCGTACTGCATGAAGACAAGGTTCCAGATCTCCACGTACCGCTCGTCGTTGACGGCCGGGCCGCCCTCGACGCCGAACTCGGGGCCGCGGTCGTAGTTGATCTCGGAGCAGGGGCCGCAGGGGCCGGGGACGCCCATGGACCAGAAGTTGTCCTTCTTGCCCAGGCGCTGGATACGCTCGGCCGGTACGCCGATCTTGTCGCGCCAGATCTGTTCGGCCTCGTCGTCGTCGAGGTAGACCGTGATCCACAGCCGCTCGGGGTCGAGGCCGAAGCCGCCGTCCGCCACGGAGCTCGTCAGAGCCTCCCAGGCGTAGGAGATGGCGCCTTCCTTGAAGTAGTCGCCGAAGGAGAAGTTGCCGCACATCTGGAAGAACGTGCCGTGCCGGGTGGTCTTGCCGACCTCTTCGATGTCCGGCGTACGGACACACTTCTGCACGCTGGTGACGCGCGGGGCAGGCGGCTTGACCTCGCCGAGGAAGTACGGCTTGAAGGGGACCATGCCCGCGGGGACCAGCAGCAGAGTCGGGTCGTCCGCGATGAGCGACGCCGAAGGGACGACGGTGTGACCGCGCTCCTCGAAGAAGCTCAGCCAGCGGCGACGAATTTCAGCCGACTCCATCAGTGGTCCTCATTCCGGTTGTACGACTTGTAGGGGAGCTTGCGGTACTTGGCGGTCTCAAGAGACCTGTCGGGCCCGACGGGCTCGGACGCCTCGACGACGAAGTGCGGCCGGACCGGCAGTTCCCGGTCGACCGGTGCCGCCAGGCCCAGCGCCTCGCCCAGTTCGGCTTCGCGCCGGGCCATGGACTCACGGACGTCCAGCGCGAAGTCCTTGAGCTTGTGCCCCGTCTCGATCGCCTTGTCCGCGGCCTGCGCCGCAAGGCTCTCGGGGGTGAGCTGCTTGAGCTTCCGGTTGACCTTGGCGGTGGCCCAGACACCGGCGGCGGCGCCGGCGGTGAACCAGAACGTACGGCGGAACATGGCTGCGTCAGTCCTTCGATCCGCGGGGGTTTCTGCCGTTGCGCTTCCTGCCGCGCGCCGACGGCACGGTGCGGCCGACGAGCACCGAACGGCGGGCGGGTTCCGGTTCGGGATCGGTCTTGCGGCCGATGGCCCGCCGCACCCCATAGCCGAACGCGGCGACCTTGACGAGCGGGCCACCGAAGGTCGAGGCGACGGTGGTGGAGAGCGCGGAGGCGTTCGAGGTGACTTCCTGGACGTCCGTCGCGATCGCGTCGACCTTGTCGAGCTGGGTCTGCGCGGAGCGCACGGTGGCGGAGGCGTCGGCGAGCAGCGGGACCGCCTGCTCGGTCACGTCCGCCACGAGCTTGGTGGTCGCCCTGAGCGTCTGGGCCAGCCTCACCAGCACGACGGCGAGGAACGAAACCAGGATCGCCCAGAAGACGGCCACCAGGATCCCGGCCACCTCTCCACCGGACACAGTGCACCGCTCTCTAGCTTGTCGCTGTCTCTGTACTGTCTCTGTCTGTCTCTGCTCGGTCCGGCGACGGCCGTCGCAACAGCCGATCGTCGCCCCCCGAGCCTATCGCGCCGGTGGTCGCACCCCGTACCGCATTACCGGCGGGAACGACGGGCGTTCCCATAAGGAGATTGTACGGAGAGCTTTCGTGCCAGTACTCTGCGTGTTTCATGCGACGCCCCCAGCGCCCCTTTCCGTCCCCCCACGTTCCGAGCGCCCCCACCGCCCTCGGAAATCTCCCGGCGGAACTGAACAGATTCGTGGGACGGGAGAACGAACTCGTCCGTCTCGCCCAACTCCTGGACGAGTCCAGGCTCGTCACCATGGTCGGAGTGGGTGGCGTGGGCAAGACCCGCTGTGCCACCCGGATCGCCGCGCTTCTGGAGAAACGGTACTGCGACGGCGTCCGGATGGCCGAGCTCTCCGACATCCACGACCCCGAGCTGCTGGAACACGCCCTGGTCGACGCCCTGGGGCTCACCGATCACACCAGCAGACCGCCGCGCACGACCCTCATCGAGCATCTGGCCGGGCGCCGGCTCCTGCTGGTGGTCGACGGCTTCGAACACCTCGTCGACGCCTGCGCCGAACTGGTGCGGGAACTTCTGCGCCGGGCCCCGGGGCTGCGAGTGCTGGCCGTCGGGCGGCTGCCGCTGGAACTGGACGGCGAGCTCACCTACCCGCTCGCGCCGATGACGGACGAGGACGCGATGCTGCTCTTCGCGGAGCGGGCCGCCGCCGTACGGCCGGATTTCCGGCTGACCGACGACAACCGCTCGACCGCTCTGGAGCTGTGCCGCCGCCTGGACGGAATCCCGCTCGCACTGGAACTGGCCGCCGGGCGGCTGCGCGCCCTGTCCACCGTCCAGGTACTGCAGCGTCTGGACGACCGCTTCCGGCTGCTGACCGGTTCGAGCCGCAGCGCGCTGGCGCGCCACCAGACGCTCCGTACGGCCATCGGCTGGAGCCATGAACTCTGCGCTCCGGAGCAGCGGCTGCTCTGGGCGCGGCTCTCGGTGTTCGCCGGGCAGTTCGACCTGGAGGCCGTCGAATACATCTGCAGCGGCGCCGATCTGCCGGCCGAGTCGGTGCTCGATGTGCTCTCCGGGCTGCTGGCGCAGTCCGTGGTGGTGCGCGAGGACTCGGCACAGGGCACCCGCTACCGGATGCTGGACACGGTGCGGGAGTACGGCGCCGAGTGGCTGGCGGCCACCGATGACACGGACCGGCTGCGGCGCCGCCACCGGGACTGGTTCCTGGGGCTCGCGACCTGGTGCGAGCTCGACTGGTTCAGCCCCCGGCAGGGCGAGGTGGCCGCCCGGGCCGAGAGCGAGCTGCCGAATCTGCGGCGGGCGATGGAGTGTTCGCTGGAGATTCCGGACGAGGCCCATCTCGCGCAGTACCTGGCGGGCACCCTGTGGTTCCTCTGGGTGGGCTGCGGACGGCTCTCGGAAGGCCGGCACTGGCTGGGCCACGTGCTGGAGGAGGACACCCCGTACGACTCCTCGCGGCTGAAGGCACTGTGGGTGCTCGGGTACGTGGCCGTGCTCCAGGGCGACCCGGTCGGCGCAGTCTCCGCGCTGCAGGAGTGCCGGGACGAAGCGGTCCGGGCGGACGACTCCACGGCGCTCGCGTACGCGGTGCACCGGATGGGATGTCTGGCGCTCGTCACCGACGACATGGCCAGGGCGCAGGAGCTGCTGGACGACGCGCTGCGCCGCTACCGGGAGCTCGGCGAGCTGAACAGCAATGTCCTGATGGCCCAGGTCGAGCTCGCGATGGCGGTCGGATTCCACGGGGATCTGGACGGGGCGGCCGCGATCTGCGAAGAGGTCAGGGAGATCTGCGAGGACCACGGGGAGCGGTGGGCCCTGTCGTACGCGCTGTACGTGCTGGCGTTCGCGGCATCACAGCGCGGCCGGCCGGACCGGGCCCGGGAACTGCTCGGGCAGTCGCTGGCGATCAGCCACACCTTCCACGATCTGCTCGGCTCGGTGCTCGCCCTGGAGCTGCTGGCGCTGGTCACGGCCGTCGAGGGCGATGCGGCGGAGGCGGCGGTGCTCCAGGGGGCCGCCGACCGGATCTGGCCGTCGGTGGGACTGCCGCTGTTCGGATCGGCGCACTACGGCCAGCCCCGGGTCCGCTGCGAGGAGCTGGCCCGCCGGGAGCTGGGCGACGTCCGCTACGAATCGGGGCTGCGCGCGGGCGGAGAGCTGGATCCGGACGCGGCGGTGGCCAGGGCTCTGGCGAGCGGCCCCGCGGACCGCCCGGAGACTCCGGCGCGGCTGCCCGGAACGCTGCCGGGCCCCGGGAAAACGCGGAGGCCCGCCGCCTCCCGTACATCCGGGAGGGGCGGGCCCGAGCGCTGGTGAGAGCGGCTACGCCTGGATCAGCGGGCGTAGTACTCGACGACGAGCTGCTCGTCGCAGATCACAGGGATTTCCTTGCGGTTCGGGTCCCGGTCAAGGCGGAAGGCCAGGGCCTTCAGGTTCACCTGCAGGTAGCGCGGGGTCTCACCGTCGGTGTCGTAACCACCCTGGCTGGCAACCTGGAAGGGGTGCTTGTCGCGGCTGCGCTCGCGGACCATCACGATGTTGTCGGGACGGACACGGAAGGACGGCTTGTCGACCTTGCGGCCGTCGACCTCGATGTGACCGTGCACGACCATCTGGCGGGCCTGGTAGATGGTCTTGGCGATGCCCGAACGCAGAACCAGCGCGTCGAGGCGGCGCTCGAGCTCGACGACGAGAGCCTCGCCTGTCTTGCCCTCGGCCTTCTTGGCACGGTCGTAGGCACGCGCCATCTGGCGCTCGCTGATGTCGTACTGCGCGCGCAGACGCTGCTTCTCCAGCAGACGGACCTTGTAGTCCGAGTTCTGCTTGCGGCCACGGCCGTGCTCGCCCGGCGGGTAGGGACGGGCCTCGAAGTACTTGACGGCCTTCGGCGTCAGCGCAATGCCGAGCGCGCGGCTCTTCTTGACCTTGGGACGCGACTGGTTAGGCACGTTCTCCAGACCTCCGTTGTAGGTTAGGTTAGGCTCACCTTACTTGAGGAGATCGCATGTCTCGCCCGGGGAACACCAGTCACATCACGGACAGCACTGACAGCGTCGACACCCCTCGGGGTGCCGATACGACGGAGGACCGATCAGATCGTGGTCAGCCGCGTCCCGGCGGGCTTGAAAACACTCGGATGCCGTCAGCAGCCGAGCGCACACGAACTCTCGTACAGAGTACCTGTTCGGCGGTGCTGCTCATCCCCGGGCTGGACGTGGCCGGCTCGGACCAGGTGATGCCGCTGACCAGAAGCGTGGGTCCCGACGGGGATCTGTTCCTCGAACTCCCCGCTGATTCCCCGGCCGTACGGGCCGCGACGCACGCCGAGGAGGACGAACTGACGGCTGTGCTGGAGATCACGGACGTCGCCCCGGTCTCCGTCCCGCACCGCATCCGCGGCCGGGCGTGGGTCTCGGGCCGGCTCACCACCGTACCCGGCATGTCGGGGCCCGGCCGGATGACGCTCCGGCTGGAGACGGGCGAGGCGTACGTCGACGATCTGTGGGGCGCGCAGGACGTGGAACCGGAGGAATTCCGGGACGCGGCACCCGATCCGCTGATCGGACACGAGGCGGAGCTGCTGCAGCATCTGCACGCGGCGCACGGCGAGCAGCTGGCGACGCTGTGCGGGCTGCTGGGCGAACGGGCGGCCGGTCGCTGCTCGGCCCACGTGCCCTCCGTCGTGCCGCTCGCGCTCGACCGGTACGGGCTGCGGCTGCGGCTCCGCGAGGACCGGGGGCAGTGCTACGACGCTCGCTTCGAGTTCCCCGCTCCGGTGCGGGACGTCGTCGAACTGAGCCAGGCCATGCACACGCTCTTCGAGGCGGCGGCGTACTGAACAGGGGCGCGGCCCGCTCGGCCCTCAGCCCGCGGACGGGCCGGTGTCGTCGGCGGCTGTGCGGCCGAGCCGCTCGCGGACCCGCTCCACCACATCGGCGTAGCGCGCCTCCGCGCCGTAGCGCGTGGGCCGGTAGTAGTGCTTGTCGCGGACCGCGTCCGGCGCGTACTGCTGGGCGGCGATCCCGCCGGGGACGTCGTGCGGATACACGTAGCCCTGGGCGTGGCCCAGCTTGGCGGCGCCCTTGTAATGACCGTCGCGCAGATGGGCCGGGACGGGGCCCGCGAGGCCGTTGCGCACGTCCTCCTGGGCGGCGGAGATCGCCAGCGTCGCCGCGTTGGACTTGGGGGCGAGGGCCAGGGCGATCGTGGCGTGGCTCAGGATGAGCGCCGCCTCCGGGAAACCGATCATGGCCACCGCCTGGGCGGCCGCCACGGCGGTGGGCAGTGCCGTGGGGTCGGCGAGGCCGATGTCCTCGCTGGCCGAGATCATCAGCCGCCGGCCGATGAACCGGGGGTCCTCCCCCGCCTCGATCATCCGGGCCAGGTAGTGCAACGCGGCATCCACGTCGGAGCCGCGGATCGACTTGATGAGCGCGCTCGTCACGTCGTAGTGCTGGTCGCCGTCCCGGTCGTACTTGACGGCCGCGCGGTCGACCGTCTCCTCCAGGGTCAGGAGGCTGATCTCCTTCTCCTGCTTGGACAGCGCGGCGCCGGCCGCGGCCTCCAGCGCCGTCAGCGCCCGGCGCGCGTCGCCGCCCGCGATCCGCAGCAGATGCGCCTCGGCCTCCTCCGGCAGCGTCACCGCGCCGCCGAGCCCGCGCTCGTCGGCCAGCGCGCGCCCGAGCAGCCCGCGCAGATCGTCGTCGGTGAGCGATTCCAGGGTGAGCAGCAGCGAGCGGGACAGCAAGGGCGAGATGATCGAGAAATACGGATTCTCGGTGGTCGCCGCGATCAGCGTCACCCAGCGGTTCTCCACAGCCGGGAGCAGGGAGTCCTGCTGCGCCTTGGAGAAGCGGTGGATCTCGTCGAGGAAGAGGACGGTCTCCTTGCCGTAGCCACCGGTGGCGCGGCGGGCTCCCTCGATGACGGCGCGGACCTCCTTGACGCCCGCGGTGATCGCGGAGAGCTCGACGAAGCGCTTGTTGGTGGCCTTGCTGACCACGTACGCCAGAGTCGTCTTCCCGATGCCGGGCGGACCCCACAGGATCACCGACGACGGGCCCGCCGGCCCGCCGTTCCCCTCGCCCACGAGGCGGCGCAGCGGCGAGCCCGGCTTGAGCAGATGCTGCTGGCCGACGACCTCGTCGAGGGTGCGGGGGCGCATCCGGACAGCCAGTGGGCTGCTGGACGGGTCCTTCTCCTGGCGGTCTTCGGCTGCTGCGGTAAAGAGGTCGGGCTCCACGTTTTGAAGCCTATGTCACGACACTGACATCCCCGCCGAGCCGGTCGCCCGGGAGGGACGAGCGGGCCGGTCAGCTGGTCCAGAAGTCCCACCAGCGGGTCAGGATCAGCATGCCGATGATGCCGACCCACAGGACCGGCGGCACCCAGTGGAACTCCGTCAGACCGTTGCGCAGCCAGTTCGGCGCGGGAATGATCCGGTGCTTGATGTTGTGCGTGGTGATGTAGCAGAACATGAAGATCGTGGCGACCCAGGCCAGGCAGCACCAGAGGCAGAGCGAGTTGATGTTGTAGAGCGACTGGTACTGGAGCCAGGTGCAGAAGCCGACGCCGAACAGCGCGCCGGCGTTCATCCCGAGCCAGTACCAGCTGCGGAAGCGGGCGCCCGCGAGCAGCGCCAGCCCGATGCCGATGATCACGGGGTAGGTCGCCATGCCGAGCATCGGGTTCGGGAAGCCGAAGGCGGCCGCCTGCTCGCTCTTCATGATGCTGCCGCACGCGACAACCGGGTTGAGGCTGCACCCCGGGGTGAAGTTGGGGTCCTCCAGCAGCTTGAACTTGTCGATCGTGATGACCCAGGCGGCGAGGAGTCCGGCAGCGCCGGTGATCACCAGCAGCAGTGCGAGCGCCCGACTGCCACCGATGGTCCTCTTCCCGCCGTCCTCGTCCTGTTCGGAGGAGGGATGGTCAACCGCTGCAGTCGTCATATCGCCGTTCCATCAGTGAGTGGCCTGCTGGGCACGGTCATTGTGCCGCACCACGGCGCCGGTCCTCTGTTCGATGGACATAAAGGTGTACTCAAAGGTCTGCGCACGACCGGCACGGAACTCAAGGGTCCGGGGGAAGCTCTCGGCATCGACCCGGCCCGCGCCGGCCGTCGTTGGCGTTCCCGGGTCGGCATCGTCTGGCAGGATGAATCCGCACCCGCCGAGTTGACGGTGCGCGAGACGGTGGCGCACTTCGCCCGCTACTACCCGAGGCCGCGCGACTGCGAGGACGTCATCGCTCTCGTGGGTCTGGAGCAGAAGGCCGGCGCCCGCATCAAGGAACTCTCCGGCGGCCAGCGGCGCCGTCTCGATGTGACGCTCGGCGTGATCGACTCCCCCGAACTCCTGCTGCTGGACGAGCCCACCACCGGTTTCGACCCGGGGGCCCGCCGCCGCTTCTGGGAGTTGATCCGGCTCCCGGCCCGGGAGGGCACGACGATCGTGCTCACGACGCACTATCTGGAGGAGGCCGAGGCGCTGGCCGGCCGGCTCGCCGTCATCTCCGCGGCTGCGCGCTGCTCGGCATCGCGATCAGCAATGTGCCTAGGCCCTGTCGTCAAACTGCCGTCGTCGCCCGGAGGGCGGCCGTGCGGCGTCTGGCGCCTTGCGAGCGTGCGCACCAGACG
>NZ_JBHVWT010000004.1:102452-188533 GCF_042882135.1 Streptomyces sp. NPDC058240
TGCGGTCGCAGGTGGGCGTATCCGGGTGGACATAGACCATGGAAGCAAGAACACCCCAACCACAACAAACAACGCCGCTTCCCCCCCCCAGGGCCTGGGTCCGGGCGGAGTGCGACCTCGGTCGTCGTCCTGCCTTTCCTCGTCCTGCAGTTCATCTCCGGTGTCTACATATCGGTCGACACGCTGCCCGGCTGGATGCTGAACCTCGGGGCGCTGTTCCCGCTGAAGTGGATGTGCCAGGGCTTCCGCGGCGTGTTCCTGCCCGAGTCGGCGGCCGTCCTCGAACAGGCCGGGAGCTGGGAGTACGGGAAGGTCGTACTGGTCCTCGGTTGCCTGGTGCGTCGGCGGTCTCGTGCTGTGCCTGCTGACCTTCCGGTGGAAGGACCGGCGCGAGGACTGACCGGGATGCGCGCGCCCCGGGGCGACCGGCAGGACGGGGCCTGCGGAGCTCCGGGGTAGCCGGCGGACGGGATTCCGCCCGCCGGCCGCCCCGGACACGCCCTAGGGCAGGCGCTCGCGGATCGCCTCGGCCACATCGGCCAGGGGAACGGGCGTCTGCTCGCCGGACTCCATGTCCTTGAGCTGCACGACGCCCTCGGCCAGGTCCCGCTCGCCCGCGACGACGGTGAAGCGGGCTCCCGACCGGTTCGCGCTCTTCATCGCGCCCTTGAGGCCCCGGTTCCCGTACGCGAAGTCCGCCGCCACACCCTCGCGGCGCAGCTGCGTGACGATGCCGAAGAGCACCCGGCGGGCCTCCTCGCCGAGCGGTACCGCGAAGACGCTGGTGGCCGCGGGCAGTTCGAGCTCGATGCCCTCCGCCTCCAGCGCGAGCACCGTACGGTCCACGCCGAGCGCCCAGCCGACCGACGGGAGCGCCGGTCCGCCGATCATCTCGGACAGACCGTCGTAGCGGCCGCCGCCGCCCACCGCGGACTGCGAGCCGAGCCCGTCGTGGACGAACTCGAAGGTGGTGCGGGTGTAGTAGTCGAGGCCGCGGACGAGCTTCTCGTCGTCCTCGTACACCACACCTGCCGCGGAGAGCAGGTCGCGCACCTCCTCGTGGTACGCCTTGCAGGCGTCGCAGAGATAGTCGCGCAGCACCGGGGCGCCGGTCAGCTGCTTCTGCACCTCGGGCCGCTTGTCGTCGAGGACCCGGAGCGGGTTGATCTCGATGCGGCGGCGGGTCTCCTCGTCCAGGTCGAGCTCGCGCAGGAAGCCCTGGAGCGCGTCCCGGTAGACGGGGCGGCACTCCTTGTCGCCCAGCGAGTTGAGCAGGATGCGAAAGTTCCGCAGGCCCAGCGCGCGGTACGCCTGGTCGGCCAGGATGATCAACTCGGCGTCCAGCGCCGGGTCCTCGGCCCCGATCGCCTCGGCACCGACCTGCGAGAAGTGGCGGTAGCGGCCCTTCTGCGGGCGCTCGTAGCGGTAGTACGAGCCGGAGTACCAGAGCTTCACGGGCAGGTTGCCGAGCTTGTGGAGGTTGGCCTCCAGTGCGGCGCGGAGCACGGAAGCGGTGCCCTCGGGGCGCAGTGCCAGCTGGGAGCCGCCCTTGGTGGTGAGGGTGTACATCTCCTTGGTCACGATGTCGGTGGACTCACCGACTCCGCGCGAGAAGAGGGCGACGTCCTCGAAGCCGGGTGTCTCGATGTAGCCGTAGCCGGAGTTCTTCAGGGGTGCGGAGATGGCCTCGCGCACCGCAAGGTACTTGGCGGAGTCGGGCGGGGTCAGGTCGTACGTGCCCTTGGGGGCCTTGAAAGTGCTCACGGGATGTCTCTCGTCACATTCCTCGTCGGGGCGCGTCCATACCGTGCAGATACGGATTCGAGGCGCGCTCGCGGCCGATGGTCGTCTGGGGGCCGTGGCCGGACAGCACCACGGTCGAGTCGTCGAGCGGCAGGCACACACGGGCCAGCGACTCGAGCAGCTCGGCGTGGTCGCCACCGGGCAGGTCGGTGCGTCCGACGGAGCCGGCGAAGAGCAGGTCGCCCGAGAAGAGGATCTGCGGAACATCCGCTGCCTCGGGCATCCTGAACGTCACCGACCCCTTGGTATGGCCGGGCGCATGCGCGACACCGAACTCCAGACCGGCCAGCTCCAGCCGGGCGCCGTCGCTCAGCTCCTTGACGTCGTCCGGCTCCCCGATCGTCAGCTCGCCCATGAGCGGCATCCCGATGGAGCGGCCGAGGGCCTTCTCCGGGTCGCTCATCATGTACCGGTCCTCCGGGTGGATCCAGGCGGGGACGTCATGCGCGCCGCACACCGGGACGACCGAGGCGACATGGTCGATGTGGCCGTGGGTCAGTACGACGGCGACGGGCTTCAGCCGATGCTTCTTCAGTGCTTCCTCGACTCCGGCCGCGGCCTGGTGGCCCGGGTCGATGATCACGCACTCCTCGCCTGCGGCCGGGGCGACCAGATAACAGTTGGTCCCCCAGGCCCCTGCGGGGAACCCGGCAATGAGCACGATCGTCCTTAATGGTCGTCCGACGGCGGATTGCGACTGAGAAGGTCGCGGCGGTTCAGAGCCTACCGGCGCTCCTCATTCCACAGCTAACCCATATACGGTACGGGGCAGCCAAGGCCCCATCACACGACCTATCAAGGAGATCACCCGGTGGTCAGCAGCGATCAGCGGCGGCGGCAGCTCGCCAGGGAGAAGTTCGAGCGGCAGCAGCAGCGCCGGGAGGAGGCCCGCCGCAGGACGAGGCGGCTGACGGTCGTCATCGCGTCCGCGGTGGCCGTGGTGGCGGTCGTAGGTGTGGGCTCGTACCTCGCCCTCGACGGCGACGACAAGAAGGACACGGCGGACGCCGCCGCCAGTTCGACCCCGTCGGACCCCGCGTCGCCGTCGCCGAGCGAGAGCAAGGCGCCCGAGCCCGCGATGAAGATCGACAAGAAGGCCGGGTACAAGATGTCGCTCAGTACGAGCCAGGGCGACATCGCGTTCACGATGGACGCGGCGAAGACCCCGCACACCACGAACTCCTTCAAGTCGCTGGCCGACAAGGGCTTCTTCGACGGCACCAAGTGTCACCGGCTGACCACGCAGGGCATCTTCGTCCTGCAGTGCGGCGATCCCAAGGGCAACGGTACGGGCGGTCCCGGCTACACGATCCCGGACGAGAACCTGACCGCGCTGGGCAAGGCGGGCAAGGACGGCAGGGTGACCTATCCGGCGGGCACGGTGGCGATGGCGAACACCGGCCAGGCGCACACCGGTGGCAGCCAGTTCTTCCTGGTGTACAAGGACAGCAAACTGCCGCCCACCTACACCCCGTTCGGCACCATGGACGACGCCTCGCTGAAGGCCGTCAAGGACATCGGCGCGGCGGGCGCGGCCGGCGGTGCGCCCGACGGTGCGCCGAAGAAGGCCGTGAAGATCTCGAAGGCCGCTGTCGACAAGTCGTGACCGGCTCGGGGCGGCCGGACCGGGCCGGCCGGTGACGACCGGGGTCTTTCGTTCGGATCAGGCCGGATCATGCCGGGCACGCGAGCCCGGCATGATCCGAACGAGAGGCCCTGGCGCGGGCCGGATTTTTTTCGGCCGCGCTGAGTGCGGACAGCCGGGCGGCCGGTCGCCTAGATTGGCGTTGTGCAGGGCGGGCGCTGCCCGCCCCAGGAAACTGTGGACGATGCCAGGGGGGCGAACCCCCTCGCGGGCATCAGGTGGAGGAGGCGCTGTGAGCAGCGACCCGTGGGGCCGTGTCGATGAGACCGGCACCGTGTACGTGCGGACAGCCGACGGCGAGCAGGTCGTCGGATCGTGGCAGGCGGGTTCCCCCGAGGAGGCTCTGGCCTACTTCGAGCGCAAGTACGAGGGCATTGTGGTCGAGATCGGCCTCCTCGAACGGCGGGTGAAGACCACCGATCTGTCGGCGAAGGACGCGACGACCGCCATCGAGCATCTGCGTCTGCAGGTGGACGAGCATCACGCCGTCGGTGACCTCGACGCGCTGCGCAAGCGGCTCGACGCGCTCGTCGCGACGGTCGACTCGCGGCGCGAGGAGCGCAAGGCCCAGAAGGCGAAGCAGACCGACGAGGCGAAGCACGCCAAGGAGGCCCTGGTCGCCGAGGCCGAGGAGCTGGCGCAGAGCGAGCAGTGGCGCTCCGCGGGCGAGCGGCTCCGTGCGCTCGTCGACACGTGGAAGGGCCTGCCGCGGCTCGACCGCAAGTCCGACGACGAGCTGTGGCACCGCTTCTCGCACGCCCGCTCGGCGTTCTCCAAGCGCCGCAAGGCCCACTTCGCATCGCTGGACGCCCAGCGCGAGGAGGCCCGCAAGGCCAAGGAGAAGCTGGTCGTCGAGGCGGAGTCGCTCTCCGGTTCCACCGACTGGGGGGCCACGGCCGCCCGCTACCGCGACCTGATGACGGAGTGGAAGGCGGCGGGCCGCGCCCAGCGCGAGGCCGAGGACGATCTGTGGAACCGCTTCCGCGGTGCTCAGGACGTCTTCTTCGCCGCCCGCAGCGGGGTCTTCGCCGAGCGGGACGCGGAGCAGGGCGAGAACCTCAAGCTCAAGGAGGAGCTCGCGGTCGAGGCCGAGAAGCTGGTGCCGGTGAAGGACCTGAAGGCGGCCAGGGCCGCGTTCCGGGCCATCAACGAGCGCTGGGAGGCCATCGGCCACGTTCCGCGTGACGCCCGCCCGAAGGTCGAGGGGCGGATGCAAGCGGTGGAGCGGGCGCTCCAGGAGGCCGAGGAGTCGGAGTGGCGGCGGACGAACCCTGAGGCGCGTGCGCGCGCAGCGGGTCTGACCGGTCAGCTCCAGGCGGCCGTGGACAAGCTGCGTACGCAGATCGACACGGCCCGCTCCTCGGGCAACAACGCCCGTGCCGACAAGCTGGCCAAGGAGCTCGAGGGCCGGCAGGCGCTGCTGGACCAGGCGCTCAAGGGCCTGGAGGAGTTCGGCGGCTGACAGTCGCACATGAGGAAGGGGCTCCCGTACGTGATGTACGGGAGCCCCTTCCTCATGTGCGTTCGTGGTACACCGTTACGGCCTGCGGGCCGAGGTCACCCGGTAGACGTCGTAGACGCCCTCCACGCCCCGGACCGCCTTCAGTACGTGGCCGAGGTGCTTCGGGTCGCCCATCTCGAAGGTGAAGCGTGAGGTGGCCACCCGGTCCCGGGAGGTCTGGACGGCCGCCGAGAGGATGTTGACGTGCTGGTCGGACAAGACGCGGGTGACGTCCGAGAGCAGCCGGGACCGGTCGAGGGCCTCGACCTGGATGGCGACCAGGAAGACCGAGGACTGGGTCGGCGCCCACTCGACCTCCAGGATCCGTTCCGGCTGCTGAGACAGCGAGTCGACGTTGACGCAGTCGGCGCGGTGCACGGAGACGCCACTGCCCCGGGTGACGAAGCCGATGATCGGATCGCCGGGGACGGGCGTGCAGCAGCGGGCCAGTTTGACCCAGACGTCCTCGACGCCCTTGACGACCACGCCCGGATCGGCGTTGGAACGGCGCTTGTTGCGGCTGCGCGACGGCGGCGAGCTCTCCGCGATGTCCTCGTTGGCCTCGTCCTCGCCGCCGAGCGCCTGGACCAGCTTCTGCACGACACCGGCGGCGGCGACATGGCCCTCGCCGATCGCCGCGTACAGCGACGAGATGTCGGGGTAGCGCATCTCGTGGGCGAGGGTGACCAGGGAGTCGCCGGTCAGGATGCGCTGGATCGGCAGGTTCTGCTTGCGCATGGCGCGCGCGATGGCGTCCTTGCCCTGCTCGATCGCCTCGTCGCGGCGCTCCTTGGAGAACCAGGCCCGGATCTTGTTGCGGGCGCGGGGCGACTTGACGAAGCCCAGCCAGTCCCGGGAGGGTCCGGCGCCGGCCGCCTTGGAGGTGAAGACCTCCACCAGGTCGCCGTTGTCGAGCGTCGATTCGAGCGGTACGAGCCGCCCGTTGACCCGTGCTCCTATGGTCCGGTGGCCGACCTCCGTGTGCACCGCGTATGCGAAGTCGACCGGGGTCGCCCCCGCGGGCAGCGCTATGACGTCGCCCTTGGGCGTGAAGACGAAGACCTCGTTGCGGGAGAGGTCGAAGCGCAGCGACTCCAGGAACTCGCTGGGGTCCTCGGTCTCCTTCTGCCAGTCCAGGAGCTGGCGCAGCCACGCCATGTCGTTGACGGTGTCCTGGCTGCGGCCGGTGTTCTTGGGGACGTCGGTACGCACCTTGGAGGCACCCGCGACGGCCTCCTGCTTGTACTTCCAGTGCGCGGCGATGCCGTACTCGGCGCGGCGGTGCATGTCGAAGGTGCGGATCTGCAGCTCGACGGGCTTGCCGCTGGGACCGATCACCGTGGTGTGCAGCGACTGGTACATGTTGAACTTGGGCATCGCGATGTAGTCCTTGAACCGGCCGGGGACCGGATTCCACCGCGCGTGGACGGTGCCGAGCGCCGCGTAGCAGTCGCGGACGGTGTCGACGAGGACCCTGATGCCCACCAGGTCGTAGATCTCGGCGAAGTCCCGGCCCCGCACGATCATCTTCTGGTAGACGCTGTAGTAGTGCTTCGGCCGGCCCGTGACGGTGGCCTTGATCCGGGCGGCGCGCAGGTCTGCCTGGACCTCGTCGGTCACTATGGCGAGGTATTCGTCGCGCTTGGGGGCCCGCTCGGCGACCAGACGCACGATCTCGTCGTACATCTTGGGGTAGAGGATCGCGAAGGCGAGGTCCTCCAGCTCCCACTTGATGGTGTTCATGCCCAGGCGGTGTGCCAGCGGGGCGTAGATCTCAAGAGTCTCGCGGGCCTTCTTCTCCTGCTTCTCCCGCTTGAGGTAGCGCATGGTGCGCATGTTGTGCAGCCGGTCGGCGAGCTTGATGACGAGGACCCGGGGGTCCTTGGCCATGGCGACGACCATCTTGCGTACGGTCTCGGCCTGGGCGGCCTCGCCGAACTTGACCTTGTCCAGCTTGGTGACGCCGTCGACGAGCAGGGCGACCTGGTCGCCGAAGTCGCGGCGCAGGGTGTCCAGGCCGTACTCGGTGTCCTCGACGGTGTCGTGCAGCAGTCCGGCCATCAGCGTCGCCGGGTCCATGCCCAGCTCGGCGAGGATCGTCGTCACCGCGAGCGGATGGGTGATGTACGGGTCGCCGCTCTTGCGCTTCTGGCCGCGGTGCCAGCGCTCGGCGACCTGGTAGGCCCGCTCGATCTGGCGCAGCGTGGCCGTCTCGATCTTGGTGTCGTTGCTCCGGACGATGCGCAGCAGCGGTTCGAGCACCGGGTTGTACGGGCTGGAGCGCTGCACCCCGAGCCGGGCCAGCCTGGCCCTCACCCGGTTGGACGAGCCGCCGGAGCGGGTCGTGGGGGCGGTCGACGGCACCGGCCTGGCCGCGGGCTTCGCGGGAGGCTTCGGGGCGGACGCGGCCGGGGAGGCGGGTGCGGCCGGCTGTGCGGGGGAAGCGGGCGCGGCCCCGGGCGCCGGAGCACTCGCCCGGTCCGGGCCCTTGCCGGGCTCGGGGGCCGGGGGCTTCGGCTTGTCCGCGGGCTGCGTCTTCCCGGGCGTGGCTGGGGCCGCCGCGGGCTTGTCGGGCTGCGGGGCGGCGACTGGCTGGGCCTCGTCTGGCAAGAGTGCTCCTCGTGCGGATCCGGGTACCCGGAGAGGCCATCGTATCGACCCTGCGGCCGGTCCTCCCCCGGGGACCGTGAGACTCCTGACAACGCGGAACGGGCACCCGCTTGTTCCCGGGTGCCCGTCCTGCTCGCATGTGCCGTTGCCACGTACGGTCGGTGCCGCTCAGACCGTGATCAGAACCTCCAGCGGAGCGCCTCGCAGCCCCTGCTCCAGTCGGGCCCGTCCGGGCAGGAAGCCGAGCTCCATGAGGACCGCGACGCCCACGACCTCGGCACCGGCCCGCCGGATCAGCTCCAGCGAGGCCTCGGCGGTGCCGCCGGTCGCGAGGACGTCGTCGATGACCATGATCCGGTCGTCGGCGGACAGGTCCTCCGCGTGGATCTCGATCTCGGCGGTGCCGTACTCCAGCTCGTACGACTGGCTGAGCGTGGCTCCGGGCAGCTTGCCCGCCTTGCGGACGGGGACGAAGCCGAGCCCGGCCCGGACCGCGACCGGGGCGGCCAGGATGAAGCCGCGGGCCTCCAGGCCGACGACCTTCGTGGCGCCGTGCCGTACGCACAGCTCCGCGAGAGTGTCGGTGAGGGCCGCGAACGCCGCCGGGTCCGCGAGCAGCGGGGTGATGTCCTTGAACAGCACTCCCGGCTTCGGGTAGTCCGGCACGTCGCGGATCCGGCTGAGCAGGAGCTCGCGGGTGCTCTCGGTGGTGCTGGTCATCGACGCTTCCCCGAGGTCCGGCCGTGGCCCCTGGGGGGCTGCTGGCGCTGGCCGACGACCGCGGCGGCGGGTGCGGCGTCCTGCGGGGAGTCGTCGTCCGACGGCTCGTCCTCGGCGGACTCGCCCTTGGCGGCGGCTGCCGCGCGCTTGGCGAGGATCCGCTTCTTCAGGGCCTTCATCTGCGGGTCGCGTTCCTTGAGGTCGGCGACGAGCGGCGTGGCGATGAAGATCGAGGAGTACGCACCGGCGGCGAGGCCGACGAAGAGCGCCAGGGAGATGTCGTTCAGCATGCCGGCGCCGAGGACACCGCCACCGATGAACAGCAGACCGGCGACCGGCAGCAGTGCCACGACGGTGGTGTTGATGGAACGGACCAGTGTGCCGTTGATGGAGCGGTTGGCGATCTCGCTGTACGTCCACCGGGTCTGCTTGGTGATCCCCTTCGTGCCCTCCTTGAGGCTGTCGAAGACGACGACCGTGTCGTAGAGGGAGTAACCGAGGATGGTCAGCAGACCGATCACGGTGCCCGGGGTGACCTCGAAGCCGACCAGGGCGTAGACGCCGACCGTGATGGTGATGTCGTGGATCAGTGCGACCAGGGCCGCGATGGCCATGCGCCACTCGAAGGCGATGGCCAGGTAGATCACGACGAGGACCATGAAGATGCCGAGGCCGGTCCAGGCCTTGTTGGCGATCTGCTCACCCCAGCTGGGGCCGACCAGGTCGGCGGCGATCTTCTCCGCCGGGACGTCGAGGTCCTTGGAGAGCCGGCTCTTGATCTCGTCGGACTTCGCGGTGTCGACCTCGGTGATCTGGATGCGCAGACCGCCGTTGCCGAGCTTCTGGACGATCGCCTGGTGGCCGGACGCCTCCGTGGCAAGGTCCTCCGCCTTGGCGACGGTGACGCTCGTCTTCGGGGTGGTGAAGACCGCGCCGCCCTTGAACTCGATGCCCATGTTCAGGCCGCTGACCGCCAGGCCGACGATGGCCGTGATGGTGATCAGGATCGAGATCCCGTACCAGATCTTGCGCTTGCCGATGAAGTCGTAGCCGACCTCGCCGCGGTAGAGACGGGCGCCGAGAGTGCCGAGTCGCGACATCTCACGCCTCCTTCGGGTCAGTGGGGGCGTTGACACGGCGCGAGCGGCGCAGCGGCGGCTTGGCACCGAGCCGCTTCGGGTCCAGACCGGACCACGGGTGACCGCTGGCGAAGAACTTCGTACGGGCCATCAGTGTCATGACGGGCTTGGTGAAGAGGAACACCACGACCACGTCGAGCAGGGTGGTGAGACCCAGCGTGAACGCGAAGCCCTGGACCTTGCCGACGGTGACGACGAAGAGCACCGCGGCGGCGAGGAACGACACGAAGTCGGAGACCAGGATGGTGCGCCGGGCGCGCGGCCAGGCCCGCTCGACGGCCGGGCGGAGCGTGCGGCCCTCGCGGATCTCGTCGCGGACCCGTTCGAAGTACACGATGAAGGAGTCCGCGGTGATACCGATGGCCACGATGGCGCCGCAGACCGCCGGGAGGTTCAGCGCGAAGCCGATGGCCGGGCCGAGCAGCGACATGATCGTGTAGGTCAGGATGCCGGAGACCAGGAGGCTCAGGAGCGCGATGAGCGCGAGGCCCCGGTAGTAGGCCACCAGGTAGATGACCACCAGGGCCAGACCGATGGCACCGGCGATCAGACCGGCCTGGAGCTGCTCGCCACCGAGCGCGGCGGTGACCGTGGTGACGCTCTGCTCCTTGAACGAGAGCGGGAGCGCACCGTAGGAGAGCACGTTGGCCAAGTCCTCGGCGGACTGCTGGGTGAAGCTGCCGGAGATCTCGGCGTTGGCGCTCAGTGCCGTGCGTACGGAGGGCGCCGAGACGACTTCACCGTCGAGCGCGATCGCGAACTGGTTCTGCGGCGACTGCTGCTGAGCGAGCTGGCCCGTGATCTTCTGGAACTTCTTGGCGCCACCCTTGGTGAACTCCATCTGAACGATCCACTGACCGTTCGTCTGGTCGATCGCCGCCTTGGCGCTGTCCACGTCGGTGCCGGACACCTGGGCCGGGCCGAGGACGTACTTCGCGTCGCCCTCGGAGCTGCACGCGACGACCGTGTCGGTGGGCTTGACGCCCTGGGCGGCCTTGGAGCGGGACGCCTTGCTGGAGCAGTCGAGCGCCGCGAACTGCTTCTGCAGCTTGGCGGCGGCGGCCTCGTCGGCGGCGGATGCCGACGGCGTAGTGTCGGCCTTGGGCTTGTTGCTCGCCTTCGGCGTGGGCGTGGAGTCGGCCTTGAGGGCGCCGGTGACCGCGCGGCCCTGAGTGGTGGCGCTCGCGCTCGGCGACGCCGAGCCCTTCCCCTTGTCAGCGGCGGGGGCGCTCGGGCTGCCGGACGGGCTGGGCTTGCCGGACGGCGAGGCGCTGGGCGTCGGGGTGGGCGTGCCCTGGGCCACGGTCAGTACCGGCCGGAAGTAGAGCTTGGCCGTGGTGCCGACCTGCTCCCGGGCCTGGGCGGAGTTCGTGCCCTTGGGGATGTTGACGATGATGTTGCGATCGCCCTGGGTCTGGACCTCGGCCTCGGAGACACCAAGACCATTGACACGGCGTTCCATGATCCGGACCGCGGTGTCCATGTTGGTCTTGTTGATCGCCGATTCCTGGCCCGGCTCGCTCTTCGCCTCGAGCGTGATCGAGGTACCGCCCGCCAGGTCGATGCCCAGCCGTGGGGTCGGCTGATCGGCCAGGAACATCCCGCCGGTGAGCGCGACCATGGCGATCAGGATCAGAGCCAGGGAACGCCCCGGCCTGCCCTGACCGCCGGCCGGTCCTCGGCTCTTCTTCGGTGCTGCCACCTTCTCGTTTCTCCCTGTCCAACCGCCTCGCGCCGGGTACGCGCCCGAGCGGCCACGAAGTGTAGTGGGGACCCGCCCCCGCAGAAGATCGCACGGACCGGGGAATGCCGGACGCCGGTGGGCTCACGGCATCCCCGGGCGTGGGTTACTTCGCGTCGGACTCGCCGTCGTCCTTGCCCTCGGACTTCTTGCCGGACTCATCGTCCTTCGGCTCGGCGTCCTCGGTCTTCTTGCCGAGGTCGATCCGGGCCTCGTCCGAGGCGTCCTTGTCGGCGTCGTCCTCGGTCAGCGAGGAGGCGTCGTCGGGGACGACGGTGCCGTCGAGGTCGAGGCCGTTCTCGTCGTCGCCGTGGACGATGCGGTTGTACTCCGCGTCGTCGAGGACGGCGCCGATGGCGTTCTTGGCGTAGATGGCGTGGACGCCGGGCGCGATCTCAAGGAGAACCGTGTCGTCGTGCAGCTCCTTGACGGTGGCGTACATGCCCCCGATCGTCCGGACGCCGGTGCCGGGCTGCGTCTCGTTGCGCATCTGGGCGGCGGCCGCCTGCTTCTTCTTGGCGGACCGCGTCATCAGGAACATGGCCCCGATGAGCACGATGAAGGGGAGGAGAGTCACGGGATTCACGGGACGAGTTTCCTTCGCACGACCGCGCTCGAAGGCGGCCTGTATCTACGGGGGTGGGTACACCGACCTGTAAGGGCGGCATCGGCGGAGTCTAAGCGAGTCCGCATCGATGGAACAACGCCCAGCGACGCCGTGTGGTTCCTGCTCCGGTCAAGCTGTGACAGATCACGCCCCGAACAGGCCCTGTTGTCCCTTTCCGCCTTGCTGTGGAGGTACGAGCCCCAGATGGGCCCAGGCCGCGGGGGTCGCGACCCGTCCCCGCGGCGTCCTGGCCAGCAAACCCTCCCGTACCAGGAAGGGCTCCGCGACCTCCTCGACGGTCTCGCGCTCCTCCCCCACGGCGACCGCGAGGGTGGACAGCCCGACGGGGCCGCCGCCGAAGAGCTTGAGCAGGGCACCGAGCACCGCGCGGTCGAGCCGGTCGAGGCCGCGGGCATCGACCTCGTACACCCTGAGGGCCGCGGCGGCGACCGGGCGGTCGATCCGCCCGTCGGCCTTGACCTGGGCGTAGTCCCGGACGCGGCGCAGCAGCCGGTTGGCGATACGGGGGGTGCCGCGGGAACGGCCGGCGATCTCGGCGGCGCCGTCCGCGTCTATCTCCACGTCGAGGAGGCGGGCGGAGCGGTGGATGACGCGTTCCAGCTCGGTGGGTGCGTAGAACTCCATGTGGCCGGTGAAGCCGAAGCGGTCGCGCAGCGGCGGCGGCAGCAGTCCGGCCCTGGTGGTGGCGCCGACCAGGGTGAAGGGCGGCAGTTCCAGCGGGATGGCGGTGGCGCCGGGGCCCTTGCCGACGATGACGTCGACCCGGAAGTCCTCCATCGCCATGTAGAGCATCTCCTCGGCCGGCCGCGACATGCGGTGGATCTCGTCGAGGAACAGGACCTCACCCTCCTGGAGGGAGGAGAGGATCGCGGCAAGATCACCCGCGTGCTGGATGGCGGGGCCGGAGGTGATCCGGATCGGCGCCCCCATCTCGGCCGCGATGATCATGGAGAGGGTGGTCTTGCCGAGGCCGGGGGCGCCGGAGAGCAGGACGTGGTCGGCGGTGGCGCCGCGGGCCAGAGCCGCCTTGAGGACCAGGTCGAGCTGTTCGCGCACCTTCTCCTGGCCGACGAATTCATCGAGATCCTTCGGCCGGAGCGCCGCCTCGACCGCGGTGTCCTCGCCGTCCGCGTCGGCCTGGACGAGGCGCTCGTCGAGCCGCTCGTCGGTGTCGGGTCCGGTCTCGTCCCAGTTCATTCAGTCTGTCCCGCCTCGGGTGTTTCGGTGCCGTGCGGTGCCCGGCCCGGCGTCGGGGTGTTCCCCCGGGGTGTCGCGCTCCGGTCAGCGCGCGCGGTTGAGGGTCTGCAGTGCGGCACGCAGCAGCAGCGGCACAGGGGCCTGCCTGCCCTCGGCGAGGGCTGCCTCGGCCTGGGGGGCGACGGCGGTGACCGCTTCGTCGGCCTCGCGAGTGGCGTAGCCGAGGCCGATCAGGGCGGCCTGGAGCTGGTCGCGCCAGGAGCTGGTGACGGCGGTACCGATGCCCTGGCGGCCGATGTGGGCGCCGACCGGCTCGCCGAGCCTGTCCTTCAGTTCGAGGAGGAGTTTCTGCGCGCCCTTCTTGCCGATGCCGGAAACGGCGGTGAGCGCCTTCTCGTCGCCGGTGGCGACCGCGGTGCGCAGGGCGTCCGGGCTGTGGGTGGCGAGCATCGCCTGGGCAAGCCGGGGCCCGACCCCGCTGGCCGTCTGGAGCAGCTCGAAGACCTGCCGCTCGTCGTCGTCGGCGAAGCCGTAGAGGGTGAGCGAGTCCTCCCGCACGACGAGGGAGGTGGCGAGCCTGGCCTCCTTGCCGATCCGGAGGCCGGCGAGGGTGTTCGGCGCGCACTGGACGGCCATGCCGATGCCGCCGACCTCGATCACGGCCATGGTCGGGGCGAGTGCGGCCACGGGGCCGCTGACGAAGGCGATCATCGGGGGACCTTCCGGACGGGGACTGCGGGTGTACGGGGAACGCGCCCGGCGCGGGCCGCGGCGGCTGCCGCGTGGGCCTGCTGGAGGCGGTTGACGGCGGGGGCGCGCCAGATGTGGCAGATGGCGAGGGCCAGGGCGTCGGCAGCGTCGGCCGGTTTCGGCGGGGCGTCGAGCCGCAGCAGCCGGGTGACCATCACGCCGACCTGTGCCTTGTCCGCACGGCCGGTGCCGGTGACGGCCGCCTTGACCTCGCTGGGGGTGTGCAGGGCGACGGGAATGCCGCGGCGCGACGCGCAGAGCATGGCGACGGCGCTGGCCTGGGCGGTGCCCATGACCGTACGGACGTTGTGCTGGCTGAACACCCGCTCCACGGCGACGCATTCGGGCCGGTGCTCGTCGAGCCATTCCTCGATGCCGCGCTCGATGGCGACCAGCCGGTGACCGAGCTCCGCGTCGGGCGGGGTGCGGACGACACCCACACCGAGCATCGTCAGGGGGCGGCCGGCGACGCCTTCGACGACGCCGACACCACACCGGGTCAGCCCCGGGTCCACACCCAGTACCCGCATGGGACGCCCCCTCCGTACCGATCGGTCAACTGTTCCCGCAGGCTATCGGCTCGCACTGACAATGCGACGGGCCGACAGGGTGTGTCCCCGTCGGCCCGTCCATGAAGGCTGCGCTGGGCGCGGCTCAGGCGTCGACCTTCTCCATGACCTCGTCCGAGACGTCGAAGTTGGCGAAGACGTTCTGCACGTCGTCGCTGTCCTCCAGCGCGTCGATCAGCTTGAAGATCTTGCGCGCGCCTTCCTCGTCCAGCTCGACCTGCATGGTGGGCAGGAAGTTGGCCTCGGCGGAGTCGTAGTCGATGCCGGCCTCCTGGAGCGCGGTGCGGACCGCGACCATGTCGGTGGCCTCGCTGACGACCTCGTACGTGTCACCGAGGTCGTTCACTTCCTCGGCACCCGCGTCGAGCACGGCACCCAGGACGTCGTCCTCGGTCAGCTCGTCCTTGGGGACGATGACGACGCCCTTGCGGTTGAAGAGGTACGAGACCGACCCCGGGTCGGCCATCGAACCCCCGTTGCGGGTCATCGCGACACGCACGTCGGAGGCGGCACGGTTGCGGTTGTCGGTGAGGCACTCGATGAGCACCGCGACACCGTTCGGGCCGTAACCCTCGTACATGATCGTCTGGTAGTCGACGCCGCCCGCTTCGAGACCGCCACCGCGCTTGACCGCGGAGTCGATGTTCTTGTTCGGTACGGAGCTCTTCTTCGCCTTCTGGATCGCGTCCACGAGGGTCGGGTTTCCCTCGGGGTCCACGCCTCCGGTGCGGGCCGCGACCTCGATGTTCTTGATCAGCTTCGCGAAGAGCTTGCCGCGCTTGGCGTCAATCACGGCCTTCTTGTGCTTCGTCGTAGCCCATTTAGAGTGGCCGGACATCTGCCTTCTCCTTCGCGTCACCAAAAACGATTCGAACCCGAGAGATCCTACCGGGATCGAGTCAGCCGACTGCGCGCACCATGTCCACGAACAGCGCGTGAACGCGATGGTCTCCGGTCAATTCCGGGTGGAACGACGTAGCCAGGGCGTTTCCCTGACGTACGGCGACGATGTGGCCGCCGTGCTCCGCCACTACCTTGGCCTGCGCGCCGACCGATTCCACCCAGGGGGCGCGGATGAACACGCCCTCCACGGGGCCGCTCTCGATGCCGGCGACCTCGACGGCCGCCTCGAAGGACTCGTTCTGCCGCCCGAAGGCATTGCGGCGCACGATCATGTCGATCCCGCCGACCGTCTCCTGGCCCGAGCGCGGGTCGAGGATCTTGTCGGCGAGCAGAATCATTCCGGCGCAGGTGCCGTAGACGGGCATTCCGTCCCGCACCCGCTCGCGCAGCGGTTCCAGCATGCCGAAGAGGGAGGCCAGCTTGGACATCGTGGTGGACTCGCCACCGGGAATGACCAGGCCGTCGACCTCGGCGAGTTCCTCGGGACGCCGGACCGGCCTGGCCAGGGCATCAGCCGAGGCCAGGGCGATCAGGTGTTCCCGTACGTCGCCCTGGAGGGCCAGGACTCCGATCACAGGGGTGTCGCTCATCAGTGATTACCAGCCACGGTTGGCGTAGCGCTCGGCCTCGGGCAGGGTGTCGCAGTTGATGCCGACCATGGCCTCGCCCAGGTTCCGGGAGGCGTCCGCGATGATCTTCGGGTCGTCGTAGAAGGTGGTGGCCTTCACGATCGCGGCGGCGCGCTTGGCCGGGTCGCCGGACTTGAAGATCCCGGAGCCGACGAAGACGCCCTCGGCGCCGAGCTGGCGCATCAGCGCGGCGTCGGCGGGGGTGGCGACACCGCCCGCGGAGAACAGCACGACGGGCAGCTTGCCGAGCTCCGAGACCTCCTTGACCAGCTCGTACGGGGCGCGGAGCTCCTTGGCGGCGGCGTACAGCTCGTTGTTGTCGTAGCCGCGCAGGCGGGCGATCTCGTTCTTGATCTGGCGCAGGTGACGGACCGCCTCGACGACGTTTCCGGTGCCGGCCTCGCCCTTCGAGCGGATCATGGCCGCGCCCTCGGCGATCCGGCGCAGGGCCTCGCCCAGGTTGGTGGCGCCGCAGACGAACGGGGTGGTGAAGGCGAACTTGTCGCTGTGGTTGACCTCGTCGGCCGGGGTGAGGACCTCGGACTCGTCGATGTAGTCGACCCCGAGGGACTGAAGGACCTGGGCCTCGACGAAGTGGCCGATACGGGACTTCGCCATCACCGGGATGGAGACGGCCTCGATGATCTCCTCGATCATGTTCGGGTCCGACATCCGGGCCACGCCGCCGTCCTTGCGGATGTCGGCCGGCACCCGCTCCAGGGCCATGACGGCCACGGCGCCCGCGTCCTCGGCGATCTTCGCCTGCTCGGCGTTGACGACGTCCATGATCACGCCGCCCTTGAGCTGCTCGGCCATGCCGCGCTTGACGCGCGCGGTGCCCGTGGCCGGGGAGTCGGCGGACTGCGGGGTGGTGGGAAGCGTGGACATGGATCGACCTCACTCGGAGAAAAAGTTGCTGAAAAGCGCTGGTTGATGCAGTGCTGAGCAAACTCTCCGGGAACAGTCCACTGCAAGGGCCAATGGAAGGCCGGTGGATCGTTTTGAACGCGTACGTGGCGGGATGTGGCCCCCGTCACGCGTGAATACGGCCGTCCGGTCAGCTGACGGGGCGGTCCGCCAGGGCCACCGGGGGTTCGTCGTCCATCTCGAAGGCCAACGGGAACGGGGCGTGCCCGGCCAGCCGGAACCACCGCACCTTGCGGTGCCGGCGCAGCGCGCGCGCCGCGCGCACCGCGTCGTTGTGGAACCGCCGGGCCATGGGCACGCGGCGCACGGCGGCGGCGAGTTCGAGCGCCGCCTCCTCACCGCCGGGGATCTCCTTCACGGCCTCCACCTGCGCCGGCTCGCCGAAGACCGCCCGCAGCGCGGTGCTCAGCTCACTCTCCGCGACCTCGCGGTGCTCCTCCTCCGCCTGGCGGGCGGCGTGCGCGGCCTCGTACAGGACGATGGAGGCGGCCGGATCGAGGACACCGGACGTGGCCAGTTCCTGGGTGACCGACGCACGGCGCAGGAGTTGCGCGTCGAGGGCGGCCCGGGCGGCGTCGATGCGGGTGTGCAGCCGGTCCAGCCGTCCGGCGGTCCAGCTGAGGTACATACCGATCGCGACGATCGCGACGGCGATCCAGATGAGGGTTTCGATCACGGGCGGCAAGGCTACCGGTGAGGCCCGGACGGCGTGGCCGCCCGGCCCCGGCTCCCCGGCCCCCGGCCGGCGGCCCTCACTCCCGCGCCAGTCCGAACCGGGCCCGCAGCCCCGTGCGTTCGTCGGCCGCCACCGAGGCCGCCCCGTCCGTCACCGTCTCGTACACCGCGAGGATGTCCGCCCCGACCGTCGACCAGTCGAACCGCCGCACATGCGCGGCGCCCCGCTCGCGCAGCTCCGCACGCCGCTCCGGGTCGCCGAGCAGCCGGATCGCCGCCGAGGCCAGCGCGTCCGCGTCCTCGTTGGCGAAGAGTTCGCCCGCCGCACCCTGGTCCAGCACCTGTGCGAAGGCGTCCAGATCGCTGGCGAGGACCGGGGCGCCGGCCGACATGGCCTCGACCAGGATGATCCCGAAGCTCTCGCCGCCCGTGTTGGGCGCGACATACACATCGACGCTGCGAAGCAGCCGCGCCTTGTCCTCGTCGCTCACCATGCCGAGGAACTCGACGCGTTCGCGCATCGCCCTGGGCAGCGAGGCGACGGCCTCCTCCTCGTCGCCCCGGCCGGCGACCAGCAGCCTGGTGTCCGGGCGGGCGGCGAGGATCGCGGGCAGCGCCCTCATCAGGACGGGCAGGCCCTTGCGGGGCTCGTCGATGCGCCCGATGAAGCCGATCGTCCCGCCCTCCCGTCTCCCACCGCTGCCCTCGACCGTGCTTCGCGCCCCCCCTGATTGCCACTCGGCCTTGGGCTCGGCGGCGGCGAAGAAGCCGACGTCGACCCCGTTCGGGATGACGACCGCGTCGCCGCCCAGGTGCTCGACCAGGGTGCGGCGGGCGTACTCGCTCACCGCGATGCGCGCACTGATCTTCTCCAGCGCCGGCTGGAGGATCGGGTACGCCGCGATCATGGCCCGGGAGCGCGGGTTGGACGTGTGGAACGTGGCGACGATCGGCCCCTGCGCGGCCCAGCAGGCGAGCAGCCCCAGCGACGGCGAGGTCGGCTCGTGGATGTGGATGACGTCGAAGGTGCCGTCGTGCAGCCAGCGGCGCACCCGTGCGGCCGAGAGGAAGCCGAAGTTCAGCCGGGCGACGGAGCCGTTGTACGGGACGGGCACGGCACGGCCCGCCGACACCACGTACGGCGGCAGCGGTGTCTCGTCGTCGGCGGGCGCCAGCACCGACACCTGGTGGCCCAGCCGGATCAGGTGCTCGGCCAGGTCGCGGATGTGGAACTGCACACCGCCCGGTACGTCCCAGGAGTACGGGCAGACGATGCCGATCTTCACGTCCTGTCCTCCCGGGTCTCCAGATCGGCGAGCCAGAGCCGTTGCAGCATGTGCCAGTCCTCCGGATGGTCGGCGATCCCGACGGCGAAGGCATCGGCCAGCGCCTGTGTCATCGAGGACGTCTTCTCCGTGCGGCTGCCCGACTCGGGCGTCTCGACCGGCGGATGGATACGTACCTTCATCACGGGCGTCTCGTCGTAGCCGAGCGTCACGGGCAGCAGCAGCGCCCCGGTCTGCTGCGCCAGCAGCGCGGGCCCGGCGGGCATCCTCGCGGTGTCGCCGAAGAATTCCACCTCGACACCGGAGGCGGACAGATCGCGGTCGGCGACCAGACAGATCAGCCCGCCCGCGCGCAGCCGCCGCGCCAGGGTGCCGAAGGCCGCGCCGCCGCTGTGCGGCAGGACCTCCATGCCGAGCCCCTCGCGGTAGGCCACGAACCGGTCGTACAGCGTCTCGGGCTTGAGCCGCTCGGCGACCGTGGTGAAGGGCACCTGGAGATCGGTGGTGACCCAGGCTCCCGCCAGGTCCCAGTTCCCCAGGTGCGGCAGGGCGAGGATGACACCGCGGCCGGTGTCGAGGCCGTCGGTCAGCCGGTGCGCGTCGGCCACCTCTATGGACGCCTTGATCCGCGCCGGGCTCCAAGTAGGCAGCCGGAACGACTCCATCCAGTAGCGCATGTACGAGCGCATCCCGGCCTTGGAGAGCTCGGCCAGCCGGGCCGGTGACGCCCCGGGTACGACCCGTGCCAGATTCGACTCCAGCCGCAGCACGCTCTTGCCGCGCCGCTTCCACACCTGGTCGGCGATGGTGCGGAAGAGCGTCCGGGCGACCGGTTCGGGGAGCTTCTTGACGGCGGTCCAGCCGAGTCCGTACAGCCCGTCGGTCAGCCGGTCCCGCAGGCCGGTCCGCGCCTCCCCTGGGTCGTCGCTCACTGTGCGGTCCCGCTCCCCGGGCGGGCAGCGGCGGCGGCCTCGGCCGCGTCGGCCTCCGCGGACTCGCGGCGCACGGTCACGACCCGCTGCACGAGGGTGATCAGGCTGCCCACGGCGACGATCCACAGCGCGATCGGCAGCAGGATCTGGATCCCGGGGACACCGAACTTGTGCAGGCCGGCCAATCCGGCCGCGACCAGCGAGATCACCAGGCGCTCGGCGCGCTCCACGAGACCGTTGACCGCGACCGGCAGCCCGATCGACTCGCCGCGCGCCTTCGTGTACGAGACCACCTGGCCGCTGGCCAGACAGAAGATCGCGACGGCGCAGAGCACGTTGTCGTCGCCCTTGCCCGCGTACCAGAGCGCGAACCCTCCGAAGATCGCTCCGTCGGCTACCCGGTCCAGGGTCGAGTCCAGGAACGCGCCCCAGCGGCTGGAGATACCGGCCTGCCGGGCCATGTTGCCGTCGACGAGGTCGGAGAAGACGAAGATCGTGATGACGATCGTGCCCCAGAAGAACTCCCCCATCGGGAAGAAGACCAGCGCACCTGCCATCACCCCGGCCGTACCGATCAGAGTGACCGCGTCAGGGCTCACGCCGAGACGGAGCAACAGCGCGGCGAACGGTGTGAGGACACGCGTAAAAAATGCACGCGCGTACTTGTTCAGCATGGCCTTCCCGAGGGTCGGTGGGCCGAGCGGCCCCATCGGCCACCGGCTGGCCCATCGTAGTCACGCCCGCCGGACTCCACCGTCCGGGCACCCGGCCTCGCGCGGCGGCGTGCCATGTATGGACGCGGCCTGGCCCGAGTGGAAAGCTCGAATTACCGCGGGCGTCGCCGTAGCCGCCGCGGCGGCTCCCCGGTGCCCGTGCATCACTCCCCCACATCGCGTCGGTATCTCCTCAGCTCCGCGCCACTACCTGGGAGGCACGCATCATGGGCGACAAGGCACACGCACACACCGGGGCCGCCGGCAGGGCAGCGACGGCCGACCGGCCCTCATCCGTACGGAATGTGGTGCTGGTCGGCCACAGCGGCTCCGGAAAGACCACGCTCGTCGAGGCCCTCGCACTGACCGCGGGTGCGGTCAACCGGGCCGGCCGGGTCGAGGACGGCGCGACCGTCTCCGACTACGACGAGATCGAGCACCGCCAGCAGCGTTCCGTACAGCTCTCCCTGGTCCCCGTCGAATGGGACGGGTACCGGATCAATCTGCTGGACACCCCCGGATACGCCGATTTCGTCGGGGAGCTCAGGGCCGGTCTGCGGGCCGCGGACGCGGCCCTGTTCGTCGTGTCCGCGGCCCAGGAGGCCGACGCGGTGGCGGGCGCCACCCGCGCCGTGTGGGAGGAGTGCGCGGCCGTCGACATGCCGCGCGCCATCGTCGTCACCCACCTGGACACGGCACGCACCTCGTTCGACGAGATGACCCGGATCTGCGGCGAGATCTTCGGCGGCGACGACCCCGACGCCGTGCTCCCCCTCTACCTGCCCGTCCTCGGCCCCGAGGGCGCCGACGGACACGCCCCGCTCACCGGGCTCACCGGCCTCCTCACCCAGCGGATCTTCGACTACTCCTCGGGCGAGCGGCAGGAGAACCCGCCTGCGGAGACCCAGCGGGCGACGCTTCAGGAGGCCCGCAACCGGCTCGTCGAGGGGATCATCGCCGAGAGCGAGGACGAGACCCTGATGGACCGCTACCTCGGCGGCGCCGAGGTAGATATCAAGACACTCGTCGACGATCTTGAGCGCGCCGTCGCCCGGGGCGCCTTCCACCCGGTCCTCACCGCGTCCCCCGCCGCCGCGGGTGCCCGCCAGGGCATCGGCACCGTGGAGCTGCTGGACCTGATCACCGGCGGCTTCCCGACCCCGCTGGAGCGCCCGCTCCCCGGCGTCACCCCCCTGCACGGGGCGTCGCGACCGGTCCTGACCTGCGACCCGGAGGGCCCGCTCGTCGCCGAGGTGGTCAAGACGGCCTCCGACCCGTACGTGGGCCGGGTCTCGCTCGTACGCGTCTTCTCCGGCACCCTGCGTCCCGACGAGACCGTCCATGTGTTCGGCCACGGCCTCACCGACCCCGGCCACGAGACCCGCCCCTTCCACGAGGCCGAGGTACGAGTCGGCGCGCTCTCCTCCCCCTTCGGCAAGCAGCAGCGTCCCCTCACCGCGTGCATCGCGGGAGATCTGGCCTGCGTCGCCAAGCTGGGCAGCGCCGAGACCGGGGACACCCTGTCCGACCGGGACCGACCACTGCTGATGGACCCCTGGACCACCCCGGACCCGCTGCTGCCGCTCGCCATCGAGGCACACAGCAAGGCGGACGAGGACAAGCTCTCCCAGGGACTCTCCCGGCTGGTCGCCGAGGACCCGACCATGCGCCTCGAACAGAATCAGGACACCCACCAGGTGGTCCTGTGGTGCCTGGGCGAGGCCCACCAGGACGTGGCACTGGACCGGCTGCGCAGCCGCTACGGCGTCCAGGTCGACGCCGTACCGCACAAGGTGTCGCTCCGCGAGACCTTCGCCGCGCCGTCCACCGGGCGCGGCCGGCATGTGAAACAGTCCGGCGGCCACGGCCAGTACGCCATCTGCGAGATCGACGTGGAGCCGCTGCCTCCGGGCTCGGGCATCGAATTCGTCGACAAGGTGGTCGGCGGAGCGGTACCCCGCCAGTTCGTCCCGTCCGTCGAGAAGGGCGTGCGCGCCCAGGCCGCCCGCGGGGTCGCGGCCGGACACCCGCTCGTCGACGTGCGCATCACCCTGCGGGACGGCAAGTCCCACTCGGTGGACTCCTCCGACGCCGCGTTCCAGACCGCGGGCGCGCTGGCCCTGCGCGAAGCCGCCGCGGACACCCGCATCCAGCTCCTCGAACCCGTCGCCGAGATCCAGGTCCTGGTCCCCGACGACTATGTCGGGCCGGTGATGAGCGATCTGTCCGGGCGGCGCGGCAGAGTGATCGGAACCGAGCAGTCCGGCCCCGGCCGCACCCTCGTACGGGCCGAGGTGCCCGAACTGGAGATCGGCAGATACGCGGTCGACCTGCGCTCCCTCTCCCATGGCGCCGGCCGCTTCGACCGGGCGTACGCCCGGCACGAAGCCATGCCCACGCAGCTCGCCGAACGCCTCCGGGAGCAGCAGAAGAACAATCCGAACGACTCATGACCAGCCATGCCGCCCGCCTTTGTCCACAGGGCGGGCGGCGTAGCGATCCGGACGATACGCTTTGGTCCCAGCTCAGAAGGTGTGCCGGGCACGGCAGTTGGGAAACAGCCGCAGGAGCAGTTCCTCGGCGGTGAGTGGGGGCGACAGTGGCCAGCGACGGATTCGATTTCTCTCCCGGAGCGCAGATCCCGCTCCAGGGTTCGGGCGGACAGGCGGTGGCGACGAACGCCCTCGCCTCCGCCGCGTACCGGGACAGCCCGGTGGAGAAAATCCTTGACGCCAACAGCGAGTGGCACAAGTCCGAAGTCAAGGTGGGCCGTTCCAAGCTCTTCAAGTCCGACTACTTCAAGCCCAATCTCGGCGAGGCGTTCTCCCGCGCCGTCCAGGAACGCATGCTGGGCGGCGCCCGGAAGGCGCTCATCCAGTCGTTCGGGACCGATCCGCAGACGGTCGTCGAGCACTGCCTGTCCGCGAGCCGTCTCCGCAAGAGCCGCGACACCAAACTCACCGCCGTCACCGCCCTGTTCGGCTTCCTCTTCCTGCCCGGCATGATCCTGTGGGTCCTCGCGTTCCGCCTGCGCGACTTCCTCGGCAAGACCAAGGACAAGGCGCTCTCCACCCTGGGCAGCGCGCTGCTCCCGATCATCGGCATCGTGGCACTGATCTTCCTGGTCAAGCTGCCGCTCAACGGATTCCTGGCGCTCTACGTCCGCCTGATGATCATCGCCCCCGTCATCGGCTGGCTCATCGCCAAACGGATCGCCGAGTCCTCCGCCAAGGACATGCGTGCCCGCTGGGAGGGGCTGCTCTCCGGCGGCGGTGTCATCGCCAGGATCCCCGAGGCCGTGCCGAAGAACCCCAACGAGACCTCCCGCGAGGCGCTCCGCCAGGGCCTGGAGAAGCTCTCCGCCGAGCAGCAGTCCAACTCGGTCTTCTACGCGGGCCCCAAGGGCATCCTCGGCATGGGCACCCGCTGGGGCAGCTGGCAGCTCGCCGAGGAGCTCGTTCCCAAGGAGCCCGGCAAGGAATTCCACCAGTTCCGCAGCTGGGACCTGATACGGGCCATCCACGACCAGCTCAAGGTGCTGGAGCGCGGCCCGCTGAACACCGGGGGGTTCCCCACCCCGTCGGTCACCCACTGGATCGTGTCCCCCGTCGGAGAGAACGCCGACTCGGTCTCCCGCCCCGACGGCGAGGACGTCGCCACCTTCCAGGTCAAACCGCACGAGATACAGCGGATCTGCAACCACCAGCAGTTCGGCAGCGGTGACCGGCACTATCTGGGCGTCCAGTTCACCCTCTGGGAAGGCCAGTTGATCATCACGATGATGATCACGGTGACGGTGCTCCACGAAACCCTGCGCATCGAAGTCACCGGGCACGCGCTCGGTCCGGTGCACTCGCTCTTCACCAGCAAGCCCGCGGCCAAGACCAAGACGGTCAACAAGACCGTCCGGTTCTGGGAGACCCGCGACATCACCCTTCCGCTGGTCGAATCCAGCGAGGTCGTCCGCCTCGCCCTGCGCGCCCCGTTCACCTGGTACCCGCCGCTCCTTGACTACCTGGGCGGCAAGATCGCCCTGCCCGAGCCGTTCGGCCTGCGGCATGCCTGGGCCGAGAAGCCCTGGCGCCACCGCTTCATGGCGGACGACGCGATGCGCGCGGCGACGCCCGTCCTGCGCGCCGTCCACAGCGCGGCCCTGCGCGTCCTCAAGGAGAACGGCGTCGACATCGAGCGCTTCGACAACCGCTCGATGATACTGAGCGGCCTGGTACAGGACCCGACCCCGCGCAAGGCCGACCTGTACGACGCGTAGACGGACGCCCGGACGGACGAAGGCCGCCCCGGCAGATGACGGATGCCGGGGCGGCCCGCCGGAAGCGGCAGCCGGGATCAGCCGGCCGGCCAGGCGTCGGCCAGCATCTTGCGCGTATCGGCGAGCAGCTGCGGCAGCACCTTCGTGTGCCCGACCACCGGCATGAAGTTGGTGTCGCCGCCCCAGCGCGGCACCAGGTGCTGGTGCAGATGGGCGGCGATGCCGGCCCCCGCCACCGAACCCTGGTTCATGCCGATGTTGAATCCGTGCGCCCCCGAGGCCGTCCGCAGAGCCACCATCGCCCGCTTGGTGAAATCCGCCAGCTCCATGGTCTCCGGGCCGTCCAGCTCCGTGTAGTCGGCGACATGCCGGTAGGGCACCACCATCAGATGCCCGCCGTTGTACGGATACAGATTCAGCACGGCATAGACATGCTTGCCACGCGCGACGACGAGCCCGTCCTCATCCGAATTCGACGGGATCCCGCAGAACGGACAGCCGTCGCCGGCCTCCGGACCGGTCGGCTTGTTCTCACCCTGGATGTACGCCATCCGGTGGGGCGTCCACAGGCGCTGGAACGCGTCGGGCGTCCCCACTCCGATCTGCTGCTCCGGCTCACTCGTCATGGCGATCAGCATATTGCTTCACTCCCGGGGTGCGTGTCGCCGGGGCCGCACCCGTCGGCGTACGGCGATGCTGAGGCGATGAGCGACCAGTCCGCCGACTCCGCCCCTGTTCGCTTCCGGCGCTGGGAGCAACGCACGGAAGTGCCGCTCTTCGGCGCCTCGCTGCTCTTCCTGCTCGGCTACGCGGTGCGCGTCCTCGCACCCGAGGACGCCGAGACCTGGCGGGGCCTCGCCCTCGCCCTGGTCGGCGTCACCTGGCTGGTCTTCGCGGCGGACTACGTCGTACGGCTCCGGCTCAGCGGCCTCGGGCACCGCTTCGTCCGGGTGCACTGGCTGGACACGGTGGTGCTGCTGCTTCCGCTGCTGCGGCCGCTGCGCCTGATCCGGGTCTACACCGCGGTCCAGCAGCGCCGGGAGCAGCCACGGCTGAGCCTGTACGCGCGCGTGATCAGCTACGCCGGGGCGGCCGCCCTGCTGCTCGGCTTCTCCGCCGCGCTGGCCGTCTACCACCAGGAGCACAGGGTGCAGGGGGCTTCGATCCGTACCTTCGGTGACGCGGTGTGGTGGGCGTGCGCGACGCTGACGACGGTGGGGTACGGGGACGCGGTACCGGTCACGACGGGCGGCAGGGTCGTGGCGTCGGGGCTGATGGCCTGCGGGCTGGGGCTGCTGGGGGCGGTGACGGGCTCGTTCTCGTCGTGGCTGTTGCGGGTGTTCACCCGGGAGGACGAGAAGAGGCCCCCGGAGGGCGGATAGCTCTCCGGGGGCCTCTTCTCACGTGACCGTCAGACCTGGACGCGGTCCTCGACGACCTTCTGGATCTTGGCGATGGCGTCCTCGACCGGGATGCCGTTCTCCTGCGATCCGTCGCGGTAGCGGAAGGAGACGGCGCCGTTGGCCATGTCCTCATCACCCGCGATGATCATGAAGGGCACCTTGGCCTTCTGCTGGTTCCTGATCTTCTTCTGCATCCGGTCCGAGGAGGCGTCCACCTCGACCCGCAACCCCTTCTTCCGGGCCTTGGCCGCGAACTCCTGGAGGTACGGGATGTGCGCGTCGCCGATCGGGATGCCGACCGCCTGGACCGGCGCCAGCCACACCGGGAACGCGCCCGCGTAGTGCTCCAGGAGCACCGCGAAGAAGCGCTCGATGGAGCCGAACAGGGCACGGTGGATCATGACCGGGCGCTGCTTGGTGCCGTCCGGGCCGGTGTACTCCAGGTCGAAGCGCTCCGGAAGGTTGAAGTCGAGCTGCACGGTCGACATCTGCCAGGTGCGGCCGATGGCGTCCTTGCACTGCACCGAGATCTTCGGGCCGTAGAACGCGGCGCCGCCCGGGTCCGGAACCAGCGGCAGGCCCTGCTTCTCGGCGACCTGGCGCAGGGTCTCGGTGGCCTCTTCCCAGATCTCGTCGGAGCCGACGAACTTCTCCGGGTCCTTGGTGGAGAGCTCCAGGTAGAAGTCGGTCAGACCGTAGTCGCGGAGCAGGTTCAGGACGAAGGTGAGCGTACGGTCGAGCTCCTCCGCCATCTGCTCCTTGGTGCAGTAGATGTGCGCGTCGTCCTGCGTGAAGCCGCGCGAGCGGGTCAGGCCGTGCACCACGCCGGACTTCTCGTACCGGTACACCGTGCCGAACTCGAAGAGGCGCAGCGGCAGTTCACGGTAGGAGCGTCCGCGCGCGTCGAAGATCAGGTTGTGCATCGGGCAGTTCATCGGCTTGAGGTAGTAGTCCACCCCGTCGTCGAGCTGCATGGGCGGGTACATGCCGTCGGCGTACCAGTCCAGGTGGCCGGACTTCTCGAAGAGCTTGCCCTTGGTGGCGTGCGGGGAGTAGACGAACTCGTAGCCCTCCTCCTCGTGGCGCCGGCGCGAGTAGTCCTCCATGGCGCGGCGGATGATGCCTCCCTTGGGGTGGAAGACCGCGAGACCGGGGCCGATCTCGTCCGGGAAGGAGAAGAGATCCAGCTCGTTGCCGAGCTTGCGGTGGTCGCGCTTGGCGGCCTCCTCCAGGAACTCCAGGTGCGCCTTCAGCTCGTCCTTGGTGGGCCACGCGGTGCCGTAGATGCGCTGGAGCATCGGGTTCTTCTCGCTGCCCCGCCAGTACGCCGCGGCGTTGCGCATCAGCTTGAACGCCGGGATGAACCGGGTGGTCGGCAGGTGCGGGCCCCGGCAGAGATCCTTCCAGCACAGGTCGCCGGTCTTCGGGTCGAGGTTGTCGTAGATGGTCAGCTCGCCGCCGCCCACCTCGACGTCCGCGCCGTCGTCCGTGGACGCGGAGCCCTTGATGCCGATGAGCTCCAGCTTGTACGGCTCGCCGGCCAGCTCCTCGCGGGCGGCCTCGTCCGTCACGACCCGGCGGGAGAACTTCTGCCCCCGCTTCTGGATCTCCTGCATCTTCTTCTCGATGGCCTTGAGGTCCTCGGGAGTGAACGGCTTCTCGACGTCGAAGTCGTAGTAGAAGCCGTCCTTGACCGGCGGACCGATGCCCAGCTTGGCCTCGGGGAAGAGCTGCTGCACGGCCTGCGCCATCACGTGCGCGGTGGAGTGCCGCAGGATGTTCAGACCGTCCTCGGAGGAGATCTCGACGGGCTCGACGACCTCGCCGCCGGCGATGACGTACGCGAGGTCCTTCAGCTCACCGGCGACCCGGGCGGCGACGACGGTGCGCTCGCCGGGGAAGAGCTCGGCTGCCGTAGTGCCCGTCGTCACCACGCGCTCTTCCCGCTCGGAATCGCGTTGGATGATCACACGGACGTCTGACACCGGTCTCTCCTGACTCAGGGGGCGCACCCACATTCCTGTGGTGGGCACAATGGGAATCGTACCGAGCCGACGACCCCCTTAGCGAAAGGGCCGGTCCCGGCGGCCTCCGCCCCGCTACTCGCCCGTGCACGCCTCCTCGAATTGGTCGACGTTCTCCTGGAGGGACTTCATCAGCCGGTCCCGCTCCGCCTCGTCGACCTGTACGGGCACGACGTGCGAGGTCCGGGTCAGCCGCCGGAAGCCACCGCGGCTCTCCAGCCTGCCCTCCACCCGGATCGGCAGCCCCACCAGGTGGGCGTGGCCGGCGATCCGGTACGCCTCCTCGTCCAGCTCCAGCCGTACGTGCGACACCTCGGCGCCGGCCAGCACCCGCAGCCGCACGATCCCGGCGCCGCGCGGTGCCGGGCGGCGCATGCGGACGACGGCACCGGTGATCCGTACCGTCACGGCCGGCTCGTCCCGGAGGTAGCGGGCGCCCGCCCGGCGCAGTGCGGGCAGATCGCCCGGTGAGAATTCCACCGGCTCGGGACGGGCCGGGCAGGCCTCGGGGGGACCGGCGGCGGGCGCCCACTCCAGGGCGATCCCCGCCCCTTCCGAGCCCCGGACGAGTGCGACGACGGCCTCGGTCAGTTCCCGGCTGACGCCTGCCTCGACGGCCGTGTCGAAGGCCTCGAAGCCGCCGGTGGCCCGCTGGTAGTCCACGGCCTCGCGGGTGGCGTGCAGGGCCTGGTAAAGCCGTACGGCGACGGCGCGGCCCGGTTCGACCGGCACGAACGCGGCGAGCTCACGGCCGCCGGGAGCGGGTCCGACGAGGATGCCTTCGAGCGCCGCACGGGCCCTGCGCCGGTGTCGGGCGCCGTGGTAGCCGGTGTTTCCGCGTACGGCGAGGGCTCCGGCGAGCAGTATCTGCCGGGCGGCGGTGTGCAGGTGCTCCGCCCCCGTCCAGCCGGCCGCGCCCGCCGCTCCCGCGACCGGTTCGGGGACCTCGCGCCACCAGCGGATCTCGTCGCTGGGTACGGCGAGGGAGATCAGGACCTCGCGGGCGGAGGGTGCGGCGCTGCGGGCGAGCGCGGTCAGTGCCTCGCCGAGGAGGTCCTCGCTGTCGGGGAAGGCGGTGGTGTCGGGGACCAGGAGGCTCGTCCCGCCCCCGGGCGGGCCCGGTGGTCCCGGTGGGGTCCAGCGGCTGTAGCGCCCGGCAGCCCCTCCTCGGCGCTGCCAGCCGTGCCGGCCGAGCAGGGTGCCGAGGACGGCGGGGTCGACGCGGGCGGGGTCGGGGATGTCCCCGGGCGGCCGGGGACATCCCGGCCACGGTCCCGCGGATTCGGCGGGGTGCGGGCGGGTGGCTGACGGGATCGCTTCGTCGACGTACTCGTCCATCGGCCGGTGCATCAGGGTCTCCCTCCCGCCCCTACGCGGGTCATGATCTCGCAGAGCGCCCGGTCGTCGAAGATGCGCGAGGTCGGGATCCGCACGGTGGTCCGGTGCCGGCCCGTCACCGCGTGGCCGGCCAGGTTGGTCCAGTAGCAGCAGTGCCGCAGGTCGAGCCGGTCGTGTCCGGCGCGGAGCCAGTCGTCCTGGCTGCGCGGCACGATCATCACGACGAGGATCTTGTGCACCGACACGGGGGTCCGGGCGAGCTTCACGAGATGGGCGTTGTCGAGTGTGAAGGCGAACGTCGGTCCCGGTGGGTGCGGCGGGATCTGATAGGTGCATTTGAGCTGCACCTTTATGGTCACTTCGTCGTCCACGGCATGGCCGGGGGCGCCGTGGCTGACGTGCCAGTCGATGCCGTTGTCGGGGAAGGGCTGCGACAGGGAGCATCCCGCCGCGGCCGCCACCGCGTGCAGATAGCCCACCTGGAGGGTCTCCATGCAGGCGGTGGTTGCGAGTGTGCCGCGCAGCGGTTCGATCCGCTGGGACAGCAGCCCGCTCGGTTCGGGCTGCGCGAGCGCCATGGCTGCGTGTGCCTTCCGGGCTGTGCCGATCGGTTCTCCGGTGCGGGGGTGACGGACAACATCCGTTCCCCTCACCTGTGTTGTCACCGCACACGGCGGCCCGCAAACGGCGTATCAGGCAAAGGGCGCGGGTATCACCGAACCGGGCAGGGGAATCACACCATCTGCCGTTCGGGCACGAGGAGTTCGGGGATGACGCACTGGTACGAAGGGCCGCTGGCCGCTTTTGACACCGAGACAACAGGAATCGACGTCGAGGGGGACCGGATCGTCTCGGCCGCCCTGGTCGTCCAGGACACGGCGGGCGGGCGGACGCGCATCACCCGCTGGCTGGTGAATCCGGGGGTGCCGGTGCCCGTGGGGGCGACCGAGATCCACGGTCTGACCGACGATCATCTCCAGCGCAACGGGCGCTGGCCGGCGCCGGTGGTGGAGGAGATAGCCCGTGCGCTGGCCGAGCAGTGCGCGGCCGGGCGTCCGCTGGTCGTGATGAACGCGCCGTTCGACCTGACGCTGCTGGACCGCGAGCTGAAGCGTCATCGCGCGTCGTCGCTCGGGGCGTATCTGCAGAACTCCCCGCTGTGCGTGCTGGATCCGCGCGTGCTCGACAAGCATCTGGACCGCTATCGCAAGGGGAGGCGGACCCTCACCGATCTCTGCGAGCTGTACGGCGTGGTGCTCGACGGCGCCCATGACGCGGCGGCCGACGCGACGGCCTCGCTGGAGTTGGTACGGGCGGTGGGGCGGCGCTTCTCCTCCCGACTGGAACGGCTGACCCCACCGGAGCTGCACACCCTGCAGGCCGTGTGGCACGCGGCGCAGGCACGTGGACTCCAGGCGTGGTTCGCGAAGAACGGCACGGCGGAGATGGTGGATCCGGCATGGCCGCTGCGCCCGGATCTTCCCGCCGCGGCGTGACCGGGTGCCCGGAGCCGATGGACCCGGCGCCCGCCGCCGCTTCCGCACATGCCCTGGACACGCAGAAGCCGGTCCGTCGATTCTGCTGACGGACCGGCTGCTTCCGGGTGGGCGATACTGGGTTCGAACCAGTGACCTCTTCGGTGTGAACGAAGCGCTCTCCCACTGAGCTAATCGCCCGGGAACGGGTTGAACCATACAGGGCTCGGCGGGTCCTGTTCAAACTCCTTCCAGCCTGGCCGCGAGACCCCGCCGTCCGGCGCGCATCATCAGGGCGTGATTGGCCCGGAACACCGGGCGTCCGGGCACCGCCAGGAGCCGCATCAGCCGTCTGCGGACCTCGACCTCCTGCTCGTAGACGGCCCGGCAGCCACCGCCGTACGGGGTGACCGTCCAGCGGACCCAACCGTCGAGATCGCCGCTGAGCGTCGCCTCGATGACCCCGGCCCGGGGATCGCGGCGGCGTTCGCGGACGGTCATCACGAGGTCGTACGGGAGGAGGGAGCGGATGCGGGTGGTGCCGGTGGTCCCGTCGACCGAGGTGACCTCGCGGACCTGCGGCCACCACCGCGGGTAGTCATCGGCGCGTTCGAGGACCTCGTACACGGCGTCGGGCGGGGCGGGAAGGTCCCAGATACTCACAAATCGGTAGTGACTCCAGTCCATGAGCCCAGTCTGCGCGTACTCAGCCGGGGAACTGAGTATCCGAGCGCATGTCCGAGTCTGTGGCTCGCACCACACTCGCGTTCATGGAACATGTGCCGCCACCCGCCGAGGAATTGGCGCTCCTCGATAGCGAACTGGCCCGGCTGGACGCCCGCCGGTCCCAGTTGCTGGTTCGCCGTGCCTGGCTGCTGAGTGTGCTGACGCCACCCGCCGGGCCTCCTGCCGCGCCGCCGCAGTTCGCCGCCCCGTTCGGGCCGCCCTCGCCCGCCCGGCCGACGGCTCCGTTCGCGGCTCCTTTCGGACCGCCTGCCGCACAGGCCGGAGCGCGCAGTGCGCAGAATGTGCTGCTCACCCTGGGCGGTCTGCTGCTGACGATCGCGGCGATCGCGTTCACCCTGGTCAGCTGGGGCCACATGGGGATCTCCGGCCGCTCGGCGGTGCTCGCCGTGGTGACGATCGCGGCGCTCGCCACACCCGCCGTGCTGCTGCGTCGTGGGCTGTCCGCGACGGCCGAGTCGCTCGGCGCCCTGGCGTCCGTGCTGTTGATCCTCGATGCCTACGCGCTGCACCGGGTGGCGGCGCCGGACGCCGACGGTCCCGGATTCGCCGCGGTCGCCTCGGCGGTGCTGGCGGTGCTGTGGGGCGCGTACGGGCTGCTGCTCGGCCGGCTGCGACTGCCGCTGCCCCTGGCGGTGGTGAGCGCTCAACTGCCGCTGCTGCTGTGGGCCTGGTCGGCGGGCGCGGGCGCCTCGGTGTTCGGCTGGGCGCTGCTGCTGACGGCGGCGCTGGACTGCGCGATCGCGGTGTGGGGTCCGGGTGTCGCGGTCCGGGTGACGGCCTGTGTCGGATGCTGGACGACGGGCCTGCTGGGACTGCTGGTGGCCCTGGCGCAGTCGGTGTCCGCCGGTGCGGCGTCGGACGCGGTGGCGCCGGCCGCGCTGTTGCTCGCGGGTGCGGCGGTCGCGCTGTTCGGGGCGTGGCGTGCGCCCAGGGGTCTCGCGGTGGCCGGCGGCGTGCTGGCCGGGTTGTGCGGGGTGGCCGCGGTGGGCGGTGTGCTGCGTGCCGGGATGGACTGGGGCTGGTCGGTGCCGGTGTATCTGCTGTGCGGTGTGGTGCTGTTGGCCGCGCTGCGCGCGCCGCTGCCGCGCCCGGTCGGGCACGGGCTGGTGTGGGCCTCGTCGGCGGTGACCGCGGCCGCGGTGGTGTCCGCGGCGCCGCCGGTCGGCATGTCGCTGATGGGTACGGTGTCGCAGCTGGCCCGTGTGTGGTCCGGCGCTCCCGACGGCGGTGTCCGGGGCGCCCTGGGTACGGAGGGTCTGGCCTGGTCCCACCTGGCCGCGGCCCCGGTGGTGTTGCTGACGGTGGCCGGCCTGCTGGGTCTTGCGCACCGGTCGTGGGACCGGCTGGTACGGGCGGCCGGGCCGGTGCTTTCGCCGGGTACGGCCTGGCGGAGTGCGGCGGGGGCCGCCGCGTCGACCCTCTGCTGGGCGGGGCTCACCGCGTTGCCCGCGGTACTGGGGCTGTCGTACGCGGCGGCCGTGTCGGTGCAGTCGGTGCTGGTCGCCGGGGCGTTCGCGGTGGCGGTACGGGGTCTGCGCCGCGGGACGAGTGCCGTGGGGACGACCGCGCTGGTGTGCGGGCTGATCGGCGCGGCGAGCACGGGGTTCCTCGCGCTCGCGGCGGAGGGTGCGACGTACGCGGTGTTCGCGGTGCTGCTGGTGGTGCTCGGGGCGGCCGCGGTGCTGTTCGACGGCGCCGCGATCCAGGCCGCGCGGGCGCTGCCGGACGCTCGCGCGGTGCGCGCGGTACGGGCGCTGCGGATCGCGCAGACGGTGCCGGCGTGCGGGGCCGTGGTGTGCGGGATGGTGCTCGCCCGTGCGGCCGGGGCGTCGCTGGGGCTTGCCGGGTACCAGGCGGCGCCGCTCATGCTGGTCGTCCCCGGGATGACTGTGCTGCTCGGGGCCCGGTTGCGGGTCCGCCCGGCGGCTCTTCCGGTCGAGCTGACCGGGGCCTTGTCGGCTGCGGTGGCGTTGGTCATGGCGGTGCCGGACCGGCCGTTCCTGGCACTGGTGCTGGCGCTGAGCGGGGTGCTGGCGGCGGGCACGGCCGTACGGGCCGAACGGCGGCCGGTGGCCGGGTATCTGGCGGTGGCGCTGTTCGTCCTGGCGACCTGGGTGCGGCTCTCGGCCTCAGGGGTGTCGGACCCGGAGGCGTACACGCTGCCGGTGACGGTGCCCGCCCTGGCGGTCGGTGTGCTGCGCCGTCGCCGCGACCCGGAGGCGTCGTCGTGGACGGCGTACGGGGCGGGTCTCGCGGCGACGCTGGTCCCGAGCCTCTTCGCGGCCTGGGTCGATCCGCACTGGCTGCGCCCGCTGCTGCTCGGCGTGGCGGCACTGGCGATCACGCTGGCGGGCGCCCGGCTGCGGCTGCAGGCGCTGCTGCTGCTCGGTGGCGCGGTGCTGGCCATGGACGCCGTGCACGAACTGGCGCCGTACGTGGTCCAGGTCGTCGGCGCGCTCCCGCGCTGGCTGCCGCCCGCCCTGGCCGGGGTGCTGCTCCTGGTGGTCGGGGCGACGTACGAGCAGCGGCTGCGCGATGCGCGGCGACTGAAGGAGACCGTGGGCCGGATGCGCTGACGGTGCGTCGCACGGCCGGCCCGGAGCGCCCTGACGGGCCACGGGCCGGTCGGCGGACCCCCGGTCCGCCCCGAAGGCGTACCGGACGGCCACGGCGAACTCACCCGTGAAATCGAGCAGTTCGCACCCGTCGTCGCTCCCGTCGTCGCACCCGCGGAATTTTCGGCGGGAGTTCCGGAATCGTCGGGGGCATTGCCCTCGGATACCGACGGCCGAACCCTTTCCAGGAATTCTCGTGGTCGTGGAAGTACGTCCGGCCGCGATATCCGGATGCCTCTGCCCGATTAGCGGATCCCGCCCGTCCACCGCCACCCTGATTGAATCGTTCCCGAAAGCGCTTGTGAATCTTCTTCGAAGACACCGGCCGGGACCCGGCGGGCCGACCGGACGCGGGAAACGCAGAGGGCCCGTGAGACTCTGCGGTCTCACGGGCCCTCTGTCCGGGGTGGGCGATACTGGGTTCGAACCAGTGACCTCTTCGGTGTGAACGAAGCGCTCTCCCACTGAGCTAATCGCCCGGGCGCAGGCCAAACATTACCCCATGTCAGCGGCGCCCCATGACCACCCCCGGGTCACTCGTGGATCTTCCACGGCATGGTGATGCCGAACTTCCAGACGTAGATCCCCACCAGCACCACGATGATCACCAGGCCGATCGACGTGAGGATGATGTTGCGCCGCCGGACCTTGGGGTCGAGCGCCCGCTGGGCGGCCTCGGTGACCTTCCGCCTGGTCCAGCGGAGCACCAGCTGCGCCCAGACGAATTCGGTCGCCCAGATCGCCATGCCCCCGAAGATCACCAACCAGCCGGGGCCGGGCAGCGGCAGCATGATGATGCCCGCCACGACCACCGCGAAGCCGACCACGAAGACGCCGACCTGCCAGCTCAGGTGCAGCGCCCTGGATGCCTTGATGAACCCGGGCGCCCGGGAGCCGAGCTCCCGCTCCTTGGTCACACCCTCCGTGACCTCACCCGTCACGCTGTCCGCCCTGTCCCCCGCGGCGGACACCGGTGTCGCCGGTGCGGCGTCCCCGTCCCGCACATCACGCTCCGCATTCATAGCAGCCAACCTACCGGAACGGCCTTCATCACCGGAATGGCCGCATAACCGAAAGTTACACACCGCCGTACGAGCTACCTGAAGGAACACAAAAAGGTCAGAGGGGTTTACAACGCCACCGTAGGTGGCATGTCGATTTCGCCGACGTGCGAATCCCCGAGCGCACACTGAGCGAAAGGCCCTGGCGCTTATGAACACCACGGTCAGCTGCGAGCTGCACCTGCGCCTCGTTGTGTCGAGCGAGTCCTCACTGCCTGTACCCGCGGGCCTGCGGTATGACACGGCCGATCCGTATGCCGTGCACGCCACCTTCCATACCGGAGCGGAGGAGACGGTCGAATGGGTATTCGCCCGCGACCTCCTTGCCGAGGGGCTGCACCGGCCCACCGGCACCGGAGACGTCCGCGTCTGGCCATCCCGTAGTCACGGCCAGGGCGTCGTCTGCATCGCGCTGAGCTCCCCAGAGGGCGAAGCACTGCTCGAAGCCCCGGCGAGGGCCCTGGAGTCGTTCCTGAAGCGGACCGACGCCGCGGTGCCGCCAGGCACCGAGCATCGTCACTTCGACCTCGATACGGAGCTCTCACACATCCTGGCCGAGAGCTGAGCCAGGCCGAGAGCTGCGCGGCGCCGTCCGACTCGGGGCGACGGCGCCGCGCGGAAAACTTCATACGGCTGACACCGGCGCCGTCATCGCGGAATCCACCGTGGTGACGGCGCCGGTGCGCGCGCCCCGGGCACTTAGCACCCCCTCACGCCCCGGGCAGCCGCCCACCGGCCACGGGTACCCACCCGTGGCCGGTATCCGCTCCCCGCGCCCCCTGCGGGCCCTCTCGGGCCGCTGTGCGCCGCGGCCGAGCCAGTAGAGTCAGCCCGCATCGGCGGACACCGGCCCGCCGGAGGCAGGGAGCGAAAGCGTGCTGATCCCCCACGACACCCGGATCGCCCTCGACACGGTGGTCGACCTGGTGAACACCGCACCGGAGAGCGAACCACCGTCGAGCGGGCAGCCGGAAGGCGAGCGGAGCGACGGCCTCGCCCACATCGAAGCGCTGTACGACTTCGCGCGGCGCCATCGCATCAGCGGCGTGGGCGAGCTCCACGAGAAGGACCTGCGGGCCGTACGGGACGTACGGACGCGCTTCGCCGAGATCTTCGCGACGGACGACGCCCAGGCCGCCGCCTCGCTCGTCAACGCGCTCGTCGCCGCCGCCGGCACGACGCCGCAGCTCAGCAACCACGACGGCTACGACTGGCATGTGCACTACTTCGCACCCGACGCGTCGATCGCCGACCACCTCGCGGCCGACTGCGGCATGGCGCTGGCCTTCATCGTGGTGGCGGGCGAGCAGGAACGGCTGCGGCGGTGCGAGGCGCCGGACTGCCGGCACGCCTTCGTCGACCTGTCCCGAAACCGCTCCCGCCGCTACTGCTCCAGCCGCACCTGCGGCAACCGTCTGCATGTGGCCGCATACCGGGCACGCCGCAAGGAAGCGGCCGGCTGACCGCTCACAGCATGAAGAGATCATGCAACGCGGCCATCAGCAGCAGGCCGCCGACCACCGTGAGGAAGATCATCAAAGGGGGCTGGGAAAGCGCGAAGAGGCAGCCGCGCGGCTCTTCGGCAGGGGGTGCGGGGGCATCGCCCCGGGAGGTGTCCACCATCTCGGGACGATCATGACTCACTCGGGACCCCGTTGGCGATCAATACGCCTTTTCGCACCGGGAGTTCACCCACCCCGACCGGTCAGAATTCGCTCCTGCGTCCGATCGGCCGCCACGCATTCGGTACGACACCCGGAGCGCTCCCGTGCCGCAACTACGCGGAGCCGAAGGCCGATACGCCGACCTGCGAACGACCCGATCGGCCAACACCGTCCCGTACGCGGTGAATTCGGGATCCGGCGGGCAGGCAGGCGACCGGATGCAGCGCCGCGGCCTCAGCGTGGCGTCGAGCTGGAGGCCCGCACCACGAGCTCCGGCTGGAGCACCACACTGCGGTGCTCGTGGGTGCCGTCCTCGTCGTCCGACTCCTCCAGCAGGAGCTCCGCGGCCATCCTGCCCATCACGACCGCGGGCTGGCGGACCGAGGTGAGCGGGACGGCAGCGGCGGCGGCGAACTCGATGTCGTCGTAGCCGACGATGGCGATGTCGTGCGGCACCCCGACGCCCGCCGCGTACAGGGCCTGGAGCACGCCCAGGGCGAGCAGGTCGTTGGCGCAGAACACCGCGGTCGGCCGGGGCACGAGGCCGAGCAGCCGGGCTCCGCCATCGCGGCCCGCCGCCACGTCCAGCCGGTCGGAAGGGATCTCGACGAGCGCCTCGGGCGGCAGCCCGGCGTCCGCGAGGGCCGACAGGGCGCCTTCGCGCCGGTCCCTGATCTGATGGAGGTCGCCCGGTCCGCTGACGTACGCCACCGAGCGATGACCGGCCGCGACCAGATGACCGACGGCGAGCGCGCCGCCGCGGACGTCGTCGACGGAGACCGCGCAGGCCCCCGTGCCGGGCGCCACCCGGTCCACCAGCACGAAGGGGATCCGGTGACGGCTGAACGCCTCCAGGTTCCGGCCGGTCGCGTCGGCCGGGGTGACCAGGACGCCGCAGACCCGCTGCTCGGCGAAGAGTCCGAGATACTCGGCCTCCTCCGCCGGGCTCTGGTCGCTGTTGCAGACCATGACACCGAGACCGGCCGCACGGGCGGCGCGCTCGGCACCACGGGCCACGTCCACGAAGAACGGGTTGCCCATGTCGAGGACGAGCAGGGCCATGATCCGGCTGCGGCCCGCCCTGAGCTGGCGCGCCGACTCGCTGCGCACGTAGCCGAGTTCCTCGATGGCGGCGAGCACCCGGGCACGGGTCTCCGGCAGCACCGCCTCGGGCCGGTTGATCACGTTGGACACGGTGCCCACGGAGACTCCGGCCTGCCGGGCCACATCCTTGATCCCTGCCACACGCGCCACTTGCCCTGCCCCACTGATGACTTCGGCCGCACCGGTCCGCGGCGTGTCCCCATCGTACGGACGGCATTACGGGCCGGCCTCCCGGGCCGCCCACCCGCTGAATGAATTGTTTCAATCCGATCGGGACAAGCTAGCCCCGCGTCCGTACACCGTCAAGAATCATCGATGAATCGATTCACTCGCCATGGACACCCCCTGCCCCCGGACCGGGACGGGGGCAGGGGTCAGATGCCGTGCTTCTTCAGGATGGCCTCGATGTCGCTGAAGTCCTCGCCCGGCGCGTCGGACTGCTGCCGGGACTTCGCCTTCGGGCGCGCCTGCGCCCGGGACTCCGGGAGCCCCGACCCCAGAGAGGGTGCCGAGGCCGCGGGGGCGACCGCCTCGCCCTGTGCCGCCCGTGCGGCGGCCCTGCGCTCCTTACGGGTGCCGCCGCCTCGGCGCTCGATCGCGCGCGTGGTCGTGAACAGCAGCCAGGCCACCGCGAGCAGCCCGAAACCGAGCCAGACGCTCGGCTTGAAGGCGATTCCGGCGACCCAGTCCACGACCCCGGTCAGCACCAGTGCGATCGGGACCAGGGAGTAGGCGGCGATCCGGGTCGCGGCGAGGAAGCGCTTTCGCCAAGCGGTGACGGCGGCGATGCCCAGGCCCGCCGCTGACACCGCGGAGCAGATGGTCTCGGCAAGCATCGGTGCCTCCAGGCGCAAGGGGAAACGTCCCTTCCATCCTGCACCGGTGACCGGCCCGGCGGCCACGATCCGGAACCGCATCAGGGACATTTCAGGGCCGGGATCCTCCCCAGGTGTCGATCGGCGGTGCGCGGATCGTACGGAGCCGGGGCGGACCGGATGCCGATTGGGAGGCTCGCGCGGGCCCTGGGAGACTGGCCGCATGAGCGATTCCACCCCTGCGGCCCCCGTCGTCCTCGACATCTGGTGCGAGCTCCAGTGCCCCGACTGTCACCAGGCCCTCACCGATGTGCACGCCCTGCGGGCCAAGTACGGCGACCGGCTGGACGTACGGCTGCGGCACTTCCCGCTGGAGAAGCACAAGCACGCCTTCGCCGCCGCGCAGGCCGCCGAGGAGGCGGCGGCCCAGGGCAAGGACTGGCCGTACATCGAGGCGGTGCTCGCCCGTACCGCCGATCTCGCACGCACCGGCGAGCCGCTGCTCGTCGAGTTGGCGCGGGAACTCGGCCTGGACGCCGAGGAGATGGACACCGCGCTGATCGACGGACGCCACATGCTGATCGTCGACGCCGACCAGGCCGAGGGCAAGGCGATCGGAGTCACCGGCACCCCGACGTATGTGATCGGCGACGAGCGGCTGGACGGCGGCAAGAGCCAGGACGGGCTGCGCGAACGGATCGAGGAGATCGCCGACCGGCTGCTCACCGAGCGGGGCTGAGCGGCCCGGCCCTCAGAGACTCTTGGCCAGGTTGTACTGAGTCGTCCGGTATCCGAGCGACTCGTACAGCCGCAGGGCGGGCGTGTTGGCGGCGAACACATGCAGTCCGAGGCGTCGGGCGCCCGCGGCCAGGGTGATGTGCTCCGCCTGCTGCATCAGGGCACGCCCGTGGCCGCGGCCCCGGTACTCCTCGTCCACCTCCACGTCGTAGACGAAGCCGGTCGCCTCGCCGTCGTCACCCTCGCGCACCGAGACCCACACATGGCCGGCGACCACTCCCCCGGCGACGAGGACATGGAAGTGCATGCCCTCGGTGTCCATTCCGGCCGGCAGGTTACGTGCGTGGTCGGAGCGGGACTTGTGCATGGCCTGCTCGACCGGAACACCCTGGTCGATCCAGGACTGTGCGTACGTGTCGACACTGGTGCGCTGCCAGGCCGCGAACTCCTCGGCCGTCATCTCCCTGGCCACGACACCGTCCGGGAGCACGGGGGCCGTCGGGCCGAGGTCCTTGAGCATGTTGCGGCTTCGTTCGGTGTACCCGAGTGCGGCCGTCAGGCGCCCGGCCCCCTCGTTGCCCTCCGGCACCGACAGGTGCACCTGGCCGCAGCCCCATCCGCGCAGCACCTCCTCGGCGGCGAGCACGGCGATGGTGCCGCGGCCCCGGCGCCGGCTCGGTTCGTCGATGGTCAGGGAGCGCAGCTCGCCGGTGGCCGTACCGAACGCGGCGTCGGTGCCGATCTCCAGGGAGCCGACGGGCCGCCCGTTGTCGCACACGTCGTACGCGTGGTTCTTCGCACCGTCGGTGCCTTGCTGGATCGGCCCGGTCGGCCGGAGGGTGGTGGTCATCGGAGATGTTCTATCCGCTGGGGCCCTGCCCGTCACCCCGATTTACGGGTCGAGGTCGTCGCCGGCCCGCTCGTCGAAGATCCGCATGGCCTTGGCGGTCACCGGTCCGGGCCCGCCGGGCAGCTCCCGGCCGTCCACCCGGTGGACGGCCTGCACATCGCGCAGGGTGGAGGTCAGGAAGATCTCCTCGGCCCGCTCCAGGACGTCGAAGGGCAGCTCGGTCTCCTGTGCGCCCGTCCACTCCACGGCCAGCGCGCGGGTGATCCCGGCCAGGCAGCCGGAGGCGACCGGCGGGGTGTACAGCTGCCCGTCGAGGACGACGAAGACATTGGACCCGGTTCCTTCGCAGAGCTGCCCGGCCGTGTTGGCGAAGAGCGCCTCCGAAGCACCGTGCTCGTGGGCACGGGCGAGGGCGACGACGTTCTCGGCGTACGAAGTGGTCTTGAGCCCGGTGAGCGCACCGCGTTCGTTGCGCGTCCAGGGGACCGTGATCACGGCGGTGGTGTCGGGACGGCGGGCCGCCTCGCCGAGGGCGACGACCAGGCCGGGGCCGGCGTCGCCGCGGTCGGAGCCGAGCGGGGAGAGTCCTCCGGTGTAGGTGATGCGCAGCCTGCCGAGTGCCATCGGGTTGGCCTCGATGACGTCGGCGCAGGCGCGGCGGACCTCGTCGACGTCGGGGGCGGGGAGTCCGAGGCCGCGGGCCGAGCGGGTCAGCCGGTCGAGGTGGCGGGTGAGGGCGAAGGGCCTGCCGCCGACGGTCTTCACCGTCTCGAAGATGCCGTCCCCCACGGTGAGTCCGTGGTCGAGCACGGACACCCTGGCGTCTTCGGCGTCGCGCAGTTCGCCGTTGACCCAAATCCTCATCACGCGGTCCTTCCGGTTGCTTCGTGAGCGCCCGACGCTACAGCGAGCAGTCGGGACGCCTTGAGTTCGGTCTCGTCCCACTCGCGTTCCGGGTCCGAGCCCCAGGTGATGCCGGCCCCGGTACCGAAACGTAGGACCGGGGCGGTGCCGGTCCGGTCGATCCAGAAGGTGCGTATGCCGACGGCGAGCGATGCGGTGCGGCGGTCGGCGTCGACCCAGCCGATGCCTCCGCAGTAGGGCCCGCGCGGTGCGGTCTCCAGCTCCTCGATGATCCGCAGGGCGCTGGACTTGGGTGCCCCGGTGACGGAGCCGGGCGGAAACGCGGCGTCGAGGAGCTCGGGCCAGCCGACGCCCTCGGCGAGCTCGCCGCGCACGGTGGAGACGAGGTGGACCAGGCCGGGGTGCTTCTCGACCACGCAGAGGTCGGGGACGGTGACCGATCCGGTGGCGCAGACCCGGCCCAGGTCGTTGCGGACCAGGTCGACGATCATCACGTTCTCCGCGTGGTCCTTCTCCAGCAGATCGGCCTCGGTGCGGCCGGTGCCCTTGATCGGCCCCGACTCGATGGTCCGGCCGTCCCGGCTCAGGAAGAGTTCGGGGGACGCGGTGGCGATCTCCACGCCGTGCCCGGGAAGCCGAATCGTTCCTGCGTACGGGGCGGGGTTGCCACGGGCGAGCAGCGCGGTCAGCGCGTCCACATCCGCGGCGCCCGGGTCGGGCAGGGGCGCGGTCATCACCCGGCAGAGGTTGGCCTGGTAGACCTCGCCCGCCGCGATGTACTCGCGGATCCGCCGTACGCCCGCGATGTACGCGGCGCGGTCCAGCGACGAGTTCCAGTCACCGGCTGCGGGCCCGCGCCAGGCGCCCCGCACGGGTGCGGGTACCGCCCGCGTACGTACGGAGCCGAAGCGCGCGCAGACGAGTCGGCCCTCGAAATCGGCGGACACGGCCCAGAAGCCGGACGATTCGAGGGCTGTGGGATCACTGGTCACGTCCTGCAGATCGGAGGCGACGAGGCCGCCGAAGCGGGCCATTGGAGCGAGGTCGTGCACGCCGTCGAGTCTAGGGCGGCGCACGATGACCTGCGCCGGGTCGGGTGCACCTCAGCACGCTGCACAAACGCGTTTTTGTACTGGCCCGGGAATCCGCTAGAGTTCAACACGTCGCCGGGACGCGCAAGCGGACCGGGAAAGACAAGCGGACGTAGCTCAGTTGGTAGAGCGCAACCTTGCCAAGGTTGAGGTCGCCAGTTCGAACCTGGTCGTCCGCTCGCAGAAAGTGGGGGATCTTCCCGAGCCCCCACTCCTGGTGGAGTGGCCGAGAGGCGAGGCAACGGCCTGCAAAGCCGTCTACACGGGTTCAAATCCCGTCTCCACCTCCAAGGACGATTAGCTCAGCGGGAGAGCGCTTCCCTGACACGGAAGAGGTCACTGGTTCAATCCCAGTATCGTCCACTGATCCGCAAGGATCCCCCGCGCGATTAGCTCAGCGGGAGAGCGCTTCCCTGACACGGAAGAGGTCACTGGTTCAATCCCAGTATCGCGCACGCAGTATACGCAGGTTCACCCTGCGCGATTAGCTCAGCGGGAGAGCGCTTCCCTGACACGGAAGAGGTCACTGGTTCAATCCCAGTATCGCGCACCAGCAAAAGCCCCGGTCGTCCCGACGACCGGGGCTTTGTCGTTCCCGGCGTACGAGTGCCGGTACGGACGCACTGCGGGCCCGGACGGAAGGCGTCCGGGCCCGCGGTCGGGCGCCGACCGGTTCAGGACGAGAAGAGCATGCGGCCGAAGCTCTTGTGCCGGTAGTGACCGCCGTTGTGGCCGCCATGGTGCTGCGGGGCGCCCCAGGCGGGCGCCGGGGCGGCCGGGTAGGCCTGCGGGGCCGGCGGTGCGGGCGGGGCCTGCTGCGTCCACTGCGCCTCGATGCGGGTGAGGGACTCCAGCTCGCCGTAGTCGAGGAAGATTCCCCGGCAGCCGCTGCACTGCTCGATCTGTATGCCGTTGCGGTTGTACGTGTGCATCTGCGCGTGGCACTTGGGACACTGCATGGTTCGGCTCACTCCTCGCCGTCGGGTCGCCGTCGCCGGAATGCATGCCCGTCGACGGTCGGTTCAGCCTACGACGAGTGTTCGGCGCCCAACTCGGGCGGGAGGGATGCGATTCGGGCACAGGCGTCGATCATCGTCTGCTCCACGTCATCCGGATTCCGGTCCTCCGCCGCGGACTTGGCAAAGGCCAGCGCGGCGGCCTGGACGGTCAGGGCGCGGGCCGGCACATCCAGCTCCGGCCAGGGATCGCCCTCGGCCCGTACGGCGGGACCGCCCGCTGCCCGGTAGGCGTCCAGGAAGCGGAGCCAGACCTCGGGGGGCAGGATCCCGGCCGCGTACCAGGCGGCGGGGCGGGCGAGGTCCCAGGCGGGGTCCCCGAGACCGGCGTCGTCGACGTCGATGAGCAGCCAGGGTCCGTGCGGGGCCGGGTGGCGGACGAGCTGGCCGAGGTGCAGATCTCCGTGGCAGAGGAAGCGCGAACGGTGCGGGGGTGCGGCGGCTTCGTCGCGGGCCCAGGCCGGCAGGCGGTGCCAGGCTTCGATTACGGGGGCGGTGGCCGGGTCGGCCGGCCGGGCGGCGCGCATCCGGGCGACGGCGAGCGCGGCCTTCGCGGGGCCCCGCATGGGCGGGAGCGCGAGGGAGGACGGGGCCGGGGCCCGGTGCAGCCCGGCCAGCAGAGCGGCGGCCTCTTCCCAGGGGGCTCCGTCCGGGTCGCCGGGGTCGACGGGTCGGCCGTGCGGCCACAGCGTGACGGGGCGGTCGTGGAGGGAAGCGGACGGTGCGGCGGGGTGGGGTGCCAGTGGGGCGAGCAGGATGCCGGTGAGGTGCGGATCGTTGGCGAGGGTCAGGCGGGTGAGCAGGCCGGGGGTGTCCGTGCCGGGGGCGTGAGCCTTGGCGACGACGGCCCCGCTGCGGACCACCGTGCCGTCCGCACGGTCCGCGAGCACCGTCGGGGGCGGGCAGGCGCAGGGGTCCTCGGGGTGTGCGTGGGCGGCCCGGTGGGCGAGGGCGCCCAGCGCGCGTACGACTGCGGTGGTCACGGTCTCCCCCGGTGGCGGACAGGTACGGGTGGCCCGATCCGCGCGGGCCCGCCGATGAGCGTACGCGCGCCGTGCGGGGTCGCGGACGGGCAGATCGTCACGGCGGCGCCGATGCCGTCCGGTGCGATCACCGCTGCGTTGCGAACGGCCCCGGACAGCGCGATGTCCGGTCAGCTCCCCAGCTGACCGGACAAACGCTGCCGTCCGCCGCACCCCCGTCCCCACGGGGTTGTTGGCCGGATGTCCCGGTCCGGACCGCTCTTCCGGACCCGGGGCGCCGCTCAGCGCCCCAGCATCACGCCCACGGACGACGCCTGTGTGACCACTGCGTCCCAGCCGCCGAAGACGACCACGAGCAGGGCCGCCAGAGGAAGAACCATTGCCGTCGCCACGAGTGGGTGGCGCGTACCGGACGACGGGCGGCTGCCGAACGAGGCATGGCCCCTGCGTCCCGTGCGGATCATGGTCCGCGTTGCCGTGTCCGCCATGGTTCCTCTCCTGGCTCGATGTGGGGCGGCGGGCGTGTGACCTCGGGGGACGAGTGCTGCACCCGCCGCTTGACCTCAACATTAGGGACGCGCGGGGCGGAGGGCGTCATGCCCGCGTACCGATTGCCGGGCCTCCCGGAGGATGAGCCCCGGTCCTTCGGCGTACTCCCCTGGGTGGAGACCGGGCGCCTGATCCCGGGGACATCCCGGAGGGGGCGCGGCGAACTTCTCGCGGCGTCGGAGTCGTTGGACGGCGCGGCCCGCCGGTGCGCACGGCCACGGTCACCGTGACTTCACTCACCCTTCATTCCCCGGGTTCCCGGCCGTCGGCCCCGGGGCGCCGACGGGGGCCGCGCGCGTCCGTCCGGGCCGGGGCGCGCGAGGACCGGCCGGCCGACCGGTGCGGCTCCAACCTCCCGTCGCCGCAACCGCCTTGGGGTCCGGGCCTGTCCGGCAGGGGATCCGCTCCGGCCGGACGCCCTGTCATCGGCCGCGCCGCGCACCGACAATCGATCGACCGGCGAGGGCGCGGCCTCTGAGCACCCCGGGCGCCGGGTACGTAAGCTGTGCCTCGTCAGGCGGACCAGGCAGCGGGGATGGGCAGACATGGCGATGATGCGGCTCCGGCGCGAGGACCCGCGTGTCGTCGGCTCGTTCAGGCTGCACCGGCGGCTCGGGGCAGGCGGCATGGGTGTCGTCTACCTGGGTTCGGACCGGCGGGGCCAGCGGGTGGCACTGAAGGTGATCCGCCCGGATCTGGCGGAGGACCAGGAGTTCCGCTCCCGTTTCGCGCGCGAGGTGTCCGCCGCCCGGCGGATCCGTGGCGGCTGCACCGCGCGTCTGGTGGCCGCGGACCTGGAGGCGGACCGTCCGTGGTTCGCCACGCAGTACGTCCCGGGGCCCTCGCTGCACGACAAGGTGGCCGAGGAGGGGCCGCTGTCGGCGGCCGAGGTGGCCTCGATCGGGGCCGCGCTGTCCGAGGGCCTGGTGGCGGTGCACGAGGCCGGTGTCGTCCACCGTGACCTGAAGCCGTCGAACATCCTCCTCTCCCCCAAGGGCCCCCGGATCATCGACTTCGGGATCGCCTGGGCGACCGGGGCCTCCACCCTCACCCATGTCGGTACGGCAGTGGGCTCGCCGGGATTCCTCGCACCCGAGCAGGTGCGCGGCGCGGCCGTGACGCCCGCGACCGATGTGTTCTCGCTCGGTGCCACGCTCGCGTACGCGGCGATGGCCGACTCGCCTTTCGGGCACGGCAGTTCCGAGGTGATGCTGTACCGCGTGGTGCACGAGGAGCCTCAGTTGCACGACGTGCACGACGCGCTCGCGCCGCTGGTGAGCGCCTGCCTGGCCAAGGACCCCGAGGAGCGGCCGAGCACGCTCCAACTCTCCATGCGGCTCAAGGAGATCGCGGCGCGGGAGGCGCAGGGGCTGCACGAGGGCCGACCGCCCGTGCAGCGTTCGACACAGGAGCTGGACCGGCCGACCGGCCGTCTCGACGGCCCGTACACCGAGCAGCAGACGCGGCGTTCGGCTCCTCCCGCGCCCCGTCAGCAGAAGCAGAAGCAACCGCAGGGCAGCAGGCCGTCCTCGTCGTCGCGGGCGGGGTCGCCCCGGACCGGTGGTTCGCGCCCTCAGCAGCAGCGGCCGCCGCGCGACACCACCCGGCCCGGCAGGCGCCCGCAGGGGACGAACGGGACGAACGGTCGGCCGGGTACGCGGCCCGGGACCCGTACGACTTCGGCGGGGCTGCGTCCCGCCAATCCGCGGCTGCTGCGGCAGCGGCTCGTCGTCTTCGTCGTGGTGACGCTGCTGGTGGCGCTCGGCATCGCGGCGGCCCAGGGCTGCCAGGGGCCCTCGCGCGGGCTGGGCACGGATCCGGGGCGGAACGAGACCCGGACGCAGACCCAGGTCGAGGCCCCGCCCCAGAGCCGGCAGCTCCGGTAGCCGGTCAGTTCTGCGGGCGGCCCGATGCCACCGCGTAGAACGCGACCGCCGCGGCCGCTCCCACGTTGAGCGAGTCGACGCCGTGCGCCATCGGGATGCGTACCCATTCGTCGGCGGCGACCAGGGCCCGGGTGGACAGCCCGTCGCCCTCGGCGCCCAGCATCAGCGCCACCTTGTCCATCCGGTGCGGTGCCGCCTCGTCGATGCTTCCGGCCTTCTCGTCCGGGGTCAGCGCGAGGAGCCTGAAGCCCGCTTCGCGTACGGCCTCCAGGTCCTTGGGCCAGGTGTCGAGACGGGCGTAGGGAACGGAGAAGACCGCTCCCATCGAGACCTTGACGGAGCGCCGGTAGAGCGGGTCGGCGCAGTCCGGGGAGAGCAGTACGGCGTCCATGCCGAGGGCGGCTGCGCTGCGGAAGATCGCCCCGATGTTGGTGTGGTCGTTGACGGCCTCCATGACGACCACCCTGCGGGTCGTCGTCAGCAGTTCGTCGGCCGTCGGCAGCGGCTTGCGCTGCATCGACGCGAGGGCGCCGCGGTGGACGTGGTAGCCGGTGACGCGCTCGGCGAGCTCGGGGCTGACCGCGTACACCGGGGCCGGGACCTCATCGATGACGTCGCGCATCAGGTCGACCCACTTCGCCGAGAGCAGCATCGACCGCATCTCGTACCCGGCGTGCCTGGCGCGTCTGATCACCTTCTCGCCCTCGGCGATGAACAGGCCCTCGGCGGGCTCCCGCCTGCGCCGGAGTTCGACGTCGGTGAGTCCGGTGTAGTCGCGCAGGCGGGGGTCGTCGGGGTCGTCGACGGTGATGAGATCAGCCACGGGTTCGATACTGCCTTGTCCGGTGTGTGGTGCCAACGGCTCGGGAGAAGATCCGTTACCGCTGGTTACTCGGTGGGGGTGCGGAGGCGTCCTGGCCGGCTACTCGGCGGGGTGCGGTGCGGCGCCCGTGCCGACGGCGACGACGTCGCCGATGACGATGACGGCCGGGGGACGTACCTCTTCGGCGGCGGCCCGTTCGGCGACGGTCGCCAGGGTCGCGTCGACGCGGCGCTGGGATGCCGTGGTGCCCTCCTGGACCAGGGCGACCGGGGTGTCCGGGGACTTGCCGTGGGCGACGAGGGCCTTCGCGATGGCGCCGATCTTGTCGACGGCCATCAGCAGTACGAGGGTGCCGCGCAGCTGCGCGAGCGCCGCCCAGTCGACCAGCGAGCGCTCGTCGTCGGGGGCGACATGACCGCTGACGACGGTGAACTCATGGGCGACGCCTCGGTGGGTGACGGGGATTCCGGCCGCGCCGGGTACCGAGATCGAGCTGGAGATGCCGGGGACGACGGTGCACGGGATGCCTTCGGCGGCGAGCGCCTGGGCCTCCTCCATGCCCCGGCCGAAGACGAACGGGTCGCCGCCCTTGAGCCGTACGACGGCCTTGCCCGCCCTGGCGTGCTCGATGAGCGCCTGGTTGATCGCCTCCTGCGCCATGAAGCGGCCGTACGGGATCTTCGCCGCGTCGATCACCTGGACGTGCGGCGGCAGTTCGTCGAGCAGGTCGCGCGGGCCGAGACGGTCGGCGATGACCACGTCGGCCTCGGCGAGGAGGCGACGGCCGCGCACGGTGATCAGGTCGGGGTCGCCGGGACCGCCGCCGACCAGGGAGACACCGGGGGTGGGCCGGGTGCGGTGGTGCGGGGCGGTGAGCGTGCCGTCGCGCAGTCCCTCGACGATGGCGTCGCGGACGGCGGCGGAGTGGCGCGGGTCGCGGCCCTGGGCGTCGGTGGAGAGGACGGCGACGGTCACGCCCTCGCTGCGGCCGGTGGCCGGGGTCCATGCGGTGGCCACGTCGGCGTTGTCACTGCGCACGCACCAGGTACGGGTGCGCTCGGCCTCGGCGGACGCGGCGTCGTTCGCGGCGTCGTCGTCGGAGGCGATCAGCGCGTACCAGGTGTCGGTCAGGTCCCCGTCCGCGTACCGGCGGCGCTCCCAGCGGATCTCACCGGCGTCGGCCATCGCTTCGACGGAGGGGGTCGCGGACGGCGACACGAGGGTGATGTCGGCGCCGGCCGCGATGAGCGCCGGGAGGCGGCGCTGCGCGACCTGGCCGCCGCCGACGACGACGACGCGGCGCCCGCTCAGGCGCAGTCCGACGGGGTACGCGGGGTGATCGGCGTGCTCGGCCATGGCGGTGCGGACTCCTCGTGCGATGCGGGGTGCGGGCCGCTGCGACGGTGGAGCGGCTGTGACGTGCGGTTTTGCGGGGCGTGCGTCCACGATACGGGGTGCTTCGGGGCGCGGGGCGGGCCGGTGGAGCGGGCGGGGGCCGCTGCGCGGAGCTCGGCCCCTGCCCTGAACCGTGGCTCGGCCCGGACCGGGCGCCCGAGGCGCCGGTCCGGGCCGAGCATGGCCGTGTACTGCTTCTCGGTGACGTACTACTTCTCGGTGACGCCCGCCGAGTCGAACGTCGCCACCTCGTGCATCGCCCGCGCCGCGCTCTGCACGATCGGGAGCGCCAGCAGCGCGCCCGTTCCTTCGCCGAGGCGGAGGTCGAGGTCGACCAGCGGGCGCAGGCCCAGCTTGTTGAGCGCGGCGACATGGCCTGGCTCGGCGCTGCGGTGGCCCGCGATGCAGGCGGCCAGGGCCTCGGGGGCGATGGCACGGGCGACCAGGGCCGCGGCTCCCGCGCTCACGCCGTCGAGGATGACGGGCGTACGGAGCGAGGCGCCGCCCAGCAGGAAGCCGGCCATCGCGGCGTGCTCCAGGCCGCCGACCGCTGCCAGGACACCGATCGGGTCGGCCGCGTCGGGCTGGTGGAGTTCGAGGGCGCGGCGGACCACGTCCACCTTGCGGGCGTGCATCTCGTCGTTGATGCCGGTACCGCGACCGGTCACCTCGGCCGGGTCCATGCCCGTGTACACACAGATCAGCGCGGCCGACGCCGTGGTGTTGGCGATCCCCATCTCACCGGTGAGCAGGCCCTTGTTGCCTGCCGCGACCAGATCGCGGGCGGTCTCGATGCCGACCTCGATCGCCGCGAGCACCTCCTCGCGGGTGAGCGCGGGTCCGGTCGTGAAGTCGGCCGTTCCGGCGCGCACCTTGCGGGGCAGCAGGCCGGGCGTCGCGGGCAGCTCCATGGCCACGCCGACATCGACCACGCACACCTCGGCGCCGACCTGGGCCGCGAAGGCGTTGCAGACCGCGCCGCCGCCGAGGAAGTTGGCGACCATCTGGCCGGTGACCTCCTGCGGCCAGGCCGTGACGCCCTGGGCGTGCACCCCGTGGTCGCCCGCGAAGATCGCGACGGCCGCGGGCTCCGGGATCGGCGGGGGGCACATCCGGGAGAGCCCGGACAGCTGCGCCGAGATGATCTCCAGCATGCCGAGCGCGCCGGCCGGCTTGGTCATCCGCTTCTGGCGTTCCCACGCCTCGCCGAGCGCCTTGGCGTCCAGCGGGCGGATGTTGGAGATGGTCTCCTGCAGCAGGTCGTGCGGCTCCTCGCCGGGCAGGGCGCGGCGGCCGTAGGTCTCCTCGTGGACGACCCAGGACAGCGGGCGGCGCTTGGACCAGCCCGCCTGCATCAGCTCGGGCTCCTCGGGGAACTCGTCGACGTAGCCCACACACAGGTAGGCGACGACTTCGAGGTGCTCGGGCAGGCCCAGGGCGCGGACCATTTCGCGCTCGTCGAAGAAGCTGACCCAGCCGACACCGAGTCCCTCGGCGCGCGCGGCGAGCCAGAGGTTCTCGACGGCGAGCGCGGAGGAGTACGGGGCCATCTGCGGCTGGGTGTGCCGGCCGAGGGTGTGGCGGCCGCCGCGGGTGGGGTCGGCGGTGACGACGATGTTCACCGGGGTGTCGAGGATGGCCTCGATCTTCAGTTCCTTGAACTGCTTGGCCCGGCCCTTGGGCAGCGACTTCGCGTAGGCGTCGCGCTGACGCTGTGCCAGTTCGTGCATGGAGCGGCGGGTCTCTGCCGAGCGGATGACGACGAAGTCCCAGGGTTGCGAGTGGCCGACGCTGGGCGCCGTGTGCGCGGCTTCGAGGACGCGGAGCAGGACCTCGTGCGGGATGGGGTCGTTGCGGAAGCCGTTGCGGATGTCGCGGCGCTCACGCATGACGCGGAGCACCGCCTCGCGCTCGGCGTCGTCGTAGCCGGGGGCCGGCGGGCCGACGGGAGCCGCGGCCTCGTCGGACTCGGACGCCTCGGGGGCCTCCGCCTCGGCGGCTTCCTGCTCGGGGGCCTGGGCAGCCTCGGCGGGCTCCTGGGTCCGGGCTTCGGGCTGTACGGATTCCACGTGCCCGGCCTCCGGGGCCTCCGTGGTCTCCTTCGTACCGGGCGCCGCCGCTGCGGGCTCCGCGACAGGGGTGGCTTCCACGGTGTCCACGATGTCCGCGGTGTCCGAGGGGGCCGTGATGTCCGGGGTCTCGATGACCTCCGGTCCCTGTTCGGCCTCCGGCTCGGGCGCCGTCAGCACCTCGGCCTCGGGGGCGGGCGCGGGAGCGGGGACCGGCTCGAGGGCTTCGGCCGGCGCGGCGTTCTCGATGGCCTCGACGGCTTCGGCGTTCACGACCGGATCGACGGCCTCGACGACCTCGACGGGCTCGGCGGTCGCGACGGGCTCGGTGTTCGCGGCGGCCTCGGAAGGCTCGATGACTCCCCCGGCCGTGACGGCCGTCACGGCCGCCGCGACGTCCGGCTGAGGGGTCTGCACAGGCTCCATGGCGATAGCCACAGGCTTGGCCTCGGGCTCGGGCTCGGGCTCCGCCTCGACGGTCCGCTCCGCTGCGGGCGTCGGGGCCAGGTGCGGAGTCGTCGGCACCGAACCCTCGACGGGCACGAACTGGCCCATGGGAACGGCTTCCGCGGCGTCCTGCGGCACGACCGCTTCGACGGGCGCCCCGGCGTCGACGGGGTCTTCGGCGGGCGTCTCGACCGCGGCCGGTACCGGCTCGGCGGTGGGAGCGACCGCGGCCGGAGCGGCCTCGGCGTCCTGCACCACGGCCGGAGCGGCCTGAACCGGCTGCGCCGCCGGCATCGGCTCGGCGACCGGCTGTGCCGCCGGTACCGAGTCGGCGACCGGAGCCGGAACGACCGATTCTGCCGCCACTGGTGCGGCCTCCGGCTGCGGCGGCTGGGCCGCCCACGGGCTGCCGCCCTGCGGCAGGATCTCCCCGAGCTGCGGGCCCGGCAGCGCGGACGCGTCCTCACCCGGCGCCTCGAAGTACTCCGGGCCGGTGGTCGGCGGACCGGCGTGCCTCGCGGGGGCCGGGGTCCGGGTCTGCGTCCGGGGCGCGCCCGCGGGTCCGCGGTCGGCGAGCGAGCGCACCACTCCGCCGGTCGGCGTCCCGCCGTAGGACGGCGAGCCGTCGGCCGCGACCGGGCCGCGGTGCAGCGGTCGGCGCACCGGCGCCTGGGCCGCCGGAGCGGGGGCCGGGGTGGGCGACGGAATGCGTACGCCCCTCAGGTCGACCGAACCGGAGTCGCGGCCGCCGGACTCATGAGTCCCCTGGCCGGTCTCGGGCAGCGGCTCCGCCACCGCCTGCTGAGCGGTGTACGCGTCCGGGGCCTGCGTCTGGACGGGCTCCTGCACCTGGACCTGGACGGGTCCCTGGGGCTGCGCGGGGGTCTCGCCGGCCGGCTGGGCATAGGGCTGTGCCACGGCCTGGTAGGCGCCCTGTCCGGGCAGCGGCGCCTGGGCGGCGACGCCCTCGGGGTACTGGCCCGGGGCCGGTACGGCCTGCGGGTCGCTCCAGGCGCCCTGGGGGCTCGGCATCAGGAGGAGGTCGTCGTCCTCGGAGACATGCTCGGAGGGAGCGAGGTAGGTGTAGGCATCCGGGGCGGCGATGCCCGGCTGCTCCACCATGCCTGCGTTCTCCGGCAGTCCCTCACCCGGGATCTGGCCGGTGTCACTCATGCGTACCCCTCGCCCATCGTCAGTGCTCCTTCGGCCCATCGCCCGGGACGCCCGACCACGGCACGCCGACGCTCGTCAACAAGAACGAGCGGGCGCGTCGCGCGGCACGAAACGGTCGCGGACATACTGCATTCTCGCGGCCGTTCGCCGCCGCGGCAGCTCATTTCGCCACGGCCCGCTGTGGACTGCGCCACGTCGCGCATCCCCCGGTTCTGCCGTACCACAACGGGGGCCAAAACGGTCCCCTTTTTCGGACATTGACGAACGAAGCGACGAACGTCCAGCCGCGGTGCAACGATCGGCCAGCCTACCTCGCGCTGTACGCCGACCGGGTCAGGGGGCGAGGTCCGAACGCAGCGCCGAGAGCAGGAACACGACCGCGCGTTCGCGCTCCGACCATGCGGCCGTGTCGAGTTCGACGGACTGGAGGAGCGAGCACCGGACGGTGTATCCGTTCCCGCCCAGGGCAGCGCCGAGCGCCTCGGCCTCGTCCCGCGTCGAGGCATGGGTCACGATGCGCTCCGGCCGCCGTTCGGTGACGGCGGTGACGACGGGGACCCCGCCGCCCCCGATCCGTACGACGTCGGGTTCCGGCAGCCGTTCCAGCACATGGGGGGCCCGGCCCTCGACGACCTGGAGCTGGACCCCGAACGCCCGTGCCGCCGCGGCGGTACGGGCACAGGCGGCCGGGTCGCTGTCGACGGCCAGGACCGCCGCGCCGAAGCGGGCGGCCTCCACGGCCAGGGCCCCGCTGCCGGAGCCGATGTCCCAGAGGAGGTCGCCGGTCCGGGGCCCCAGGCGGGCCAGTTGGGCGGCGCGCAGCCCCGGGGACTCGCCTTCGCCGCTCTCCCCGCCGCCCTCGGCGGCAGCGCCCGGGTAGGCCTCCGCGGGCAGTGCCCAGCCGCGTACGCCGTGGGGGTGGGCGGGGTGACTGCCGGCGATCCAGGCGCCGGTGGCCTGCGGTTCGGGGCCGCCGCCGATGACGATGACCACGTTGGGGTCGCGCCAGACGTGGTCGGCGGCCTTGTCGGAGGTGACGACGGTGACCTGTTCGCGGGCGGTGCCGAGTTCCTCGCAGATGACGAAGGTGCGGTGGACGCCCTCCAGGAGCAGGGCGAGTTCGGCGGGGCCCGCGCCGGGCGAGGTGAGGACGGCGACCTTGTGGTGGGCACGGCAGACGTTGACGGCGCGGCGCAGGGTGCGGGGGTGGGCGACGACCGTCCGGGCGTCCTCCCACGGCATTCCCGCGCGGGCGAAGGCGGCGGCGACGGAGGACACGGCCGGGACGACCTCGACCTCCAGGCCGTGTTCGGGTGCGCGGAGGTTGCGGACGACTCCGAAGAAGCCGGGGTCTCCGTCGGCGAGGACCACGGCGCTGCCCCGGTGGCCGGCGATCCGGCGGGCGGCCAGGTCGATGGAGCCCAGGCGGATCCGTTCGGCGTTCGCCGGGACTTCGGGGAGTGCGAGGTGGTGGGCGGCTCCGGCGACGAGCGTGGCGGCCGAGAGGGCGGCCGTGGCCGCTCCGGTCAGTGGCGAGCCGTCCCAGCCGATCACGGTGACCCGATCGGCCATCTGTCGTCAGTCTCCTGGAGTCGTCGCAGGTGGGGATGTTGGTGAGGGGCGGGCAGGGTGAGAGTACCCGGTCCGTGCCGACCTGGGGTCAGGGCCCCTTCGCGGGGTCAGTTCCAGTCGTTGTAGGCGCCGTAGCCGCCCGCGTCGGCGAGCTGCTCGGCGACGCCTTCGAGGTCCTCGGGAAGCAGGCCCCAGACGATCAGGTCGGTCCGGATGTCGGTCCAGCCGCCGTCCGTGCCGTTCTCGGTCCGGGTGCGCGCTATGCGGGCGTTGCGCAGGACTCCCTCGCTGATGCAGCCGAGCTTCTGGGCGACCTGCTGGGAGGCGGTGTTGTCGGCGGCGGTGCGCAGTTCGATGCGCTCGAAGCCCTGGTCCCGGAAGAGCCACTGGGCCACCGCCAGCACGGACTCGGTGGCGTATCCCTCGCCACGGGCCCAGGGGGCGGTGATGTAGGCGGCCTCGGTGGCGAGGGTGCGCCAGTCGGTGTTGCGGAGCCGGACCGAGCCGACGAGCCGCTGGGTGAGGAATTCGGTGACGGCGAGGACGATGCCGTCGCCGGTGGTGCGCTGGGCGGGAGCGATCCGGCGGACCCAGCGTTCGGCGTCGACCTGGGTGTAGGGGTGGGGGGCCTCGGTCCAGGCGACGACCAGCTCGTCGTTCATCATCTCGATGTACGCGGGGACGTCCGCCATGTCGAAGGGGCGCAGCACCAACCGATCCGTGCTGATGGAGATGTCCGGAAAGGTGGAAGTCATGCGCAGCTCCATGCCGAAGACCGTTAAAGGCACAGCATGCAGCATCGGCCCGATGTCGCGCATGGGCGGGTCCGTACGACGGAGCCCCGCGCCCCCTCGGTGGGGTGCGCGGGGCTCCTGGGACAAATGCCGTGCGGGTGTCAGGACTTGGCGGCGGTGCCGAAGGCCGGGATGACGGAGCCCTGGTAGGTGTCCTCGATGAACTTCTTGACCTCGTCGGAGTGCAGGAGCTTCACGAGCTTCTGGACGCGGGGGTCCTTCTCGTTGCCCTTCTTCACGGCGATGATGTTGGCGTAGGGGTTGCCGTCGGCCTTTTCGAGCGCCAGGGCGTCCTTGGAGGGCTTGAGGTCGGCCTCGATCGCGTAGTTGCCGTTGATGACGGCGGCGTCGACGTCGTTCAGGGCACGGGGCACGGTGGCGGCCTCCAGCTCCTTGAACTCCAGGCCCTTCTTGTCGGTGATGTCGCTCAGCTTGGCGCTGGTGCCGACGCCGGCCTTGAGGGTGATGAGGCCGTTCTCGGCGAGGAGCTGGAGCGCGCGGCCCTCGTTGGTGGTGTCGTTGGGGACGGCGACGGTCTGGCCGGCCTTGATGTCCTTCAGGTCCTTGACCTTCTTGGAGTACAGGCCGAGGGGCTCCAGGTGGACGGTGCCGACCGAGACGAGGTGGGTGTTCTTCTTCTTGTTGAAGTCGTCGAGGTACGGCTGGTGCTGGAAGAAGTTGGCGTCGACCTGGCCGGTCTCGGTGGCGGTGTTCGGCAGGACGTAGTCCGTGAACTCCTTGACCTCCAGCTTGAGGCCCGCCTTCTCCGCCAGGTTCTTCTTGACGAAGTCCAGGATGTCGGCGTGCGGCGTCGGGGACGCGGCGACGACGAGCGCCTTGGAGGTGTCGGCCTTGGCACCGGTCCCGCTCTTGGCGCCCGGGTCGGACGACGTACCGCAGGCGGTGAGGCCGAGGGCGATGGCGGCGGTGGCTGCGGCAGCTGCGGTGATCTTGATGTTCTTACGCACGAAAAGTGCCTCTTTCTGGTGGTGAGGGTGGTGCGCCCGGACAAGGAGTTCGGGCTTGTGAGCGGAGAGGAGGTCTCAGGAGGTGGTGCGGCCCCGGCGGGCCAGCAGGCGTACGGCTCCGTCGCCGATCAGCTGGATCACGGTCACGATGACGATCAGCAGCGCGACGGTGATGAGCATGAACTGGTTGTCGAAGCGCTGGAATCCGTAGGTGACGGCCTTGGAGCCGAGCCCTTCGCCGCCGACCGCGCCGGCCATCGCGGAGTAGCCGATGAGCACGATGACGGTGGTGGTGACGCCCGAGATGAGCGAGGGCAGCGCCTGCGGCAGCAGGACCTTGCGGACGATCGTCGGGATGGATCCGCCCATCGACTGGACGGCCTCGACGAGTCCGTGGTCGACCTCGCGGACGGCGGTCTCGACGAGCCGGGCGAAGAACGGGACGGCGCCGACGGAGAGCGGAACGATCATCGCGGACGGGCCGATGAAGGTGCCGACGACCCAGGTGGTGAAGGGGATCAGGGCGATCAGCAGGATGATGAACGGCAGCGAGCGGCCGATGTTCACGATCGCGCCGATGACCTTGTTCACCGGGGTGTTCCGGAGCAGTCCGCCCTTGTCGGTGAGGACCAGCAGGACGCCGAGCGGCAGTCCCACGAGCACGGTGACGACCGTGGACCAGAGCACCATGTAGAGGGTGTCGATGGTCCCCTGGGTGAGCAGCGGCTGCATTTCGGACCAGGTCACTTCGCCACCTCCTTGGTGAGCGGGGCGGGGGTCTGTACGGGGATGGCGGTGCCGTCGTTCTCCACGACCTCGGCCTGGAGGCCCTGCTCGCGCAGGAAGCCGATCGGGACGACGTTCTCCTCGAAGCGGCCGGGCAGCTCGATGCGCATCCGGCCGATCTGCTTGCCGCCGACGGTGTCCATCGCGGCGCCCAGGATCGAGATGTCGATGTTGTACGTGCGCGAGAGCTGGGAGATCACCGGCCGGCCGGCCGCGTCGCCGTGGAAGGTGACGTCGACGACCGTGCACTCGGGGCCGGAGGCCGTGCCACCGACGGGGAACAGCTCGTGGGCCAGTTCGGAGCCGGGGGTGGCGAGCAGTTCGCCGACGGTGCCGGACTCGACGACGCGCCCCTTCTGCATGAGCGCCGCGGAGTCGCAGATCGTCTTGACGACGTCCATCTCGTGCGTGATGAGCAGGACGGTCAGGCCGAGCTGCTGGTTGAGGTCGCGCAGCAGTTGGAGGATGGAGCGGGTGGTCTCGGGGTCGAGGGCCGAGGTCGCCTCGTCGGAGAGCAGGATCTTGGGGTCCCCGGCGAGGGCGCGGGCGATGCCGACGCGCTGCTTCTGGCCGCCGGAGAGCTGGCCGGGGTAGGCCTTGGCCTTGTCGGCGAGGCCGACCAGGTCGAGGAGTTCGAGGGCCTTGCGGGAGCGGTCCCGGCCGGAGACGCCGAGGATCTCCAGCGGGAGTTCGACGTTGTCCTGGACGGTGCGGGAGGCCAGCAGGTTGAAGTGCTGGAAGACCATGCCGATGCGGCTGCGTGCCTCGCGCAGTTCCTTGCCGGCCCGGCGGCCGCGTCCGGCGAGTGCGGTGAGGTCCTGGCCGCCCACGGTCACGGTGCCGGAGGTGGGGCGTTCCAGGAGGTTGATGCAGCGGATCAGGGAGGATTTGCCGGCGCCGCTCTGTCCGATGACGCCGTACACCTCGCCCTCGCGGACGTGCAGGTCGACGCCGTCCAGGGCGGTGACCTGGCGGCCGCGCGACTGGTAGACCTTCGTGAGGCCCGAAGTGGTGATCACAGGGGTTTCCGTCACTGTCGAGTGCGCGGCGCGGTGGCCGCCGGGCACGGGGCATTCGTCTGATGAGACGGTCTGGACGTTTCGATCGGACGTTCCAAGCGGGGGTCTCGGCACGGCTCGGGGCGGCGGGTGGCCGGGCGGCGGTGCTGGGGCAGGCTCTTTCCGCTGGATGCGGACGGCTCGGGCTCGGGCTCGCTTCGGGGCGCGAGGCTCAGGCGTGGGCCCTCAGAAGGTGCGCATTCGACACATACAACGAGCACCGGGCGTCGTGATCGCCTCGGTCGCAAGGATGCGGTTGCTCGTCGTGGTCATGCCCCAAGTAAAACAGACGTAACGTTCCGCCCGACCCGCCTGTCCGAATAGCGGACAGACGTGGATGGCGGTGCGAGCCGGTTCGGCCGGTCGCCGGGATTTCCGCTCCCCCGGCTGTGACCTGCATCGATACGGCGGACAGGGCTTCGGTGGCCGCATCCGCGACCGGTTCGGAACGGTCGCGGGTTGTGGCCAAGGCCACGACTCCCGTCCCTGCCGCCCGTCGGGCCCGCGGTCCGGCGGGCACGGGGGCGCACGCAGGGGGTCGTTCGGTCCGTAATACCCTCGGCTCATGCTTGACGCCCTGACGGTCGCGGTCGCCGTGGCTGCGCTCGCCCTCGCCGCCTGGTGCGGATTCGCCGCGTACCGGGACCAGCCGACCAAGGACTGGCACTTCATCGGGATGGCCGTGGTCTCGCTGCTGGGGCTGGCCCAGCTGGTGGTGGGCATCGTGCAGCTGTCCCGGGGCGAACGGCCCGAGCAGGGCATGACGATCTTCATCGCGTATCTGATCGGGGCCTTCCTCGCGGTGCCCGCGGCCGGTTTCCTGTCGCTGACCGAGCGGACCCGGTGGGGTTCGGTGACGGTGGCGGCGGGCGCGATCGTGCTGGCCGTCCTCGAAGTACGGCTCTACGACATCTGGGGAAACTGACCGTGACCGACACCGATCGCGCCCCCGCGGCGGCCACCGGCGAGAAGCAGCCCTTCGACCTCGGCACGGGACCCGGCCGGGTACTGGTCTGGTTCTACGGGGTGTTCACCGTCGCGGCCGCCTCCCGCTCGATCGTCCAGATGATCCTGGACTTCGGCAAGGCCCCGCTCGCCTATGTGCTGTCGGCCGTCGCCGCGCTCGTGTACGGGTTCATCACGTACTCGCTGGTGCGCGGGGGCGAGAAGGCGCGCAGGACGGCGCTGGTGTGCTGCGCCGCCGAGCTGCTGGGTGTGCTGGTCGTCGGGACCTGGACGATGGCGGAGCCCTCGGCGTTCGCGGACGCCACCGTCTGGTCCGACTTCGGCATGGGGTACCTGTTCATCCCGGTGATCCTGCCGATCACCGGGATGATGTGGCTGCGCCGGGCGAGGAAGGCGTAGCGGCTCAGAGGCTGTCGGGTGACGTCCGCTTTCCGATCGGAGGTCACCCGACAGGCTCTCAGGCGCTGGCCACGTACGCGGGCTTGGTGGCGTCCTTCTCCAGCAGGATCATCAGGACGCCGTCCCGGCCGGTCTCGTTGCCCACGGGGGCGTAACCCGCCCGCCGGTAGAGCCGGAGATTGCTCTCGCTGCGATGACCGGTGTGCAGCCGGAACCGGGTGGCCGACCGCTCGTCGGTGAGTCCCGCCTCCGCCGCCCGCAGCAGCCGGGCACCGAGACCGTGGCCCTGGAGCCGGGGGTGGACGCAGAGCCTGCCGATCTCCCCCGCGCCGTCCTGACCGATGGTTCCCCGGACCGAGCCCACCACCTCGTCACCCAGCCGCGCCACGAACACCAGGTTCGTGGCGATCTCGGCGTGCAACGAGTCGAGGGTCTGGACGAGCGGGTCGATCCGGTAGTTCCCGTACAGCTCCGCCTCGCTCTGGAAGCAGAGGTACTGGAGTTTCAAGATCTGTTCGGCGTCCTGTGCCGTCGCCGCCGAGATGATCACGCTCATGCCCATGTGCGCATGCCTCCGCCCACCTGATCCACCGGTTGTCTAACGCTCCTTTCCCCGCAGTTCAGGAGCCGCAACCTCCGCCGCGAGCATTCTGCGCAGACATCCAAGGCAACGGGAACGGATCGGGCCCAAACTCCCCTGTGACATACCCAACTTCCCTGCGATTTCCCGGTAGGTGGGATCGCCGGGCGCAAGCATCGCCGCCAGCAGCCGGGCGCACCTGCCGGGCAGCCGGTCCACCGCCGCGCGCAGCGCCCTGCGTTCGTCGGCGCCGAGGGCGAGCCGCTCGGGGCAGCCGGCCGGATCCGCGGCGGAGTCGTCGCGGTAGGGGCGTTCGTGCCGGGCGGTGCGGCGGGCCCTGCGGGCCTCTCCCCGTACGGCGTCCCGCACCCAGCGGGCCGGGTCCACCGGCGGCCCCTCTCCGGCGAGTCGCTCCAGCAGCCGCAGCCAGACGGCCTGTTCGAGATCGGCCGGTTCGATCGCCGCGCCCGTCAGCGAGGCGGCCGCCTCGGCCATAGCCTCGGCGCTCACCAGCGGATACAGGGCGCGGATGACGGAAGCGGGGGCCGGGGCGGGTCCCGCGGGAGCAAGATCGAGAAGCGTCATGCCCCGGCCGACGCGCCCGCGCCCGGGGCCGGTTGCCGTACCGGGCGAGCACCACCCGACCGGGGCACGCCCCGGCCGGGTGCTGACGCGGGTGTCACTTCCCGGCGAAGTCCGCCGCGGCGAGCAGGGCCGTGTCCGGGTTGTCGGAGAAGACGCCGTCGATGCCCGTCGCGAAGTACGTCTGGAACGCGCCGAACGCGTCGCCGTAGGCGTTGGGGTCCGTGCCGCGCCGGAAGTCGGCGGGAAGGAAGGTGTTCTCGTTGCGCATGGTGTAGGGGTGCAGGACCAGGCCCTGGGCGTGCGCGTCCTTCACCAGGGTGGTCGGTGCGGTGAGCCGCCCCGAGGCGTCCTTGGGGATGACCAGGTCCAGGGTGGGGCCGATGCCCTGCGCGAAGGAGGCCATCCACTTCAGCCCCTCGGGCTTCACCAGGTCCGCCACGGTGCGCGGGTCACCGGACGTCACGAAGTCCCAGGGGCGCTCGCCCGCGCCGGAGAGCAGCACGACGCGCGGGGTCGCGACGAGCCGCGCCAGCCGCTGGATGCTGCCGAGCTCGAAGGACTGGAGGATGAGCGGCGACTGCTGACGGTGCCGGTTGTAGCGGCGCAGCAGCTTGGCGAGCGGCTCCTCGAGTCCGAGGCCGAGGCCGCGGAAGTAGGTGGGGTGCTTGGTCTCGACGTACAGCCAGACGGGCTTTCCGCGCCTGCGGCCCTCCCGGTCGGCCCAGCGCAGCACCTCCTCGAAGGTGGGGATCTCCCAGCGGCCGTCGTAGAGCGTGTTCTTCTGACGGGTGCCGGGGATGCGCTCCTTGGCCCGCAGTGTCTTCAGTTCGGCGAGGGTGAAGTCTTCGGTGAACCAGCCGGTGAGGGAGACGCCGTCGACCTTCTTCGTGGTCCTGCGGCTCGCGAACTCGGGGTGGGCGGAGACATCGGTGGTGGCGGTGATGTCATTCTCGTGACGGCATACCAGGTGGCCGTCCTTGGTCGGCACCAGGTCCTGCTCGACGATGTGCGCGCCCATGTCGAGGGCCAGCTGGTAGGAGCCGAGGGTGTGCTCGGGCCGGTAGCCGCTGGTGCCGCGGTGTCCGATGACGGTGGGCACCGGCAGGTCGAGGCGGAAGCCGTGACCGCCGTGGCGTCCGGCGGTGTTCGCCGCGTTGTCGGCGGCGGCCGGGCCGCCGGCCAGGCCGAGGGCGGCCGTGCCCAGTACGGCGGCTCCCGCTCCCAGCATGGTTCTGCGGCCGGGACCGGCCTGCGCGCGCTCAGTCATGAATGCTCCTCGCGTGTGATGTCTGGCACCTGTCGGGCGAGGCCCGAGCGTAGGCAGCGGTACCGTCGTGGGGGCAGCTCCTGGACGAACATGGCGCAAACTCATGTCAACACCGCGTATCCGCTCCATGAACCCGATGTGCGATCAGCGAGTACCCGCGAGTATCGTCCTCACCTGCATGGACCGTCACGATCCCCGCACCTCGGCCGGCCCGGCCACTACACCGGAGGAACCGTTGTCCCGACACGCACTCATCAAGGCAGTGCTCGGACCGATCTTGCGCCTGATGTTCCGCCCCCAGGTGGAGGGTGTGGAGAACATCCCCGGGGACGGTCCGGTGATCCTCGCGGGCAACCATCTGACGTTCATCGACTCGATGATCATGCCGATCTGCTGCCACCGGCCGGTGTTCTACATCGGCAAGGACGAGTACGTGACGGGCAAGGGGCTCAAGGGTCGGGCGATGGCCTGGTTCTTCACCGGCTGCGGCATGATCCCGGTGGACCGGGACGGCGGCCGCGGCGGTGTCGCGGCGCTGATGACGGGCCGTCGGGTGCTGGAGGAGGGCAAGGCGTTCGCCATCTACCCCGAGGGCACCCGCTCCCCCGACGGCCGTCTGTACCGGGGCCGCACGGGCATCGCCCGGCTGACGCTGATGACGGGCGCGCCGGTGGTGCCGTTCGCGATGATCGGCACGGACAAGCTGCAGCCCGGCGGGGCCGGCCTGCCCCGTCCCGGCAAGGTGACGGTCCGCTTCGGTGAGCCGATGGAGTTCTCCCGCTACGAGGGCATGGACCGCGACCGCTATGTGCTGCGGGCGGTGACCGACTCCGTGATGGCCGAGGTGATGCGGCTGTCCGGTCAGGAGTACGTCGACATGTACGCCACGAAGGCCAAGGCCGCGTGAGCTGAGGCGCGAAGCGCCGACGGCAGGACATGCGGAAGGGCCCGTACCCCGGTTTCCCGGTGGTACGGGCCCTTCCGCGTGTCCGGACGACCCGGGCGGCTACTGGTGCACGATGCCGTCCTCCAGCTTCTGACCGCGCAACAGGAACCAGGCGGCGACGGCCGTCGCCAGCAGGACCGCCGCGCCGACACCCGCGGCTAGCCGCAGCCCTTCGACGAACGAGTCCTGCGCCGCGGCGACCAGCGCCTGTCCCTGCGGGGCCGGCAGACCGTGGGCGGCCTCGACCGCGCCGCCCAGCGATTCGTGCGCCGCGGCGGCATTGGCCGACGGGGTCCCCGCGGGCGATTCGAACTTCTGGTAGACGCCGGTGACGATGGAGCCGAGCAGGGCGATACCGAGGGCCGCGCCGAGTTCGTACGCCGTCTCGGAGACCGCGCCGGCGGATCCCGCCTGCTCCTTCGGGACGCTGGAGAGGATCACGTCGGAGGTGACGGTGAAGGCGAAGCCCGCGCCCACACCGACGATGAGCAGCACCGCCCCGATCAGCGGGTAGGCGGTCTCCTGGTGGATCAGGGTGACCGCGGCGAGCGCCAGGCCGATCGCCCCGAGACCGCCGGTCACCACCGAGCGCACCGAGAAGCGACGGGCCGCCCGGCCGGCGAGCAGACCTGCGGCGACGGCGCCGACGGCCGCGGGCAGTTCCGCGAGACCGGCCTCCAGCGGCCCTCGGCCCTGCACCAGTTGGAGGAACTGGGAGAGGAAGAAGACCAGCCCGGACAGGCCGAGGATGGTCAGCAGGTCGGCGAGGACCGCGCCCGAGAAGCCCCGGTGGTGGAAGAGCCGCATGTCCAGCAGGGGTGCGGGGAGCGTGAGTTGCCTGCGTACGAACCAGCAGAGCGCGGCCACGCCACCGAGGCCGGCGAGGACGGTCCCCCAGCTCGGGCCGTGCGCCGCCAGTTCCTTGACGGCGTACACGACGCCGATCATGCCCATGAAGGAGAGCGCGACGCTCACCAGGTCCCAGGGGCCCGGGGCCGGGTTCCTGGACTCGGGGATCATCCTGGCGCCGACGACCACGAGGATCGCCATGACGGGCAGGTTGATCAGGAAGACCGAGCCCCACCAGAAGTGCTCCAGCAGGAGTCCGCCGACCACGGGGCCGACGGCTGCTCCGGCGGAGGCCATCGCTCCCCAGATCCCGATGGCGAGGCTGCGCTCGCGCGGGTCGTGGAAGAGGTTGCGGATCAGGGCGAGCGTGGACGGCATGAGGGTGGCACCCGCGACACCGAGCAGTGCCCGCGCCAGGATCATCATCTCGGGGGTGTGCGCGTAGGCGTTGAGCACCGAGACCGCGCCGAACGCCGTCGCACCGCACAGCAGCAGCTTCTTGCGGCCGATACGGTCGCCGAGGCTGCCCATCGAGACGAGGAGTCCGGCGATGACGAAGGAGTAGACGTCGCCGATCCACAGGAGCTGGGTACCGGTCGGTTCGAGGTCCTCGGTGAGGAAGGGGGTCGCCAGGCCGAGGACGGTGGCGTCGATCGCCACGAGCAGCACGGCGAGGACGAGCACGGCCAGAGCGATCCACCGCCCCGGACGGTGCAGTTCGTCCGAGGTCTCCACCCGCTGTTCGATACGGCTCATTGCTCCACGCTCCGGCGTGCACCGCCGAGCAGCAACTCGACGATCATGTATTGGAAGTCCTGGCTCGCGACCCGGCCGTCCTGGACGGCCCAGGCGGCGGAGGAGATGAGGCCGTAGAGGGCCTCGGTCAGCCAGGCGGGGGTGAGGTCGATCCGGAATTCGCCGCGCTCCTGGCCGCGCCTGAAGAAGGCGGAGACCCGGGCGTCGAGGCGGCTCCAGCCCTCGTTCACCTCTTCGCCCTCGAAGAGCTGGTTCTCGGTGACGAGGAAGGAGAGCAGTCCGGCGCTCGGCTCGACGGCCGCGACGAAACGGCGCAGTGCGTCCTGCGCGGCGCCCTCGTCGAGCGCGGCGGCGTCCAGAGCCGCTTCGACCTCCTGGATGCCCAGGTTCTCCAACGCTCTGACCAGGGCGTCCCGTCCGGCGAAGTGCCGGTGCAGGGTGGCCCGCCCGATGCCTGCGGCTCTGGCGACCTCGTCCATGGTGGCGGTCGATTTGCGGGTCAGCAGAACGGCGGCGCTGCGCAGCACCTGCTCACGGTCGAGACTCATGAGACAAGCATAGACCATATGAGACATCAATGTCTCACTGGAAAGCTGTGTCCTCCCCCGGAGGGAGGGAGGACCATGGCGCCATGAAGCCGCTGCTGCTGATCGACATCGACGGTCCGCTCAATCCCTACGCGGCGCTCGCGCACCTCCGGCCACCGGATGGTTATGCGAAGCATCTGATGCGGCCGACGGGGTGGGACTACGGGCCGCCCCTGCCCGTCCTGCTCAACCCGGAGCACGGGACGGCGCTGCGGTCCCTGGCCGGCCGGTACGAGCTGGTCTGGGCGACGACCTGGAAGGACGAGGCCAACATCTGGATCGGGCCGCGCCTCGGGCTGCCCCCGCTGCCGTACATCGACTGGCCGTCGATGCACGGCAGCACGCCGGACGGCACGTACTGGAAGACGCGGTACGTCGTGGAGTACGCGGCCGGCCGGCCGTTCGCCTGGGTCGACGACGAGATCACCGGGCAGGACCGGGAGTGGGTCCTCGGCCAGGGGGCCGGCGAGGCGCTGCTCCGGTGGATCGACCCCGGGATCGGTCTGCTGCCGTCCGATTTCGCGGCGCTCGCGGCGTGGGCGGACGGCAGTCGGCGGGACGGGCCCGTCAGTCGTCGAGGACCGTCAGATCGAGGCCGGGCAGGCGGGCCGGGTCGTTGATCACGGACATCTCGACGACCTTCCCCCGGACGACCGTGAAGACCATGACCGAGAACCGCCGACCCTCGCGCGTCGCGATGACGGCCGGTTCCCCGGCGACCAGTGCCCGCTGCGACGACCGCGCGAACGGCGCGAACATCATCGCCCGACGGGCCACGGCCTCGGCGCCCCGCACCAGGGCCGGGGCACCGGCACCCCCGGCGCCGGCGTCGGACCGCACCACCACGTCCGGATCGAGCACGGCCACCAGGGCCTCGAAGTCGCCGTCCCGGGCGGCGGCCAGGAAGGCGGCGACGACCTCGCGCTTGCGGGCCAGACCGGGGTCCGGGACCGGTTCCACGCCCTGCACCCGGCGCCGCGCCCGGCTGGCGAGCTGCCGGGTCGCGGCCGGGGTGCGGTCCACGACGACGGCGATCTCGTCGTAGGGCACGGCGAACATGTCGTGCAGCACGAAGGCGAGCCGCTCGGCGGGGTCGAGCGTTTCGAGCACGACGAGCATCGCGAGACCCACCGAGTCGGCCATCAGCGCCTGCTGCTCGGGGTCGGCCTCCGGCCGCTCGCCGAGGTCCGGGCCAGGGGCATGCCCCTCGGGCGCCCCGGTGTCGAGGGGTTCCTCGCGGCGGGAGCGGCGGGAGCGGAGCATGTCCAGGCACACCCGCCCGACGACCGTCGTCAGCCAGCCGCCCAGGTTCTCGATCGCCCGGTCGTCGGAGCGGCTGAGCCGGATCCAGGCCTCCTGGACGGCGTCCTCCGCCTCGCTCGTCGAGCCGAGCATCCGGTAGGCCACGGCCTTCAGCCGGTTCCGGTTCTCCTCGAAGCGCTCTGCCAGGAACTCATGTCCGTCCACAGTCACATTCCTCCGTCGTGTTCCGTCACAGCACTGACGGACGGAACCCCGTCGATGTGACGGACGGCCCGCGCCGCTCCCGGTGGCGTCCGGTCAGCTCCAGGGCAGCCCGGCGCGGTGGCGCCAGTACGCCTCGGGCTCCTCCACCAGCGCGTCGAGCCGGGCGCGCCGCTCCTCGTCGAGGTCGACGACGGCCGCGTGCAGGTTTCCGGCGAGCTGGTCGACGGTCGCCGCGCCGGAGAGCACCACCCCGGCCCAGGGCTGGTGCAGCGCGAGTGCCAGGGCGACCGCGTCGCTGCCGACACCGGTATCGGCGGCGATCTCCTGGACCACGGCGGGGGCTTCCGTTCCGGCGAGCCGTCCGTTGGCCATGGCTTCCTTGACGATCACGGTGAGGCCGGCGGCACTGGCCTCGGCGAGCGCCGTCCCGGCGGAGGTCTCCAGGGCGTTGTAGGTGGCCTGGACCGTACGGAAGAGCGGCTCGCCGTCCACGGTGACGGTCAGGGCGGCCCGGATCGCATCGGCCTGGGCGGGTCCGCTGGTCGAGAGGCCGACGCTGACGCCCTCCTCGGCGAGCGCGGCCAGCCGTGCGTGCAGTTCCTTGTCCGTGAGGGCCGGGCTGTCGGCGGTGACCGAGTGGATCTGGTAGAGGTCGAGGCGGTCGCCGAGCAGTGCGTCGGTCTCGGCCCGCTGGCGCAGGAACGTGGCGAGGCCGTGGTCCTTGACCTCGTGCGCCTCGGCTTCGATGCGCCAGTCGGCGGTGTAGGTGTAGCCCCATTTGCTGCCGATGACGACGTCGTCCGCCTCGGGGTGTGCCGTCAGCCAGTCGGCCAGGAACTCCTCCGAACGGCCGTAGGAACGGGCCGCGTCGACGTAGCGGACGCCCTGTGCGTAGGCGGCGTCGAGCAGCTCGTGGGTGCGTTCGCGCATCGCCTCGACGCCGCGGTCGGCGGGCAGATCGCGGTCGCGGTGGAGATTGATGTAGCCGGGCCTGCCGACCGCCGCCAGGCCGAGTCCGATGTGGGCGGTCGGCGTCGTCGCTGTGGCCAGCCGGGCGAAAGGCATCGTTGGGCTCCTCGTCGATCGGGTGCGCTCCCCCGTCAACGTAACCCAGCTCACGGAAACCGGAAGGCGGGGAGCGTACGACCGCTCCCCGCCCCGATGCCGCTCTCGTCGCGGTCAGCTCTTCGCGGTGGCCCAGGCCTGCTGGACGGCGAGGTCTGCCTTCACCTCGGCGAGCTGGACGGCCACGGCCGACGGGGCCGTGCCGCCGCGGCCGCTGCGGGAGGCGAGCGCACCGGCGACGTCGAGGACCGTGCGGACCTCGGGGGTGAGGTGCTCGGAGATCTTGGCGAACTGCTCGTCGGTCAGCTCGTCGAGCTCGATGCCGTGCTGCTCGCACTCCTTGACGCACTCACCGGCGACCTCGTGGGCGACGCGGAAGGGCACGCCCTGCTTGACCAGCCACTCGGCGATGTCGGTGGCGAGCGAGAAGCCGGCCGGGGCCAGCTCCTCCATGCGTTCGCGGTGGACGGTGAGGGTGGCCATCATGCCGGTGAAGGCGGGCAGCAGGACCTCCAGCTGGTCGCAGGAGTCGAAGACCGGCTCCTTGTCCTCCTGGAGGTCGCGGTTGTACGCGAGGGGGAGGGCCTTCAGCGTGGCCATCAGGCCGGTCAGGTTGCCGATCAGCCGGCCGGACTTGCCGCGGGCCAGCTCGGCGATGTCCGGGTTCTTCTTCTGCGGCATGATCGAGGAGCCGGTGGAGAAGGCGTCGTGCAGGGTGACGAAGGAGAACTCCTTCGTGTTCCAGATGATGACCTCCTCCGCGATCCGGGAGAGGTTCACGCCGATCATCGCGGTGATGAAGGCGAACTCGGCGACGAAGTCGCGGGAGGCCGTTCCGTCGATGGAGTTGGCGACGGACCCGTGCTCGAAGCCGAGGTCCGCGGCGACCGCCTCCGGGTCGAGTCCGAGGGACGACCCGGCCAGGGCGCCGGAGCCGTACGGCGAGACGGCGGTCCGCTCGTCCCACTGGCGCAGCCGCTCGGCGTCCCTGGACAGGGGCTGCACATGGGCCAGGACGTGGTGGGCGAAGAGCACCGGCTGGGCGTGCTGCAGATGAGTACGGCCGGGCATCGCGACGTCCGGGTGTGCCTCGGCGAGGCCGACCAGCGCGCCCTGCAGTTCGGCGATCAGACCGCCGATGATCCGGGCGTGGTCGCGCAGGTACATCCGGAAGAGCGTGGCGATCTGGTCGTTGCGGGACCGGCCGGCCCGCAGCTTGCCGCCGAGGTCGGGGCCGAGGCGCTCCAGCAGTCCGCGCTCCAGCGCGGTGTGGACGTCCTCGTCGGCGATGGTGCCGGTGAAGGAGCCGTCGGCGACATCGGCTTCGAGCTGGTCGAGACCGGCGATCATGCGGCTCAGCTCGTCCTCGGTGAGCAGGCCCGCCTTGTTCAGGACGCGCGCGTGGGCGCGGGAGCCGGCGATGTCGTACGGCGCGAGCCGCCAGTCGAAGTGGACGGAGGCGGACAGCTTGGCCAGCGCCTCGGCCGGACCGTCGGCGAAGCGGGCGCCCCAGAGGCGTACGTCGCTGTTGCCGTTGCCGTTGCTCACTGCGTGCTCCTCGGGAAGAACAGGGTGGTGGGTGTGCGGCCGCCTCCCCACGCGGAGGGCCGGGGAGGCGGAGACGTAACTGCTGGGGGTCGGGCGAGGTCACGCTTCCCGGGCTTCCGCCCGGTCACGGGTCTCTCCTCACGGCGCGATCACCGGTAGGCATAACTATGCAGACCTCTGCATGATTTGTCAAAGGTGCGACTGCCGCCCCGTACCCCCGGAATGGACGTCCCGCCAGGTGGAATCACCTCGCCATCACCCGAGTCGGCGCCGACAATGGTCGCCATGGGGAAAACATATGAACGCATCGAAGGACGGATCAGGACCTTCATCGAAGAGCAGCACATCTTCTTCACGGCGACGGCGCCGCTGGCCGGCGAGGGCACGGTCAACCTCTCTCCCAAGGGCGTCAGCGGTTCGTTCGCCGTCATCGACGAGCTGACCGTGGCCTACCTGGACTTCGCCGGCAGCAACGCCGAGACCGTCGCCCACCTCCGCGAGAACGGCCGGATCACGCTGATGTGGTGCGCCTTCCAGGGCCCGCCGAACATCGTGCGGGTGCACGGCCGCGGTGAGCCGGTCTTCCGTGACGATCCGCGGTTCGGCGCGCTGCTCGCCCACTTCCCGGACGTGGACCCCGACCTCCACGGGCTGCGCGCCGTCGTCGTGGTGCGGGCCGAGCTGATCCGGGACACCTGCGGCTACGGGGTGCCGTTCATGTCGTACGACGAGGACCGGTCGCTGCACGCCCAGCGCTTCGCCCGCGAGGACGACGCCTCGCTCGGTGCCTACTTCGAGAAGAAGGAGCACATCGCGACGAGTATCGACGGGCTTCCGGGGCTGCCGCTCCCGCTGCCGGCGATGCCCCGGACGGACCGGGGACCGGCGGATCGTCTTTGAGCCGTACGGAGCAGAACCGCGGGTGGCGCCCGGCCGGCGGGTCTACCGTCCGGACATGCGCAGATCTCTGGTGACCTTTTCGGCACTGCTCGCGCTGGCAAGCTCGGTCGCGGCCCGGCCCGCCGCCGCGCCGCCGCTGCCGGGTCGAATGGCCGACACCGGCGGCGGCACTCAGCTGATCACGGCCGAGGCCCCGGCCAGGGGCTCCACCACGGGCACCGTCACCTGGTGGAATCTGCGCCGGGGGGTCTGGGTGAAGGGCGGGTCCACGCCCGCCAGGTTCGGTGCGAAGGGCCTGGCCGAGGGGGCGACTCGCAAGCAGGGCACGAACACCACACCCACCGGCCTGTACGACCTGCCGTACGCCTTCGGGATCAAGCCCGCACCGGCCGGCACCGTCCATCCGTACCGCCGGGTCGGCGACCGGTCGTGGTGGTGTCAGGACAACGCGGCGCGGGCCTACAACCGCTGGGTGGAACCGCGGCCCAAGGACTGCCGGGCGGGCGAGGCGGAGCACCTGATCGCGTATCCGACCGAGTACGCCCGCGCGCTCGTCATCGGGTTCAACTACGCACGGCCGGTACGGGGTCGCGGCGCCGGGATCTTCCTGCACGTCAACGGGCGTGGCGCGACCGCCGGTTGTGTCTCCGTACCGGCGGCCGCGATGGACCGGATCCTCGACTGGGTGGACCCGGCCCGTCGTCCGCACATCGCGATCGGGACCCGGTCGGGCCCGACCGCGATCACGCGCTACTGACGGGACCCGGCAACACCGGTCCGCTCAGCGCTCGTTCTGGGCCAGTCGCAGCAGATGGTCGGCGAGCGCCTGACCGCCCGCCGGGTCACGGCTGATCAGCATCAGGGTGTCGTCGCCCGCGATGGTGCCGAGGATGTCGTGCAGTTCGGCCTGATCGATGGCCGAGGCGAGGAACTGGGCCGCGCCCGGAGGAGTGCGCAGCACCACGAGGTTGGCCGATGCCTCCGCGGAGATGAGCAGTTCGGCGGAGAGCCGCCGCATCCGCTCCTCCTTCGCCGACCCGCCCAAGGGTGCCTGCGGGGTACGGAATCCGCCCTCGCTCGGCACCGCGTAGATCAGCTCGCCGCCGGTGTTGCGGATCTTCACCGCGCCCAGCTCGTCCAGATCGCGGGAGAGCGTCGCCTGGGTGACGCTCAGCCCGTCGTCGGCGAGGAGCTTCGCCAACTGGCTCTGCGAGCGCACCGGCTGCCGGTTCAGGATGTCCACGATCCGGCGGTGGCGTGCGGTGCGGGTCTGCGGCACGGACGGCCCGCCGTACTCGGTTTCCTGCGCCTCGGTCATCGTCGTCGCCTCATTCTCCGGATCGTCCGTCCCCTTGTGCCGCGTCGAGAGCGCCGGGCAGTGCCCGGAGCAACGCGTCCACTTCCGCGTCGCCGATGATCAGCGGCGGCATGAGCCGCAGGACATCGGGGGCGGGTGCGTTCACCAGGATTCCGGCTCCCTGAGCCGCCTGTTGCACCTGAGGCGCGAGGGGCTCGGTGAGCACGATACCCAGCAGCAGTCCGGAGCCGCGGACATGGGAGACCAGCGGGTGACCGAGGCCCTCCACGCCGTCCCGGATCTTCTCGCCGAGCCGCTTGACCCGGTCCAGGACGCCGTCGGCGGCCAGGGTGTCCAGGACGGCGAGACCGGCGGCGCAGGCGATCGGGTTGCCGCCGAACGTCGTGCCGTGCTGGCCCGGATGCAGCAGCTCGGCCGCCGGGCCGAAGGCCACGGTCGCGCCGATCGGCAGTCCGCCGCCGAGGCCCTTGGCGAGGGTGACGACGTCGGGCTCGATGCCCTGGTGGGCCTGGTGCTCGAACCACTGGCCGCAGCGGCCGATGCCGGTCTGCACCTCGTCGAGGACGAGCAGGGTGCCGGTGGCCCGGGTGATCTCCCGGGCGGCCTCCAGGTATCCGGCGGGCGGTACGACCACACCGTTCTCGCCCTGGACGGGTTCGATGATCACCAGCGCGGTGTCGGTGGTGACGGCGGCCCGCAGGGCGTCCGCGTCGCCGTACGGGACGTGCGTGACGTCGCCGGGCAGCGGAAGGAACGGCTCGCGCTTCTTGGGCTGGCCGGTGAGTGCGAGCGCGCCCATGGTCCGGCCGTGGAAGCCGCCGTCGGTGGCGACCATGTGGGTCCGCCCGGTCAGCCGGCCGATCTTGAAGGCGGCCTCGTTGGCCTCGGCGCCCGAGTTGGCGAAGTAGACGCGTCCGGTCCGGCCGAAGAGCTGGAGCAGCCGTTCGGCGAGGGCGACGGGCGGTTCGGCGATGAAGAGGTTGGAGACATGGCCGAGGGAGGCGATCTGGGTGGAGACGGCCTCGACGACGGCGGGGTGGGCGTGCCCCAGCGCGTTCACCGCGATCCCGCCGACGAAGTCGAGGTACTCGGTGCCGTCGGCGTCCCACACATGGGCGCCCTCGCCGCGGACCAGGGACAGTTGCGGAGTCCCGTAGTTGTCCATCAGCGCGTGGCTCCAGCGCTGTGCGAGCTCCTGGTTGCTCATGACTCCCCCTGCGCGTCGGGCTGTGCGTCGGGCACGACCATCGTGCCGATTCCTTCGTCGGTGAAGATCTCCAGCAGGATCGAGTGCTGGACCCGGCCGTCGATCACGCGGGCGGTCTCGACGCCGTTGCGCACGGCGTGCAGGCAGCCCTGCATCTTCGGCACCATGCCGCTGGAGAGTTCCGGCAGCAGCTTCTCCAGCTCGGCCGCGGTGAGACGGCTGATCACGTCGTCGCTGTTGGGCCAGTCCTCGTAGAGGCCCTCGACATCGGTGAGGACCATCAGCGTCTCGGCGTTCAGCGCGGCGGCGAGCGCCGCGGCCGCGGTGTCGGCGTTGACGTTGTAGACGTGGTTGTCGTCGGCGGAGCGTGCGATGGAGGAGATGACCGGGATCCGGCCGTCGTCCAGCAGCGCCTGGATCGCCCCGGTGTCGATGGCGGTGATCTCGCCGACCCGGCCGATGTCGACGAGTTCGCCGTCGATGGTCGGCCGGTGCTGGGTGGCGGTGATCGTGTGGGCGTCCTCGCCGGTCATGCCGACGGCGAGCGGTCCGTGCTGGTTGAGCAGGCCGACGAGTTCCCGCTGGACCTGTCCGGCGAGCACCATCCGTACGACGTCCATCGCCTCGGGCGTGGTGACGCGCAGACCTGCCTTGAACTCGCTGACCAGGCCCTGCTTGTCGAGCTGGGCGCTGATCTGCGGGCCGCCGCCGTGCACGACGACGGGCTTGAGGCCGGCCTGGCGCAGGAAGACCACGTCCTGGGCGAAGGCCGCCTTCAGCTCGTCGTCGATCATGGCGTTGCCGCCGAACTTGATGACGACGGTCTTGCCGTTGTGCCGGGTCAGCCAGGGCAGCGCCTCGATGAGGATCTGCGCCTTCGGGAGTGCGGTGTGCTTCCGCGCCGCGCTCATGAGCTGTACGCGCTGTTCTCGTGGACGTAGTCCGCGGTGAGGTCGTTGGCCCAGATGACGGCGGACTCGGTGCCGACGGCGAGGTCGGCGGTGATCTTGACCTCCCGGTAGCGCATGTCGACCAGGTCGCGGTCCTCGCCGACGCCGCCGTTCTTGCAGACCCAGACGTCGTTGATGGCGACGTTCAGCTGGTCGGGCTCGAAGGCGGCCTTCGTCGTGCCGATCGCGGAGAGGACCCGGCCCCAGTTGGGGTCCTCGCCGTGGATGGCGCACTTGAGGAGGTTGTTACGGGCGATGGAGCGGCCCACCTCGACGGCGTCGTCCTCGGTCGCGGCGTTGACGACCTCGATCCGGATGTCCTTGGAGGCGCCCTCGGCATCGCCGATGAGCTGCCGGGCGAGGTCCGCGCAGACGGTCCGTACGGCCTCGGCGAACTCCGCCTGATCCGGAGTGATTCCACTCGCCCCGGAGGCCAGCAGCAGCACGGTGTCGTTGGTCGACATGCAGCCATCCGAGTCGACCCGGTCGAAGGTGGTACGGGTGGCGGCGCGCAGCGCGGAGTCGAGTCCGGCGGCGTCGACATCGGCGTCGGTGGTGAGGACGACCAGCATGGTGGCGAGGCCCGGGGCGAGCATGCCCGCGCCCTTGGCCATGCCGCCGACGGTCCAGCCCTCGCCGCCCGCGACGGCGGTCTTGTGGACGGTGTCGGTGGTCTTGATCGCGATGGCGGCCTTCTCGCCGCCGTGCTCGCTGAGGGCGGCGGCGGCCTGCTCGATGCCGGGCAGCAGCTTGTCCATCGGGAGCAGCGTGCCGATCAGCCCGGTCGACGCGACCGCGATCTCGCCCGCGTTGTGGCCGGTGAGTACCTCGGCGGCCTTCTCGGCGGTGGCGTGGGTGTCCTGGAAGCCCTTCGGCCCGGTGCAGGCGTTGGCGCCACCGGAGTTGAGCACGACGGCGGTGACCTCGCCGCCCTTCAGTACCTGCTCCGACCAGAGGACGGGGGCGGCCTTGACACGGTTGGAGGTGAAGACGCCCGCGGCGGCGCGACGCGGACCGTGGTTGACCACGAGGGCCAGGTCCGGGTTACCGCTCTCCTTGATTCCCGCGGCGATGCCCGCCGCGGAGAACCCCTGTGCTGCCGTGACGCTCACGGTGCGACTCCGATCGTGGAAAGACCTGTGTCCTCGGGAAGTCCGAGGGCGATGTTCATGCTCTGCAGGGCGCCGCCGGCGGTGCCCTTGGCGAGGTTGTCGATGGCGCTGATCACGATGATCCGGCCCGCCGCCCCGTCGTGGGCGACCTGGATCTGTACGGCGTTGGAACCGTAGACGGACGCCGTGGCGGGCCACTGCCCCTCGGGGAGCAGGTCGACGAAGGGTTCGTCGGCGAACGCCTTCTCGTACACGTCACGGACGGACGCGGCGCTCACCCCGGGCTTCGCCTTCGCACTGCAGGTGGCGAGGATGCCGCGGGGCATCGGCGCCAGGGTCGGCGTGAAGGACACCGTGACCGGTTCACCGGCCGCCGCGCTGAGGTTCTGGATCATCTCGGGGGTGTGCCGGTGGGCGCCGCCGACGCCGTACGGGGACATGTTGCCCATCACCTCGGAGCCGAGCAGATGCGGCTTGGCCGCCTTGCCCGCCCCGGAGGTGCCGGACGCGGCGACGATCACGGCCTCGGGCTCGGCCAGCTGGGCCGCGTACGCCGGGAAGAGCGCGAGGGAGACGGCGGTCGGGTAGCAGCCGGGCACCGCGATACGCTTGGAGCCGGCCAGCGCCGAACGTCCGCCCGGCAGTTCGGGCAGACCGTAGGGCCAGGTGCCGGCGTGCGGCGAGCCGTAGAACCTCTCCCAGTCCGCGGCGTCCTTGAGCCGGAAGTCGGCGCCCATGTCGACGATCAGCACCTCGTCACCGAGCTGCTCGGCCACGGCGGCGGACTGTCCGTGCGGGAGGGCGAGGAAGACGACGTCGTGCCCGGCGAGAACCTCGGCGGTGGTCGGCTGGAGCACCCGGTCGGCGAGCGGCCGCAGGTGCGGCTGCAGCGCGCCGAGCTTCTGCCCGGCGTTGGAGTTGGCCGTGAGCGCCCCGATCTCGACCTGGGGGTGAACCAGCAGGAGACGGAGCAGCTCCCCGCCGGCGTATCCACTCGCCCCTGCCACTGCTGCGCGTACCACCATCGAAACCTCCTCGTCGATGGCATGACTATACGCAGCTATGCACTTTTATGCAAAGCTTTGGGGGGCGGTTCGGCGGTCGGCATGCCGGGGTGACCCGCATGGCCGTCCTCTGCCGGGGCCTTGAGCTCCACCGGGAATCACGCCCGGAGCACGCCTTCACGACGAAGCCCGATTCGCGTCCGCCGCGGCCGGGCCGGCGAACGGCGCTCCGTGGCCGGGGGCTCGTACATCAACTACCGTCCCGTCGCCCGATCTTGAGGAGCCACCGGTCCGGGTGCTCGGCTCCCCCGGTGACGGGAATCGAAGAAGTGGACGCGTTCGACGGCCTCGGCCCGGTGGTCCACCGGCACGCGGTGGACCACCGGAAGCGGTGGGTGAACGCGGGTTGTGCCCTGCTCGTCGCCGTCCCGTCCGGCCGGCTCGGCGTGTGGGTCCCCTGGTACGGCAGGGCGGGCGGCCCGCTGCTCGCCGGGGCGGCGGCCTGCGTGGCGGCTGTCGCGGCGATGATCCTCTTCATCGTGGACCACCCGGACAAGGAGTACCGGGTCTCCGCGGGCGAGGGCATGACCATGGTGCAGTGCATCGAACCGGGCATCAGCTCGGCGGGCTACGACTTCCTGGCCGCGGGCATGCTGGTGTGCGCCGTCACCGCGATCCCCCTCGTCGTCCTCTATGTACAGGGCCGGGCCTATCGCTGAACCACCCGGCCCGTGGCACCCGGTCCGGCGTGGAACGGCCGCTCCGCACCCAGCAGTTCCCGGGTGTGCTGGCCCAGGGCGGGGGCCGGGTCGCGGAAGGTGTCCAGACCCGCTCCGAAAGTCACGGGGAAGCGGGCCTGCGGGCAGGCGGCGGGGTCGGCGGGGGTGCTGAACAGCTGCCGGGCCGTCGTGTGGGGGTCGGCCAGGAGTTCGCCGGGGGTGGTGAGGACGGGTGCCCAGGGGGCGTCGAGATCGCTCAGCCGTTCTTGCCACCAGGCGTAGTCGCGGGCCCGGAAGATTCCTCGCAGCAGATCGCTCACCGCCTGCCGGGCGGCGGTGCGGGATGCCCGCAGGTCGTAGGCGGGGGTGTTCAGCGCGGGGAAGTCGTCCGCCAGTCCGGTACGGAAGCGGTGCCAGAACTTGTCCTCGAACGTGGCGAGGGAGAGGCCGCGTCCGTCGGCGGTGGTGAAGGTGTCGTTGTCGCCCTGGACCAGGCCCGCTTCGAGGGGGTCGGGGACATCGCGCAGCGGCAGCGCGAAGAGGGAGCACCAGGCGGTGATGGACTCGCTGAGGGATACGTCGATGTGCTGGCCCTCGGTCTCGGCGCCGAGGGCGGCGGTCAGGGCGAGGGCCGCGTGCATGGCTCCGGCCATGTCGCCGATCCGTACGCCGGGGCGTGTGATGTGGCCGTCCAGGCCTCCGGGGACGGCGAAGAAGCCGGACAGGCCGAGGAAGTTGAGCTCGTGGCCGGGCTTCTGTGCGTACGGTCCGCTCTGCCCGTAGCCGCTGAGCGAGCACAGCACCAGGCGCGGATTGGCCTCGTGGAGCGTGGCATAGCCCAGGCCCATCCCGTCGAGGACACCGGGGCGGAAGCTCTCCACGACGGCGTCGGCGGTGCGGACCAGGTCCAGGAAGGCGCTCCGGCCGTCCTCGTCACGCAGGTCGAGGACGATCGATCGCTTGTTGCGGTTGAGCGCGTCGAACAGGTCGGGGGCGATCCGCAGGGGGTCGCCGGTGTGGGGGGATTCGACCTTGATGACGTCGGCGCCGAGGTCGGCGAGCAGGGACGTGGCGTACGGGCCGGGCAGGAGCCGGGAGAGGTCGAGGATGCGTTTGCCCGTCAGCGACGACCAGGCGGGGGCTGCGGGGTGGGCGGGGGTGGTCATCGGGTGCACCTGTCCTGCGGTGTGAGAGGTGTCTTGCGGTGTGAGGGGTGCCTCGCGGCGCGAGGGGTGGGAGGCCGGTCAGGCCATGAAGGCGAGACCGTGCGCGATGCCGTTGCGCTGGATCTCGGAGGTGCCGGTCAGGATGCGGAACATGCGGATCTTGCGGAACAGGAACTCGATCTCGTTGCCCTGGGTGAGACCTTCCTTGCCGTGGATCTGGACGGCCTGGTCGAGGATGCGGAAGGCGGACTCGGCGACGAACAGCTTGCTCATGAACGCCTCGGTACGTACGTCCTTGCCCTGGTCGAGGGCGGCGAGCGCGGCGTAGGTCATCGAGCGGGCCGCGTACAGATCGGTGGCCATGTCGGCGACCTTGTGCTGGATGGACTGCAGGGCCAGCAGGGGCTGTCCGCCGGCGACCTTTCGGGTGCGGGTGCGCTCCAGGGTGAGGCCGAGGGCGCGGCGGGTGGCGCCGATGACGGTGGGGCAGTGCAGGAGCCGGTTGGTGGTGACGCGACCGAGCGCGATCCGCATGCCCTTTCCCTCCTCGCCGAGGAGGTTCTGGGCGGGGACGTGGCAGTCGTCCAGCACGATGTCGCTCTCGATGTGCTCGCCGGACATGGGCGTGGCTCCGTCGGCCACCCGGCAGCCGGGGCTGTCGAGGTCGATGAGGAAGGCGGAGAAGGTCGGCTTCTCGCCCTCCTGTTCGCCGGTCCCCGCCATCCGGGCCACGACGATGGCGAAGTCGGCGAAGGGGCCCGCGGAGCTGAAGACCTTGTGGCCGCTCAGGCGGTAGCCGTCGCCGTCGCGGACGGCAGTGGTGCGCATGGACCGGACGTCGGAGCCGGCATCGGTCTCGGTCAGCGAGAAGCAGCAGGCGCGCTCGCCGCGCACCAGGGGCAGCAGGTACTTGTCCAGTTGGTACTCGGTGGCGTGGTCGAGGATGTCACCGGCACGGAGCGGGCCGCCCATGTCGCCGAGCACGCTGTGTCCCAGCACGCGTCCGCAGGCGCCGACTTCCTCCTTCAGGGCGGCCAGGGCGGTGTAGGAGAGGTTCTGACCGCCGTACTGCTCGGGCAGATGGATGCCGTAGAAGCCGAGTTCGCGGCTGCGCTGCCAGACGGGTTCGAGGTCGGAGCGGGCGAGGCGGCTCTCGTGGGTGATGCCGCGGTCGCGTTCGTAGTCGGCGAGTTCGCCGTCGAGGTAGGTGCGGAGCCGGTCGACGAGGCCGGAGACCTGGGGGTCGTCGTAGCTGGGGCGCAGGGAGAAGGTCATGTCGTGGTGATCCTTGCGGTCGGGAGGGCAGGGTCAGTTCACGCGGCGGTCGGCGCCGGCCCAGAACGGTTCGCGCACGGCCTTGCGGTCGAGCTTTCCGTTCCGGTTGTGGGGCAGTTCTCCGACGAAGTCGATGCTCTTGGGCTTCTTGAAGCGGTCTAGGCGCTCGGCGCAGAACGCGGTGATCTCGTCGGCGCTCGGCGCGTGGCCGGGGCGGGGCACGATGACGGCCTTGACCGCTTCGCCCCACGTCTCGTCCGGCACTCCGATGACGCAGACCTCCTGGACACCGGGGTGTTCGTAGAGGGCGGCCTCGACCTCGGTGGAGTAGATGTTGAACCCACCGGAGATGATCATGTCTTTCTTGCGGTCGACGAGGAACAGGTAGCCGTCCTCGCGCATCCAGGCGAGGTCGCCGGTGTGGACCCAGCCGTCGCGGAACGTCTGCGCCGACAGTTCGGGCTCCTGCCAGTACTCGCGTACGCAGTCGGGGCCGCGGACGATGAGTTCACCGACCTCGCGGGGCGGCAGCGGCCGGCCGGCCTCGTCGACGATCCGGATCTCGGTGTCGTACATCGCCCGTCCGCAGGACTGGAGCAGTTCGGGGTCGTCCGCGACGGCGTGGGCGATCTCCTGGCTGCTCAGGCCCGCCACCACGCTGGTCGTCTCGCCCAGGCCGTAGCCCTGCGCCACGACCGGGCCGAAGAACCGCACGGCGTCCCGCAGGCGTTGGGGCGAGATGGGCGCGCCTCCCACGCGCACGCCGGTCAGGCTGGACAGGTCCCGCCCGGTCGCGTCCGGGTGGGCCAGCACCATGTTGACCATGGCGGGGACGAGGAACGTCGCGGTGATGCGTTCCCTCTCCACCGTCTCCACGAACGCCTCCGCGCTCCAGGCCGGCAGCACATGGGTGGTCGCCCCGGCGAACACGTTGGCCAGCAGGGTCATGCCGGTGGCGTGGGTGATGGGGCCGCAGGCGAGGTAGCGGGTGCCGGGCCGGGGCCGGGACTCGTCGCTCATCAGCAGTTTGCGCATGTTCGCGAGGCGGTTGCCGAAGGTCTGGACGGCGGCCTTGAGCGCTCCGGTGGACCCGGAGGTGAAGTTCAGGACGCACGGAGCGTCCTCGTCCACGTCGGTGGCGACCGGGCCGGCTCCCGTCTCCGCTCCCGCCTCGCCGAGCAGGGCCCGGTAGCCGAGGACCGCGGCGGCATCCGGTGTCGCGCCCGACGCGGCGGCCGGCTCGTCATCGAGGAGCACGGGAAGACAGCCGGTGCCCGACGCCTCGACGGCGGCCAGCGCGTCCTCGCGGTGCGCCGCGTCGAACAGGAGGGCGCGCACCGGTGCGTAGCGCAGGATGTGCTCGATCTCGCCGCGCCCCAGACGGGCGTTGATCGGTGCGCGTACCAGTCCGGCCTTGTAGAGGGCGAATTCGACCTCGACCAGCTCCCCGCGGTTCCAGGCCAGGGAGGCGACCGCGTCACCCGGGCGCAGCCCGCGGGCGATCAGGGCCGAGGCGAGCCGGTCGGTCGCACCGTCCAGCTCCGCGTACGTCCAGGAACGCTCGCCGCAGACCAGAGCGGTCGCGTCGGGCCAGTAGCGGGCGCTGCGGGTGAGGTAGGTGCCGAGGTTCATCAACGATCTCCAGCCTTGCAGTCTGGCCAATTGAATACAGCAAGCATGTTTACGGACAGAATGTTTTGTATCTTGTGGGCTGTCAAGAGCCATCTAGACTGTGCGCGAACCACGACAGGGCGAAGGGGGCCGCATGGCCGAGGACAGGCGCACCAGGCGCACCCGCAGGGCGCTGGGCGGCGCGCTGGTGGAGCTGGTACTGGAGCGCGGCTTCAGCGCGCTCACCGTCGAAGACATCACCGAGCGGGCCGATGTCGCGCGCGCCACGTTCTACGCGCACTTCAAGGGCAAGGACGACCTGTTCGCGCGCGTGACCACCGACCTGCTGGAGCAGCTCGCGCAGCGCCTGGAGCCGGCGGTGTCCGGCAGCGCCGTCGGGTTCACCGGCAAACCGCTGCTGGAGATGTTGCGGCACGTGAGCGACGAACGGGACGTGTACCGGGTCGTCCTGCGCGGCGAGGGGGACGGCAAGCCCCTGCAGATGTTCGTGGACTCCTGCGCCGCCGCGACGGCGCAGGAGTTCAAGGCCCGCGCCGAACGCAACAGCGTCCAGCCGCGCATCGACGCCGACCTGCTGGCCCGCGTCTGGGTGGGCGAACAGATCGCCGTACTGCGCTGGTGGGCCGAGCAGGACACCCCGCCGATGCCCGCCGAAGAGGCCGTCCGCATGCTCCTGGACCTGGCCCTGCACGGCCGGTACTGGGCCAGCGGCTTCACCGCACCGGACCGGGCCCAGTTCTAGGGCGTGTTGAGTCGCGCGGCGTCCCGGGCCGGGCGGATACAGCAGACGGCCACCACACCGCAGGTGATCATGACGCCCGCGGCCAGCGCGAACGACTGCGCGTAGCCCGCGCTCGCCGAGGGCGCCGTGTCCAGCAGGCGGCCGGTCAGGGAGGGGGCCAGCAGCCCCGGAAACGTCCCCGTCGCGGCCACGATCCCGAAGAGCGCGCCACGCTGGGAGGCGGGCACGACCGCCGCGGCCGTCATGTAGTGCAGCGGGAAGGCGATGGAGTGCACCGCGAAGGCGACCGCGATCAGAGCGAGCCGCACCGGCAGCGAGCCGACGAAGGGGAGCACCGCCATCGCCGTCCCCGCACACGCCACCGCCAGGCCCTGCGGCACACCGCTGGAAAGGCGCAGCGACACGCCGCGCCGGGTCAGCCGGTCGACCATGGGGGACAGTGCCAGCAGCAGTACGAAACTGAAGGCGGACACGGCACTGAGCACCGCCGCCGCCGTCCCCGGGCTCATGGTGAGCTCGTTCCTGAGATACGACGGCAGCCACGCCTGACTGAGGGCCATCGCCCACGATGCCCCGAAGGCGCTGGTCACGCTCCCGATCACCGTGCCGGAGAGCAGTAGGCGACGATACGGGACGTGCGCGGGCCCGACGGTCCCGGCCGGTGCGCGCACGGAAGGCCGGTCATAGGGCCCGTCGCGCCCGACGAACCACCACACCGCGCTCCACACCAGGCTCGTCACGGCCAGCGCGGCGAAGGCCGAACGCCACCCGAACCGGGTGATCAGCCAGGTCACCACGGGCGCCGCTATGAGGGTGCCGAGCGCGGCACCACTGATCTGCAGGGCCGAGGGCAGACCGCGGCGGCCCACCGGAAACCACTTGTACAGGGCGTGCATCGACATCGGCGTGGCCGGTCCCTCCGCCGCACCGAGCAGCACCCGGCCGGCGACCAGCGCCGGCACGGCCGAGACGATCAGGACGGGCAGCTGGGCCAGGCCCCACGCCACGCACATCACGAACAGCAGGACCCGGCTGGAGATGCGTGCGGCGAAGAAGCCGACGACCAGCCCGGAGAGGCTGAACAGGATCGAGTAGGAGCTGGAGATCAGGCCGTAGGTGCTGTGGCTGATGTCCAGCTCGTCCATGATCGGGTCGGCCGCCAGTCCGAGCACCGACTTGTCCGCGAAATTGACGATCATGAACGTGACGATCAGCGCGGTGACGAGCCAGGCGCGGCGCCGGTCGAACGCCGGCGCCGCGAGGTCGCCGGGCGCGTCGAGAGCCAGCGGCGGTGATGGCTGCGAGGACATGGGGAGACTCCTGCGGTTCGGGAGAAGCAGGGGGCGAATGCTCTGCGACGGGAGGCACGGCATCGGGCTGACGCGGGTGGCGGCGCCGCTCCCGTCCGGGCACGCCCTGTTCGGGGTGCGACGGCAAGCGATTGAACACAGCGTCCATTAATGGGCTGTTGATTCGGCAACGTAACGTGCTGGCCACTTCCGGTCAATGCTTCTATGGCAAGCGAGGCGATGCACCACGAGTCGATCACTGGAGGAGGCAACGAACCAGAACGCGACAGTCATGAAATTAGACGGTGTGTATGGTAGCGATCGGAACGTCACTCAATTTCGAGGAGCGCGCATGACCGAGGCACCGCTGGCGAATCTCCACTGGTCCCGCGGCTATACCGACCCGGCATGGGTGCGCCGCTACACCACGTCGGGCCGGGAACTGCTGCCCAGCCGGCGGGTGTGGCACGGACCGGGCCCCGCCCGCAGCCTGCCGACCGGCACCGCCGGCATCGAACAGCTCACGATCACCGCGCCCGACGGCCGCACCCTGACCCTCCAGGACCTCTTCGCGGCCGCCGAGACCGACGCCCTCCTGGTGATGCACCGCGGCACCGTCGTCTACGAGAACTACCCGCACGGGCTGCGGCCCCACGACGCCCACTTCAACGCCTCGGCGGCCAAGTCGTACATAGGCCTCCTGGCGGCCACCCTGGCCCACCGGGGAACCCTCGACCGCGACGCGACAGCCGCCACGTACATCCCCGAACTCGCCGGCACCGCCTTCGGGGACAGCACCGTCGACCACCTGCTGCACATGGGGACCCATGTCTCCTACGCGGGGCGCCCCTTCGACAAGCCCGTCGAGGCCCAGCGCTACTTCGCGGTCGTCGCACCGCCCCTGCGCCCCTACGGCTACAGCGGCCCCACCAGCATCCGCGAACACCTCACCACCGCACGCGCGACCGCCGCACCGGGGACCGAGTTCCGCTACGAGAACGGCAACGTCGAAGCGCTCGCCGAAATCCTCCGCCGCGGCACCGGCACCACCACCTCGGCCCTGCTGAGCGACATGATCTGGTCCCGGCTCGGCGCCGACGAGGACGCCTACTACGTCCTGGACGGCGAGGGCACCGAAGCCGCCTGCGGCGGATTCAGCGCCACCGCCCGCGACGTGGCCCGGCTCGGCGAGATGATCCGCTGCGGCGGTGCCGTCGCGGACCGGCAGATCATTCCGAACGCCGTGACCGCCGCCATCACCGACGCGCCGGAGGGCTACCCCAAGCGCGTCCGCTTCCCCGCCGCGCCGCCCAGCGCCCCCGCCACCCTCTCGTACCACGACTTCTGGTGGATCCTGAACGACCCCTACGGCTCCTTCATGGCCAGCGGCATTCACGGCCAACGTCTCTTCATCTCACCCCAGTTGGAAACCGTCATCGTCCATTACGGATCCCAGGCGATGTCCCCGGTCGCCCCCGCGGCCCCGCTCGTCCCGGCGTTCCTGCAGATCGGCGCCCACCTCCAGCGCACGAGCTGACCCCGGCGCCACGGGCCCGGCGCCGCGGCAGGGGCCAGCTGCTCCGGATCCCGGTGATCACGCCGTTCCGGAACCCGGTGATCGCGGCGGAAGCCGAGCTCCGCCGGGCCAGGAAGCCCGGACGGGAACGGGTCGTCGCACGCAGGCGGGAGCGCACACGAGCGGGCGGACGCCGCCCGAGCGCGCGTGTCACCCGTGCCCGCCCGTCAATGCCGAACGAGTCGATGTCAGGATGGTTCCATGACGAGCAAGGTTTACTTCGACATCACCATCAACGACGAGCCCGCCGGGCGGATCACGTTCAAACTGTTCGACGACATCGTTCCCAAGACGGCGGAGAACTTCCGCCAGCTGGCGACGGGCGAGAAGGGCTTCGGTTACAAGGGGTCGTCCTTCCACCGGATCATCCCCGACTTCATGCTGCAGGGCGGCGACTTCACCCGGGGCGACGGCACGGGCGGCCAGAGCATCTACGGCGCCAAGTTCCCGGACGAGAACTTCAAGCTCGCGCACACCAAGCCGGGCCAGCTGTCCATGGCCAACAGTGGCCCCCACTCCAACGGCTCGCAGTTCTTCATCACGACGATCGTGACGTCGTGGCTGGACGGCAAGCACGTGGTCTTCGGCGAGGTCGACGACGAGGACAGCATGAAGCTGGTCAAGAAGATCGAGTCCCTTGGCTCCCAGAGCGGTCGCCCGCAGGCGAAGATCACCATCGCGGACAGCGGCACCGTCTGACCCGCACACGCAATTTCTGGAACGAGCGCGCCGCCCGGCAGTCCCGTCGGGCGGCGCGCTCCGTCGTACCGGCGGCCGAACAGCCCCGCTCCGCCGATACGGTGCCGGGATGGGAAACTTCTTCCACGGCGGGGGCCGCAGTCTGTCCATGTCCAACGGGGGCACGGACGTCTTCGTCGACGTGCTCATGCTGGCCGTGTCCGGTCTCGCCGAGAGCGTCTGGGAGTACCGCTTCGCCACCCTGCTGACCTTGCAGGACCAGGGCGCCGTGGGGCGCGGGGTGGTCGGATTCGACCTGGAGGAAGTCGACTGGGGCAGCTCCCCGGGCGAGCAGGCCGCGGCGAAGGGCTTCGTGCTGCGGGTGCTCGATCTGGCCCTGCGCAGGCACCGGTGGGACGAGCTGGGCTACGAACCGCCGTTCGCCGAGGGATATCTGCGGCAGTACCGGGAGATGGTCGAGGCGTTCGACCCCGCCGGCACCGAGCTGCGGAGCGGCATTTTCCCCTTCCCCGGTCCGGAGGAGGCCGCCATGGCCTCGTGCGTACGGCACCGCGTGCTGTGCGCGCCGGCGTACTGGGAGGCATGCGTCTTCTGCAATGCGTCGCGCCACTGACCCCACTGTCAACTGACGGTTGACACCTCGGGACTGTCAACCTACGGTTGACACATGGTGAATCCCGTACGCCCGACCCATCCCGTGCGCCTCGACGATCTGATCGAGGCCATCAAAAAGGTGCACACCGACGCCCTCGACCAGCTCTCCGACGCGGTGATCGCCGCGGACCACCTCGGTGACATCGCCGACCATCTGATCGGCCACTTCGTGGACCAGGCACGGCGCTCGGGCGCCTCCTGGACCGAGATCGGCAAGAGCATGGGGGTGACCAGGCAGGCGGCCCAGAAGCGGTTCGTGGCCAAGGACCCCGGCGAGGTGTCGGATCTCGACCCCAGCCAGGGGTTCAGCCGCTTCACCCCGCGGGCCAGGAACGTCGTGATGGCCGCGCAGAACGAGGCCCGCACGGCACACAACGACGAGGTGGGCACCGCGCACCTGGTGCTGGGGCTGCTCAGCGAGCCGGAAGGGCTGGCCGCGGCGTTCGTCAAGGCCCAGGGCATCACGCTGGAGGACGTCCGCCGGGCCGCGACCGAGGCACTGCCACCGGCCGTGACCGGCGAGCTGCCGGAGATCGTCCCGTACGACGCCGGGGCCCGCAAGGCACTGGAGCTGACGTTCCGGGAGGCCCTTCGGATGGGCCACAACTACATCGGCACCGAGCACATCCTGCTCGCGCTGCTGGAGCAGGAGGACGGTACGGGTGTGCTGACGGATCTCGGCATCGACAAGGCGACCGCCGAGACGGGTATCGCCGAGGCCCTCACCCTCCTCACCGGCTCGGGGGAGGACGGCTGACCGAGCCGCCGGGTCCGCCGGACGCCGCGGGGGGAAAGGTGTGCGGTGGGGGTTATTGGGGCTTGGGCCCGCCAGGGGAGGTTCGGGTAAGGTGGTGCGAGAAGGGGGGGTGAGAGAAAC
>NZ_JBHVWT010000004.1:188543-249008 GCF_042882135.1 Streptomyces sp. NPDC058240
TCTCAGCGGCGGTGTCGTGGGATATGTAGAAGAGACAAGCGAGGCACACCAGAACGAGCTGTGCACTGCGCGCCTGGTGGGGGTGCTGCGTAGCGAGCCGGGAGGTCCTGCCCCCCCCTCCTGCGGACCCGGTGCCGGTCGTCGTACGTCGGCGCCGGGCCCGCCGCGGCGAATTCCGGCCAGTGCGCGGCGACCGGGGCGGCGAGGCCCGCGAGGCCCCGGCCGGCGAGGACGGGTGGCGTCGAGCGGTCGCCGTTGTTCGCTCACCGGACGCTGACCAGGGCCGTCCGCTCCCGGGGCCGGACGGGGGCGCCGTCCGGCCGACCGCCCCGAAGGCAGACCACGGAACCGCCGATAGGTACGGCGACCGCCGCGCCCGGTTCCCCGTACTCCCGGAAATTCGCCGGAAAGTTCTCCAGGAACTTCAGCGGACTCCAGCTTCGAGCCTGAGACTCCAGCGGCCCGGCACACCGGTGAGCGTGACCGTGGAGAGCGGCCCGACGTCCACACTCCAGTACGACGACGGCGGGGCCTTGAGCGCGTAGACGAGCGCGGCCCGGACGACCGCCGGTTCGGCGACGGCGACGATGGCGCCCTCGCATGCGGGGCGGGTGTCCAGCCAGCCCCCTATCCGCGAAATGAACGCGAGCAGCGGTTCACCGCCGTGCGGGGCGGAGCGCGGGTCCGCGAACCAGGCGTCGACCGCCGCGGGCTCGCATGCCGTGACGTCGGCGAGGGTGCAGCCGCGCCAGCGGCCCATGTCGCAGTCGCGCAGGGCGGGTTGGACGAGCGGGGCGAAGCCGAGCGCGTCGCCGGTCGCGCGGCTGCGCGGGGTCGGCGAGCAGTAGCGCAGCTCGGCGGCGCCCAGAGGCATGAGGGCGGGCGCGGCGAGCCGGACCTCGTACAGACCGGTGTGGTCCAGCGGCCGGTCGTCGTCGAACCGCTCGGCGAACACGGCGGAGCTGCGTGCCGCGGCGACCAACGAGACTCTGGAAGTCATGGCGGTGATCGTGGATCCGAACACCCTTCCGGTCAAGAGGGCCTTCACGAGTCCTGCCGTCCCGTCCCGGCCCGGGGCGGATCCCGCGGCGCCTGCCCCCGATTGGCTTGAAGCGGCCTTCTCAGGGACCGCGCGGGCAGCCCGGGTCAGGGCCGGAGGCCGCCCCCGGAACCGGTCAGGACTTCGTCGCAGGCGGTGCGCAGCCGACGGATCCCCTCGGCGATCTCGGCCGACCCGGCGACCGCGGAGTAGCTCAACCGGATCTGCGGGGCCGGGGGTTCCGCGCAGAAGTACGGGCGGCCGGGTGCGATGGCGACACCCGCGCGCAGGGCGGCCGAGACCACCGCGGACTCGTCCGTACCGGCCTCCGCTTCGGGCAGGCGCAACCACAGACTGCCGCCGCCGACGGGGATGTGCGGGACCGTGAGGGCGGGCAGTTCCAGGCTCAGGGCCGTCGTCATGGCGGTGCGGCGGTTCCTCAGCCCGGTCGACACCGACCGCAGATGGCGGCCCCAGGCCGGGGATCCGACGAGTTCGAGCGCGGACTCCTGGAGCGGCCGGGGAACGAAGAAGCTGTCGACGACCTGGATGGCCCGCAGCCGGCCCAGTACCGGCCCGCGGGCGGCGAGCGCCCCCACCCGCAGGCTCGGCGAGGCGATCTTGGTGAGGGAGCAGACGTGGACGACCACCCCGTCCGGATCGTCGGCCGCCAGGGGTGCGGGCAGCGGCCCGGCGTCGTCGTGGACCAGCCGGCGCGCGAAGTCGTCCTCGATGACGAAGGCGCCCGCCGCACGGGCGATCCGGACGACCTCGGCGCGGCGTTCGGGGGCGAGGACCGCGCCGGTCGGGTTCTGGAAGAGCGGCTGGCAGACGAAGACGCGGGCGCCGGTCGCGCGGAAGGCCGCGTCGAGCAGCTCCGGCCGTACGCCGTCGGCATCCATGGGCACCGGCACGGGCCGCAGTCCGGCGGCACGGGCGACCGCCAGCATGCCGGGGTAGGTGGGTGACTCGACCAGCAGCGGGGCGCCGGGCGGGGCGAGGGCGCGCAGTGCGGTGGCCAGGGCGCTCTGGCCGCCCGCGGTGATCAGCACGTCGGCGGCGGTGAACGCGGGCCCGATCTCCCGGGCGAACCAGGACCGCAGTTCGGTCAGGCCGTCGGTGGGTGGCCGGCCCCAGGCACCGGGGCGGCGGCCGGCCCGCGCGAGGGCGGCGGCGAGCGCCCGCTCCGGTTGGAGCGAGGGGTGGAGGTAGCCGCCGTTCAGCTCGATGACGCCGGGCGGCGGTGCGGCGAGCGTGACCAGGACCCCGGAGGCGTCGACGGTGCGCGGCACCACTTCAGGGCCGCCGTCGCCGCTGAGGGAGACCTCCTGCCAGGAGGTGTCGCCCGGCGGGGGCACATCGGCGCGGGGTTGCGCCCGGAAGGCCCCGGAGCCGGGCCTGGTGACCACCAGACCCTCGGCGACGAGCTGGGCGATGGCCCGGGAGACGGTGACGGGGCTGACCCGGAAGCGCTCCACGAGGGCTCGACTCGATGGCAGCTTTCCACCGGGTGAGTAGCGGTTCACCTCACTCCGGAGCGATCCGACGAGGTCGGCGACACTGCTACGCTCTTGCATGAGAGCCAAGGATAGCGCTACCAACAACGGCACGATAGCGGTCGGATCCTCCGTCGGCATCGACAGCGGGGCCGGCAGTGCGGCCGGGAGCGGGACGGGCCACGGCACCGGCCGCGAGGGGAACCGCGGCGCCGTTCTCGCCGGGCTCGGTGTCCTCGCCTTCTCCCTGACCTTTCCTTCCACGGCCTGGGGCCTGGAGAGCTTCGGCCCCTGGTCGCTGGTGGCGCTGCGCACCCTGCTCGCCGCGGTGATCGCGGGCAGTGCGCTGCTGCTGGGACGCGTCGCGCTGCCGGACCGACGGCACCGGGCCGGGCTCGTCGTCGTCGCCGCGGGTGTGGTGATCGGCTTCCCGCTGCTGACCACGCTGGCGCTGCAGACCTCGACGACCTCGCACGCAGCCGTGGTCGTGGGGCTGCTGCCGCTGACCACCGCGGTGTTCTCCTCGCTGCGTACGGGAGCGCGACCGCCCCGCGCCTTCTGGGTCGCGGCGCTGGCCGGCGCCGCCGTGGTGATCGTGTTCACCGTGCAACAGAGCGGGGGTGAGCTGTCCGGCGGCGATCTGTACCTGTTCGGCGCGCTGCTGGTGTGCGCGGCGGGGTACACGGAGGGCGGCAGGCTGGCCCGGGTCATGCCGGGCTGGCAGGTGGTCGGCTGGGCGCTGGTGCTCTGTCTGCCGCTCGCGGTGGCGGGAGCGGCGGTCGCGTTGCCGGCCGAGCCGGTGCGGCTGACCGCGCACGGGGTGATCGGTCTGATCTGGGTGGCGGCCGGCTCGACCTTCCTCGGCCTGTACGTCTGGTACCGCGGGATGGCGGAGATCGGGGTGCCGCGGGCCAGCCAGCTCCAGCTCGCGCAGCCGTTGCTGACCCTGGTCTGGTCGTTCTTCCTGCTCGGCGAGACGGTCTCGGCCGCGGCGCCGGCGGCGGCACTCGCGGTGCTCGTCTGCATCGCGGCCACCCAGCGGGCGGGGCGTGCCCGGCGTCCGCGGTGAGGACCCGCCCGCTCCACCGGGCGAAGTCGCCTTTCGGTCATAGACTTGTCGACATGGACCGCCATCCGTGAGGAGGTCAGTCCCGATGGAGGCACACACGGGCGACCGGCTGGTGACGCACGGCAGGACCGTGGGCCAGCACGACAAGGTCGCAGAGATCGTCGAAGTGCTCGGGGCCGGGGGTGCTCCCCCGTACCGCGTGCGCTCCGACGACGGACACGAACACCTGATTGCACCCGGTCCCGACAGCGTCGTACAGCACACCGACATCCGGAAACAGCCCCCGACTCCGTAGCGGCCTCCGGCGGACGGCACTGCTCTTCGCCTCCGGGCCGCGGGCGGGCCGGCCGGTTCCCGGCAGCCCGCCCCCGACACCTCTCGCGCCCACTCCGCGTTCTTGACCCGGCGGGGTGGGCGCACCTTTCCGTGTCAGCGCGGTGGGCGCACCCGGTTGCGATAGTGGTCGCCCACCACCCGGTCCATGGCCCCGATCCGGTCCGTGACCACGTCCTTCCCGGAGAAGTAGACGTGACCGCGCACCTGGTCGTACCCGGCGGCGAAGTCGAGGTGCCGGGAGAGTTCGGCCGGGTCCTGCCAGGCGGCGGGCTGGGCGGGGTCACCGGCCTTGTAGAGCGCCTCCCCCACGAACAGGTCGACGCCCGTGCCGCGCACGGCCTCGCTCCACCAGGGCACGAGCTTGGCGTAGTCGGCGGCGGCGAAGCCGATGTTCCAGTAGACCTGCGGGCAGATGTAGTCGATCCAGCCCTTCCTGACCCAGCCGCGGGTGTCGGCGTACAGATCGTCGTAGGTCTGCACCCCCGCCTTGGTGTCGGAGCCGAGCGGGTCGGTCGCGGCGTTGCGCCACACCCCGAACGGGCTGATCCCGAACTGGACGTTCTTCTTGATCTTCTTGATCCGCTCGGCGGTCTCGCGCACCAGCTTGTCGGTGTTGTCGCGCCGCCAGGCGGCCTTGTCCGGGAAACCCGCGCCGTACTTGGCGTACGCGGCGTCGTCGTCGAAGACCTGCCCGGCCACCGGGTACGGGTAGAAGTAGTCGTCCCAGTGCACGGCGTCGATGTCGTAGCGGCGGACCGCGTCCAGCATCGCGTCCTGGACGAAGCGGCGGACCTCGGGGATCCCGGGGTTGTAGTAGAGCTTCCCGCCGTACGGCAGGACCCAGTCGGGGTGCAGTCGGGCCGGGTGGGTGGCGGCCAGCCGGGACGGGTCGGTGTGGTTGGCGACCCGGTACGGGTTGAACCAGGCGTGCAGCTCCAGGCCGCGACGGTGCGCCTCGCTCACCGCGGTGCCCAGCGGATCCCAGCCGGGGTCCTTGCCCTGGACGCCGGTGAGGTACTGGGACCACGGTTCGTAGGGCGAGGGCCACAGCGCGTCGGCGGTCGGCCGGACCTGGAGGATCACGGTGTTCAGCCGCCGGGCCACGGCCTCGTCGAGGTACGCGATCAGCTCGGCCCGCTGGGCGGCCGGCGTCAGGCCGGGCGCCGAGGGCCAGTCGACGTTGGCGACGGTGGCGACCCAGATGCCGCGCAGTTCGCGCCGTGCCACATGGCGAGCACCCGGGCGCGCCGGTGTGCCGGTCCGCCCGGCACCGGTCCGCCGGGGCGGAACCGCGGCCGCGTCACCGGCCGCGGTGACGGTGCTCACCACCCCCGCAACCACCCCGGCCGCACCCGCCACAAAGCCTCTTCGGGCCATTTGCCGCATTTCGCTGCACCTGCCGTCTCTCTGTCCACATCCGTCACCCCGGTATCCGGGCGTAACGCAGAGCATGCCCGCCCCGGCCCACGATGACCCGTAGGTCGCGGAGTAACGTCGGGGGGTCGGGGCGGGCACCGGAATCAGACGGGAACCTGCGACACGCAGAACAGCGAAAGGCACGAGGTGACGGACTCTATGGCCGACATTGCACGCGTCGGAGTGGTGGGCTGTGGCCAGATGGGCGCGGGCATCGCGGAGGTGTGCGCCCGCAGCGGTCTCGAGGTCATGGTGGCCGAGACCACCGGCGAGGCGTTGGAGATCGGCCGCACCCGGCTGCACAACTCCCTCTCGAAGGCCGCCGAGCGCGGCAAGATCACTCCCGAGGAGCGCGACGAGACACTCGCTCGGCTGAGCTTCACCACGGACCTGGGCGAATTCGCCGACCGCGATCTCGTCATCGAGGCCGTCGTGGAGAACGAGCAGGTCAAGACCGAGATCTTCCAGGTGCTCGACCAGGTAGTGACCCGGCAGGACGCGATCCTCGCCTCGAACACCTCCTCCATCCCGCTGGTGAAGCTGGCCGTGGCGACCTCCCGCCCGGACAGGGTCATCGGTATCCACTTCTTCAACCCCGCGCCGGTGCAGAAGCTCGTCGAGCTGATCCCCGCGCTGACGACGTCCGACGAGACGGTGAAGCGCGCCGAGGCCCTGGTGCAGGACGTGCTCGGCAAGCACCCGATCCGCGCCCAGGACCGCTCCGGCTTCGTCGTCAACGCGCTGCTGATTCCGTATCTGCTCTCCGCGATCCGGATGTTCGAGTCGGGGATCGCCAGCCGTGAGGACATCGACAACGGCATGGAGCTCGGCTGCGCCCACCCCATGGGCCCGCTCAAGCTCTCCGATCTGATCGGTCTCGACACGGTGGCCTCGGTCGCCGACTCGATGTACGCGGAGTTCAAGGAGCCGCTGTACGCCGCTCCCCCGCTGCTCCAGCGCATGGTGGACGCGGGCCGGCTCGGCCGCAAGACCGGCTCGGGCTTCTACCCGTACTCCTGATCCTTCCTTCGTGCCCGTACGGGGCCGGTCCGGGCGATCCCCGGACCGGCCCCGTACGCGGTTCGCGGTGCCTCACCCCAGCCGTAAGTGGCGGAGCATCATCAGCCCGGCGGCCATGCCGGCGGCCGGGACCTCGCCGCGGGCGATCATCTCGGGCACCAGCTTGAGCGGTATCCACTCGCGGCGTGAGGACTCGAAGGCGTCGCTGGGCGCGCCGGTCCAGGCGGCCTCCTCGGACCAGTAGAGGTGGTGCCGGGCATCGGTGAGGCCGTTCGACGGCTCCACGGTCAGCAGCGGGTGCAGCGGCCCGGGGCGCCAGCCGGTCTCCTCCTCCATCTCCCGGGCGGCGGCGGCCGCGATGTCCTCGCCGTCCTCGACGACGCCCGCGGCGAGCTCCCAGCCCCAGCTGTCCGTGATGAACCGGTGCCGCCAGAGCAGGAGCACCTCATCGGCCTCGTTGACGGCGGTGGCCGCCGCGACGGGGCGGAGCCGGATGAGGTAGTGGTCGAGATGGCGGCCGTCAGGGATGACCACGTCCGCCAGATTGACCCGGAACCAGCGGTTCTCGTACACAGTTTGTTCGTTCAGATTCGCCCATTGCACGTTTCTGCCACCTTCCGACAAGTAGGTGGCAACATCGCAGCAGGAGCGGGACCGGAACGGAACGCACCGGTCCTCCCGGGTACGCACTCACAGCGGTACGCGCAACGCTCCGTCGATCAGTTCTGCGGCCCGCCCCGCGTCGGCGCAGCCGCTCGCGACCAGATCCTCGCGCACGGCACGCAGCCGGTCGCGCAGCCGCCGCGACTCCATGCCCCTGGCCCGCTCCGCCATCTCCGCGGCCGTGGCCGCCGCCCGGTCCGCCTCGCCCTGGCGCAGCTCGACATGGGTCAGCATGGCCAGCCGGTGCACCCGGCCCCGGTCGTGCGCCGGGATCCGTACGGCCTTCACCGCGTGTTCCCTGGCCGCCGGCAGATCGCCGATGCCGAGCAGGGCCTCGGCCACCTGCACATCGACCAGGCCCGGCTGGACGTACCCCGTCTCGTCCGGTTCATGGCCCGGTCTGATGCGCTCGGCCTCCGACTCGGCGCGCCGGATGCACTCCCGGGCGCCGCCCGCGTCGCCGAGGCGGGCGTACGCCTTGGCCTGCATCGCGTACAGGTCGGCGGCGAGCGCGGGGCTGATGTGGCCTCCGGCGGCCCGCAGCGCCGCCTGGGCGAAGGCCACGGACTGCCGGTAGTCGGCGAGGAGGAGCGACTGGTTGACCAGCAGCGCGATCACATAGCCGCCGAACCCCCTGTCCCCGCTCGCCTTGGCCAGCCGCAGCGCCTGGTGGAAGTAGCGCTGGGCGAGCCCGTGCGCGTCGGAGTCGTAGGCGCAGATCCCCGCGACCGCCACCAGACCGCCCGCCGCCCGGTGCAGCCGGCGGCCCATCGCGTCGCTGTAGCCGCCGCGCAGCAACGGGGCGGTCTCGGCGTTGAGGAAGCCGACGATGCGGGATCGGGTCGCGATTCCGCCTGCCCGGCGGTACATCAGTTCGTAGTGGGCACGGGCCGCGCGCAGGGTCACTATGTCGGCCATGCAGACGCGGGTCGGTCCACCGCGCGAGACATCGGCGTCCTCCGGCGGGTTCTCCCACTCCCAGACGGGCATCACCGCCGCGGTGCCGGTGACGGCGGCCGGGACGAGGGTCTGCGGGCGCTGCCCTTCGTCGGAGCGCCACAGCGCGGTGGCCCGCTCGACGAAGCCGGTGAGCGAGGAGGCGGGCACGGGCGAGCCGGTGCCCGGGGTGGCCATGCCGATGTCGTCCAGCGAGAGGGGCCTGCTCAGCCGGTCGCCGAGCACTTCACAGATCAGGTCGGGCACCTGGCCTCGCGGACGCTGCCCCTTCAACCAGCGGGCCACCGCGGTGTGTTCGTACCGCAGGCACAGCCCGCGGGAGCGGCCGGCCCGGTTGATGTGCGCGGCAAGGCCCGCCCGGGAGACACCCGCCTCCTCGATCAGGGCAGCCAGCAGAATGTTGGGCTCCGTTGCCCCCATGCGCCCCTCCGGTGGTTCGGCACGCCGAGGCGTGTCGCACCAGTGGAGCACGATTCGCACGGGGTGTGAACGCAATGCCCGAACCGTCCCGCTGCGCACCCTGTTGCACCGGCGCGCGGATCGGTTGAATCAGTCGTCTCGCAAGAGGCGGACGGGTCGTCTGCTCCCCCTCGTACAGCACGACGACCCGCACCCGCGCCGTCCGCTCTGCCGACCTGCCCGACACTCCGTGGCAGCGCGGACGGCGCCGGATCGCACGACCCACTGCCCACGGATCGGAGGGTGGCTGCGGGGTCGGCTCGGAGCCGGGTTCACCCGGGCCGCGCCGGGGCCCGGGTGCGGTCCTCGCCGCTCGGCGAGCATGCGGGAGGGGCGCACCCGGTCACCGGATGCGCCCCTCCTCGCCGTGTTCCCGCGAAACGCTATGCGCCCCGCAGCACCGCGCCCGTCCGCTCCGCGGCGAGGGCCACCGCCGCGTCGCGCGCGGCCGAAGCCTCGTCGACGGTCAGCGTGCGGTCCGCCGCACGGAAGCGCAGCGCGTACGCCAGGGACTTGCGGCCCGCACCGATCTGCTCACCGGTGAAGACATCGAACAGCCGCACCGATTCGAGCAGTTCGCCCGCGCCCTCGCGCAGCGCCCGCTCCACATCGGCGGCCGGTACGTTCTCCGCGACGATCAGCGCGACGTCCTGGGTCGCCACCGGGAAGGTGGAGATCCGGGGCGCCTGGAGCGGACCGTCGACGGCCTGCTCCAGGACGTCGAGCTCGACCTCCATGGCACAGGTGCGCTCGGGCAGATGGAGGTCCTTGACGACCCGCGGGTGCAGCTCACCGGCGTGCCCGAAGAGGGTCTCCTCGCCGTTCACCGTGACGTACAGCGCGGCGCACCGGCCCGGGTGCCACGGCGCGTGCCGGTCGCTGCGGACGGTCACCTCGACACCGGCCTCACGGGCGATCGTGCGGGCGGCCTCGACGGAGTCCGCCCAGTCGGCCAGGCGGCCCTTGCCCCACCAGCCGGCCTGCTCGCGGGCGCCCGCGAGGACGACTGCGGCGCGGCGCGGCTGACGCGGCAGCGAGGCGTCGAGCCCGGCGATCTCCTCGTCGGTGGGACGGCGGTCGACGGGCAGCCGGACGGCCCTGGTCTCGGTGCCGGTCGGCCTGAAGACCAGGCCGGTCTCGAAGAGCGCGAGGTCGTGGCTGCCGCGGCCGTCGTTGCGCCGCAGTGCGCCGAGCAGGCCCGGCAGCAGCGTGGTGCGCAGCGCCGGCTCCTCGTCGGAGAGCGGGTTGACGAGCTTGACGGTACGGCGGCGGGCGTCGTCGGCGTCGAGCCCGAGCTGGTCGAGGACGGCGTCGCCGATGAACGGGTAGTTCAGCGCCTCGACGTAGCCGGCTCCGGCGAGCGCCCGGCCGACCCTGCGGTACAGCCGCTGGTGGTCGGTGAGCCCGCGGCCGGACGGCGGGGTCGGGAGCGTGGACGGGAGGTTCTCGTAACCCTCCAGCCGGATGACCTCTTCGGCGAGGTCGTTCGGCTCGCCGAGGTCGGGGCGCCAGGACGGCACGGTGACGATCAGCTCGTCCTGCCCGTAGACGTCGCAGCCGACCTCCTGGAGGCGGCGTACGACGGTCTCGCGGCCGTACGCGACACCGGCCACCCGGTCGGGGTGGTTCGCGGGCATCGCGATGGTGCGGGGCGCGGACGGTGCGCTGACCTCGGTGACCCCGGCCTCGGCGGTGCCGCCGGCGAGCAACACCAGCAGGTCGACGGTGCGCTGCGCGGCGGCTGCCGCGGCCTGCGGGTCGACGCCGCGCTCGAAGCGCTTGGAGGCCTCGGAGGACAGCTTGTGGCGGCGCGCGGTCCGGGCGATCGAGATCGCGTCGAAGTGCGCCGCCTCGATGACGACCTCGGTGGTGTGCGTGCCTTCGGCGGCGTCCGCGATCTCCGTGTTGGCACCGCCCATGACGCCCGCCAGGCCGATCGGCCCGCGGTTGTCGGTGATGACGAGGTCGGCGGCGTCCAGGACGCGGACCGTGCCGTCCAGCGTGGTGAGCTTCTCGCCCTGCTCGGCGCGGCGCACCCCGATCGGGCCGTCGATCCGGGTCCGGTCGTAGGCGTGCAGCGGCTGGCCGAGTTCGAGCATCACGTAGTTGGTGACGTCGACGGCGAGCGAGATCGGCCGCATCCCGGCCTTCTGGAGCCGGCGCTGCATCCAGATCGGGGACCGGGCCTCGGGCTGCAGACCGACGACGGTGCGCGCGGTGAAGCGGTCGCAGCCGAACGGGTCGGAGACCTTGACCGGGTAGCCGTACGCGTTCGGCGCGGGCACGTCCAGGAGCGCCGGGTCGCGCAGCGGCAGGCCGTACGCGATGGCGGTCTCGCGGGCGACGCCGCGCATGGAGAGGCAGTAGCCGCGGTCGGGCGTGACGGCGATGTCGAGGACCTCGTCGACGAGCTGGAGCAGCTCGATCGCGTCGGTACCGGCCTCGTGCTCCGGCGGCAGCACGATGATGCCGTGCGTGCCGTCGTCGCCCATGCCCAGCTCGTCGGTGGAGCAGATCATGCCGTGCGAGGTCCTGCCGTACGTCTTGCGTGCGGCGATCGCGAAGTCACCGGGCAGCACGGCGCCCGGGAGGACCACGACGACCTTGTCGCCGACGGCGAAGTTACGGGCGCCGCAGACGATTTCCTGCGGCTCGCCGGTGCCGTTGGCGTCGCCGACGTCGACTGTGCAGAAGCGGATGGGCTTCTTGAAGCCCTCCAGCTCCTCGATGGTCAGCACCTGTCCGACGACCAGCGGGCCCTTGAGGCCGGCGCCGATCTGCTCGACGGTCTCGACCTCCAGACCCACGTCGACGAGCTTGGCCTGTACGTCACGGCCGGTCTCCGTCGCCGGCAGGTCGACGTACTCCCGCAGCCAGGAAAGCGGGACGCGCATCAGATCTCCATCCCGAACGGCCGGGTGAACCGGACGTCACCCTCGACCATGTCTCGCATGTCTTCTACGTTGTGGCGGAACATCAGCATCCGTTCGATGCCGAACCCGAAGGCGAATCCGCTGTACTTCTGGGGGTCGACGCCGCAGGCGATGAGCACCTTGGGGTTGACCATGCCGCAGCCGCCGAGCTCGATCCAGCCCTCGCTGCCACAGGTGCGGCAGGGGCGGTCCGGGTTACCGACGGACGCGCCGCGGCAGACGAAGCAGACCATGTCCATCTCGGCGGACGGCTCGGTGAACGGGAAGAAGTTCGGCCGCAGCCGGGTCTTCATGTCCGGGCCGAAGAGCGCCTGGACCATGTGGTCGAGGGTGCCCTTGAGGTCGGCCATGGTGAGGCCCTCGTCGACGGCCAGCAGCTCGATCTGGTGGAAGACCGGGGTGTGCGTGGCGTCGAGCTCGTCGGTGCGGTAGACGCGGCCGGGGCAGACGACGTAGACCGGCGGCTCGCGGTCGAGCAGGGAGCGGGCCTGGACCGGCGAGGTGTGGGTACGCAGCACGACACCGGACTCGTCGTTCCTGGCACCGTCGGCGCCCTGGACGAAGAAGGTGTCCTGCATCTGCCGGGCCGGGTGGTCGGGCACGAAGTTCAGGGCGTCGAAGTTGAACCACTCCGCCTCGACCTCGGGGCCCTCGGCGACCTCGTAGCCCATGGCGACGAAGACGTCCGCGACGCGCTCCATGATGGTCGTCAGCGGGTGGCGGGCACCTGCCGGGGTGCGGTCGTAGGGCAGCGTGACGTCCACCGCCTCCTCGACCAGCACACGGGCGTCCCGCTCGGCCTCCAGCTCCGCCTGACGGGCGGCGAGGGCCTTGGAGACGGCGCCGCGGGCCTGGCCCACGCGCTTGCCGGCCTCGGCCTTGGCCTGCGGCGGCAGTGCGCCGATCTCGCGGTTGGCGAGCGACAGCGGCGAGGTACCACCGGTGTGCGCGGTCTTCGCCTGGGCGAGCGCGTCGAGGTCACCGGCGGCGGCGAAGGCGGCGAACGCCTCGTCCCGCATGCGCTCGATCTCTTCCGGTTTCAGTGCCTCGACCTCGACTGGGTCGTACGACTTGTTCGGTGCCGACATCTCTTCCCGTGCTTCCGATTGGCTGATACTGCGCTTACCGGGGAATGCCCCGGACCCCCATGGCCCCGATCGACGACTGGAGGACGCAAAGGTGCCAAAGGTCGAGTCTAAGGGCCACAGGATGTGTGGGAGGCCCGTGGGCCGCTCAGACCAGGTAGGCCGGCGCGCTCACGGGCAGAATAAATCGGAACTCCGCGCCGCCGCCGGGACCGCGGCCGACCGTGATCGTGCCGCCGTGCGCCTCGACGATGCCCTTGACGATGTAGAGGCCCAGGCCCGTACCGCCGCGCTTGCTTCCCCGCCAGAAGCGGGTGAAGACACGGCCCATCGACTCCTCGGGGATGCCGGGGCCCTCGTCGCTCACGGTGACGGCCGTTCCCTTCTCGTCGCTCTTCGCGGGTGCGGGTGCGACTTCAATGGTGACGGTTCCCTCGCCGTGGCGCACCGCGTTTTCCAGCAGGTTGCCCAGCACCTGGTCGACCTTGTCCGGGTCGGCCCAGACCGCGGGGAGCGGCTGGCAGGTGCGGACGAGGAAGCGGTCGGGGGTCTGGCCGCTCGCGGTGAGGGCCTGGATGTGACGTTCGACGGCGGCGGAGAGGTCCACGGGCTGGCGCCGCAGCTCCAGGCGTCCTGAGTCGATCCGGGAGATGTCGAGCAGCTCGGCGATGAGCCGGGTGACGCGGCCCGCGTCGGCGTCGACCGTCTCCAGCATCAGGCGCTTCTGGTCGTCGGTGAACCGCTCCCATTTGGCGAGGAGGGTCGCGGTGAAGCCCTTGACGGAGGTCAGCGGGGAGCGCAGCTCATGGGCGACCGTCGCGATCAGCTCGGCGTGGCTGCGCTCGTTGCGGCGGCGGGCCTCGGTGCCGCGCAGCGAGATCACCACGCGGCGCACCGGGCCGGTCGGGTGCTCGCGCACGTAGCGGGCGGAGACCAGGACCTCCCGGCCGCCGGGCAGCAGCAGATTGCGCTCGGGCTGGCCGACCCGGGTGGCGAGGCCGCCGTAGGGATCGGTCAAGGTCCACCAGCGGCGGCCCTTGAGGTCCTCCAACGGCAGCGCGTGCTCCAGGGAGCGGCCGAGGGCGGCGGCCCGGGGCACCGCGGTGATCCGGGCGGCGGCGGAGTTGAAGCAGATGACCCGACCGGTCTCGTCGGCGACGACCAGTCCGTCGGGCAGGTCGTCGGGATCGACACTCATGTCGACGGCACCGAGCTCCCCGCTCCCGTCCGGTCCACCGACCGTGCCGGAGGGTTCACGGGCGCGCACGACGGCCGCATGTGTCTCGCGCGGCCTGCTCATGCCGACAGCCATATCCCGTACCCCACCTCTCGAACCGGTGCAGTGGGCCCCCGAGTTCGCCACCCTACTAGTCGTCGGTGACGGAGCGACACCCTGCGGTGGCGCGGGGCCGCGGTCACCTCGGGCGCTGGGCCCTCGCGGAGGCGTACAGGCAGACGGCCGCCGCCGTCGCGAGGTTGAGGCTCTCCGCCTTGCCGTGGATGGGAACGCGTACGACGGCGTCGGCCAGCGCCCGGGTCTCCTCCGGCAGGCCCCAGGCCTCGTTGCCGAAGACCCAGGCGGTCGGACCGCCCATGGTGCCCGCGTCGAGCTCGTCGTCGAGGTCGTCGTCGCCCGCGCCGTCGGCGGCCAGGATCCGTACGCCCGCCGCCCGCAGCCCCCGCACGGCCTGCTCGACCGGGACGCCGACGGCGACCGGGAGGTGGAAGAGCGAACCGACCGAGGCCCGGACCGACTTGGGGTTGTAGAGGTCCACCGAGGCATCGGTGAGCACGACGGCGTCGGCGCCCGCCGCGTCGGCGCAGCGCAGCACCGTACCGGCGTTGCCGGGGTCGCGTACGTGGGCGAGGACGGCGACGAGCTTCGGCTTCGCGGCGAGGATCGCGTCGAACGGGGTGTCGAGGAAGCGGCAGACGCCGATCAGGCCCTGCGGGGTGACGGTCTGCGACACATCGGCGAGCACTTCGCCGTCGGCGAGGTGCACCCGGGCGCCGGCCGCGTGGGCGGCGGCGACGATGTCGGCGTACCGCTCGGCCGCCTCGACGGTGGCGAACAGCTCGATCAGTGTCGGCTCGCCGTCGCTGCCGCGGTGCTCGGCGGCCTCGCGCACGGCCTGCGGCCCCTCGGCGATGAACCTGCGCTCCTTGCCGCGGAAGTTGCGCTTGGCCAGCCGCCGGGCGGCGGTGACGCGCGGCGATCGCGGGGAGATCAGTTCGGGGGTGCCCATGGTCGGCGGCGAGCCTCTCTGCGTACGGAGGTGACGGACGTACGGAACATGTCGTGCAACGCACCGGACCCGCAGACGGCGAGCGCCTGCGGGTCCGGCTCAGAAGACAGGAAGTGCGACCTGGATCAGGCGGCCTTCGGGGCGTTGACGTCGCTCGGGAGGGCCTTCTGGGCAACCTCGACGAGGGCGGCGAACGCGTTGCTGTCGTTGACCGCGAGCTCGGCCAGGATCTTGCGGTCCACCTCGATGTTGGCGGCCTTCAGACCCTGGATGAGGCGGTTGTACGTCATGCCGTTCTGGCGGGCAGCGGCGTTGATGCGCTGGATCCACAGCTGACGGAAGTCGCCCTTGCGCTTCTTGCGGTCGTTGTAGTTGTAGACGAGGGAGTGGGTGACCTGCTCCTTCGCCTTGCGGTACAGGCGGGAGCGCTGGCCCCGGTAACCGCTGGCCTGCTCGAGGATTGCCCGGCGCTTCTTGTGAGCGTTTACTGCCCGCTTGACGCGTGCCACTTTTTAACTCCTTGTAGCGGGGCCGTGGTTGGACTCACACGGCCCGGAAACGAATTGGTCCCGGTCTGAGTCGAGTGCGCCGCCCACGGGTTCACCGCGGGCCGCGGACTCACTTGCCGAGAAGCTTCTTGATCTTCTTGGCGTCGGACGGAGCCACTACGACCGTGCCGGTCAGCGAGCGGGTCTTCTTGGACGACTTGTGCTCAAGAAGGTGGCGCTTGCCTGCACGCTCACGGAGCACCTTGCCGGAGCCGGTGATCTTGAAGCGCTTGCTGGCACCGCTGTGCGTCTTGTTCTTCGGCATCGCGCCGTTCTCTCCTCGTCAGTGGCGCCCCTCGCGGTGCGGGCACCGGGCAGCAGGGGCGTCAGATCTTGGTGGGAATTCCGGGGAGACCCGGGGCCGCCTGGATGGCGGCCCCCTGAGGTCACGCCTCGGAAGGTGTCTCGGCCGGAGCCTCGGGCTGCGCTTCAGCAGCCTCGTCCGCGGCCTCGGCGTCGGGGGTGGAACCCTGACGCCCCGCCTTGCGGGCGGCCTGGGCCTCGCGGGCCTCGGCCATGGCTTCGGTCTTCTTCTTGTGCGGGCCCAGAACCATGATCATGTTCCGGCCGTCCTGCTTCGGGTTGGACTCGATGAAGCCGAGTTCCTCCACGTCCGAAGCCAGACGCTGGAGCAGTCGGAAGCCCAGCTCCGGGCGGGACTGCTCACGACCACGGAACATGATCGTGATCTTGACCTTGTCGCCCTGCTTGAGGAACCGGACGACGTGACCCTTCTTGGTGTCATAGTCGTGCGGGTCGATCTTCGGCCGGAGCTTCATCTCCTTGATGACCGTGTGCGCCTGGTTCTTGCGCGCCTCACGGGCCTTCATGGCCGACTCGTACTTGAACTTCCCGTAGTCCATGAGCTTGCACACGGGCGGACGGGCGGTCGCCGCCACCTCGACCAGGTCGAGGTCGTACTCCTGTGCGAGTTCCAGGGCCTTGGCAAGCGGAACAATCCCGACCTGCTCGCCGCTGGGACCGACAAGTCGCACCTCGGGAACGCGAATCCGGTCGTTGATGCGGGGCTCGGCGCTGATGGATCCTCCTCGGTAGCACCACGCGGCCGCCTGGCGGGCAGCCACGTAACGTCTGTTTCGTGAGACCAACCGCACCAGTGCAATAAAAATGCCCCGGACGGGACACAGGCGGGGCTCCTGGAACAACCGGAACCACCGCGGTCAACCGCGGGGCGCATCGGGCGGTCCCATCGTCCGTACGGAACGATGGTCACCGCCTGACCGGATGACCCGCCGTCCTGAAGGACAGCCAGGTGGGAGATCGGAGCCTCCACTTGTGGGCCGGGCACATAGCTGCCCAGCCGGTCGTTACACAAGGTTAGCAGCTCCCCCGGGCGTATGCTAACCGGCTGTCCCCGCACCGCTCCCGCGGGCGGGGCGGCATCGGCGTGGGCCTATCGTATGGCGCATGAGTGACGCGACCCCCACCAGTGATTCCCCCGGCTTCGACGACATGGCCCGCGACATCGCGGAGGTGCCCGCGGTCGAGGTGATCGTGACGGTCGCGGTCAATCTGATGAGCGCCGCCGCCGTGAAGCTCGGGCTGACCGAGGACGGCGACGAGCACAAGGACCTCGACGAGGCCCGCAAGCTGGTGCACGCGCTGGCCGGTCTGCTGGACGGCAGCGCCACCGAGATCAGCTCCTTCCACGCGGCCCCGCTGCGGGACGGCCTGAAGTCGCTGCAGCTCGCGTTCCGCGAGGCGTCGCTGGTACCGGACGAGCCCGGTCAGGGCCCCGGCGAGAAGTACACCGGCCCGGTCTTCGGCTGAGAGGCTGTCGGGTGACCTCCGATCGGAAAGCGGACGCGGTCTGGTGCGTGCGATTCCAAGGCGCCGGGATGTCCTCTTAGCGGAGCTACTAGGATATTTCGGCAACGCGGGAAGCGTGCGTGCCAGACCGTGGCTGCCCGATTGGAGGTCACCCGACAGCCTCTGAGCCCCACCCGTCTGTTCCGTTCCCACGAGCGTGAGAGCCCCCCGCCCCGTCCCGGGCAGGGGGCTCTCGGCGTTCAGCGCGTGAACAGGGGCTCACCGGGCGCGGCGGCGTCGGCCGGCAGCAGTGCCAGGTCGAGGCCGCGTACCAGGCGGGCGCGCAGGACCTCGTCGGCTGCCAGCAGCTCCGCGACCCGGCGGGCCGCTTCGCCCTGGTCCGCGCCGGGTGCGAGGACCAGGGCGAGGGTGCCGTCGGCCCGGCCGGGGCCGAGGTGGGCCCGGAGCACCGCGGGCTCGGCGGCGACCGCGGTCCGTACCGCCGAGGTGACCGCGGGGTCGTCCAGCGGGTCGGCGCTGGTGCGGCCCTCGGCGAGGGCGAGCAGTGCGGAGCCGGTCAGCTCGAACGCGACCGGGCCTGCGAGATCGAGGACGACCGTGTCCGCCTTCTCGTGCGCGGCGGCCTGCAGCGCCTGGTGCAGGGGTACGGCGACGGGGCGTGCCTGCGGATCCCAGAGGGCCAGCGAGGCGGTCGAGGTGAAGGCGGGCAGGGCGCGGCGGTCCCCCGCCTGGAGGGTGGGGACGGCCATGTCGCTGGTCTTCTCGCGGCGCAGCCCGTTCTCGTCCTCCTCCACCTCCCCCAGTACCGCGACGACCGGGACCAGGAGCCGGGTGCCCTTGAGGGCTTCGAGTACCGGGCCGACGGCCTTGCGGTCCTCGGCCCAGGCGGCCAGCGCCTCGGTCAGTGCCGGGTCGGCCGTGCCGTCGTCGTCGGAGTATCCGGGGTCCGGAATGTTCTTCTGCGCCACAGGGCGAGCCTAGTGCCTGGGTTTTCCCGCCCTGCCGACAGGTCGGCGTCGGCCGGTCTCCGCGGCCGGGTCCGTATCGTCGGTCCCGGTGACGACGGGTGACGAAGAGCGAGGAGCCGCCGGTGGATCTCGACACGGCACTGGCCGCGGCGGTGGAGCCGCTGCCGCCTTACGCGGGTGGCGCGAGGGTGTCGGTCGCCGTGCTGGACACCGGGAACGGGGCTCGGGCGGTCTACGGGGACGGCGCGTTCGACACCGCCAGCGTCGTCAAGGTCGACATGGTCGCGGCACTGCTGCTCATCGCCCAGGACGAGCGGCGCGCGCTCACCGCCGTCGAGCGCGACCGTGCCACCGCCGTGATCGAGCGGAGCGACAACGCCTCCGCCACCGCGCTGTTGCGGGCCATCGGCGGTCCGGCGGCGCTCGACGCGGCCAATGCGCGCCTGGGCCTGACCGGGACGACGGCGGCGCACGCCTGGGGACTGACCCGGACCACGGCGGCTGACCGGCTGACGCTGCTGCGCGCGGTGTTCGGCACGGATTCGGAGCTGGGCGAGGACTCGCGTGCGTATCTGCGGGCGCTGATGGAGCGGGTCGAGGCCGGTCAGCGGTGGGGTGTGTCGGCGGCGGGCAGCGACTGTGCCCTGAAGAACGGGTGGATGCCACGGACGACGACCGGGCTGTGGGACATCAACAGCATCGGGCGGGTCCGGACCGGCGCGCGCACCTGTCTGCTGGCGGTGCTCTCGGACGGGCACGGGACGAAGGAGTCGGGGATCGCGCTGGTCGAGTCGGTGGCGAGGGCCGCGGTGGGTGTGCTCGGCGCCGCGCGGTGAGCCGGCGCCTTTCGTTCGGGTGAGGCCGGACCAGGGACCGGACCCCGCTCCCTGATCCGGACGAGAGCCCCTGGGGCCGCGTTCAGCCCCGTACGGCGGCCGGACCTCGGCCCCTGCCGCGCCAGAGCACCACGGCCAGGGCGAGCAGCACCGCTCCGAGGCCGCCCGCGCCTGCGGCGAGCCAGCCCGCCGGGCTGCTTTCGTGGCGCTCGGGGGTGGGGCCGGCGCCGAAGTACCGCTTCCGGTAGCCGGTCCCGGCGGATTCGGCACGCAGACCGGCGGGGCGGAGCGCGGCTCCGGCCTCGATCGCCGCGGCGGGGTCGACGATGCCGTACCCCCGGGCGTCGTCGCGGCCGACTGCCGGGGCGCTGCGGGCCGTGTCCGTGAGGAGCTTCTTGATCTGGGCGGGCGTCAGTCCGGGGTGCGCGGCGCGGACCAGCGCGACCGCGCCCGAGACGAACGCGGAGGCGGCGGAGGTGCCCCACTCCACGTAGTACTGGTGGTCGGGCGCGGCGACGACGATGTCGACCCCGGGGGCGCTGACGGTGGCGTACCAGCGGCGGGTGGAGAACGCGGCGTGGGTGCCGTACCGGTCGACGGCGGCGACCGCGATCACGCCGGGGTAGGCGGCGGGGTACGAGATGTGGTCGCCCTTCTCGCCGCCGTTGCCCGCGGAGGCCACGACGACGGCCCCCTTCTTCAGCGCGTACTGGATGGCGGCGTCCTCGCCGGGCTCGGGGTGCGCGGACTTGCTGTCGTCGCCGAGCGAGAGGTTGATGACATCGGCGCCGTGGTCGGCGGCCCAGCGGATGCCGTCGGCGAGGGCCGTGCCGCGTGACTCCCGGGCCTTGGCACGGGCCGGGTCGGAGGCTTCGAGGATCACCCGCACCGGGAGGATCTTCACCTCGGGCGCGATGCCGAGCACACCGTCGCCGCGCCCCGCCCCATGGCCTTGACCAGCGATGATACCCGCCATCGCGGTGCCGTGCCGGGCCCAGGAGCGGTCACCGCGGCGGGCCCCGAAGCCGATCATGTCCTTGCCGGGCAGTACCTGGCCGGCCAGATCGGGAAGGCTGCCGTCGACCCCGGTGTCGACGACGGCGACGGTGACTCCCCTGCCCTTGGTGGTCCGCCACGCCTTGTCGGTGTGGAGCGTCTGGAGGCCCCACTGCTGGTCCCGGATGGCGTCGGCCCCGGCCGGTGCCGCGGGCAGGAGCGTGAACGCGGTGGCGGCGCAGACCGCGCCCAGGGCACGGTGACGGCGGCTGCGGCGGCTCATTCCGGCTTCTCCGTGAGGTCGGTGACGGTCCGGCGCAGTCCGCGCTCGATCCGGTCGGCGATGCCCTTGGCCTCGTGGCCGAGCCCGGCCTGGGCGGCGGCCGTCGTGGCGTCCGCGGCCATGGCCCGGTCGACGGGCTGCGGGTCGGTGACGGTCCGTCCGTCGGCGAAGCCGGACACGGCGAAGACGACGACGGGCACCTCGGTCAGTACGTGGACGGTCCAGCTGGCGCGCTGCCGGTCGCCGAACCCGGCGGCGACCGTGCCCTTGGCGGGGTAGGTGCGGGGCATCAGGTCGGTGCGCCGGCCGAGGTGCTGGCCGGTGAAGCGGGTGCTCAGCGCCTTCATCGCCGCCGGGTCGCCCTCGGTGAAGATCACCCCGACCGTGGTGACGCTGCTGCTGGTGGCGTCGGTGTAGGTGGCACGGAGCAGGCGCTCGCAGCCGACCGGGCCGAGGGTCCTGGCCAGCAGCGGGTCCAGGGCCGCCCGGCAGCCGCCGTCCGGGGCGACGGCGATCCGGGTCCAGATCCGGTCGGCGCCGCCGGGGCCCGCTCCGTCACCGGTCAGCGTGCGGGGGAAGAGGGTGTCCACGGGGACGCTGTGCCAGGCGGAGCGGCCCACGGTGTAGGCGCTGTGGGCGGCGGCGTCGGCCGAGGAGTCGCTGGTGAGCCAGGCGCCGGTGGCCGCGCCGCCGATCAGTCCGAGCCCGAGCACGACACAGGCCGCGGCGGTCGCGGTCCTGGCGGGGTGACGGGTACGGATCGGGCGCAGCCGGGTGGTGGTCTCGGCGGGCGTCTCGGGGTGGGGACCTCGGTACGGCTGCGGCTGCGGCTGCCGGTACGGGTGCGGGACGTGGGCCGGCCCGGCCGGTGGCGGGGCCGCTCCAGGGCGCGGGGTGAGGTCCACGGCACCGACGGGCCGGCGGCGGGTCGCCGCGGGTGGCTGTTCGGGGCGCGGCGGGGCGGTGGCGGGTGGGGCGGTGGCGGGCACGGCGGGGGCCGGGGGCACGGGCCGGAGCCGCGCCGTGGTCTCCACGGGCGGGGCGGCCGCCGCGGGCGGCGGTGTGCTCGGGCGCGTCGGATCGGGTGTGCCCACGGAAGCCGGAGGGGGGTCCTGCGCCGGGGGCGCCGACGGCGGGATCGTGGGGCGGGGCGGGACAGGAGCGTGCTGCGCCTCGGTACTCATCCGCCCCCCTGGTCCCATTCCGTACCGTGCGCGGATCGACGTCACAGGCAGGTCCGTTGGTTGCCGCGTGCCGTCACTCTACGGGGTGGAACGCCCCTGGCGGGAGCGGGCCGCCCGGCCCCGGACGATCTGCGCGGATCATCCCCCTACCCAGCGGTACGGACGTCTGGCAAGCTGCCGCCATGACTGCCCGTGCCGCTGACCGGACCCGGTACAACCGGGCCACCGCCCACCTGGACGCCCCGATCGCCATCGTCGATCTCGACGCGTTCGACGCCAATGCCGACGATCTCGTCCGCCGGGCGGCCGGGAAGCCGATCCGGGTGGCGAGCAAGTCGGTGCGCTGCCGGGCCCTGCTGGAGCGGGTGCTGGCGCGGCCCGGTTTCGCCGGGATCATGTCGTTCACGCTGGCGGAGTCGCTGTGGCTGGCGCGGGCCGGGTTCGAGGACGTGCTGCTGGCCTATCCGTCGGCCGACCGGGCCGCCTTCGCGGAGCTGGCCGCCGATCCGAAGCTGGCCGCGGCGGTGACGGTGATGGTCGACGACCACGCGCAGTTGGAGCTGATCGACGCGGCGCGGGCGGGTGGCCGCGAGGAGATACGGGTCTGCCTGGAGCTGGACACCTCGCTCCGGCTGCTCGGCGGCCGGGTCAGGGTCGGCGCCCTGCGTTCACCGCTGCGCTCCCCCGCCCAACTGGCGGAACTGGCACGCTCGGTGGCCCGGCGGCCGGGTTTCCGGCTGGTGGGTCTGATGGCGTACGAGGGTCATATCGCCGGGGTCGGGGATTCGGTCGCGGGCCGGCCGCTGCGCTCCCGGGCGGTCCGGCTGATGCAGGCCGCGGGCCGCAGGGAACTGGCCGTCCGGCGGGCCGAGGTGGTGCGCGCGGTACGGGCGGTGGCGCCGGACCTGGAGTTCGTGAACGGCGGCGGCACGGGCAGTGTGCAGCACACCGCGGCCGAACGCGCGGTGACCGAGATCGCGGCCGGGTCGGGGCTCTACGTGCCGAGGCTGTTCGACAACTACACGTCGTTCACGGCCCGTCCGGCGGCATTGTTCGCCCATCCCGTGGTGCGCCGGCCGGGTGTGGGCGTGGTGACGGTCCTCGGTGGCGGCTATCCGGCGTCCGGCCCCGCGGGCCCGGACCGGCTGCCCGTCCCGTATCTGCCGGAGGGACTGCGCTACGACCCGCAGGAGGGGCCCGGCGAGGTGCAGACCCCGCTGCTCGGCGCCCCGGCCGACGATCTGCTGATCGGTGACAAGGTGTGGTTCCGGCACGCGAAGGCCGGTGAACTGTGCGAACGCTTCGACGAGTTGCAGCTGATCGAGGGCGACCGGGTGACCGCGGCCGTGCCGACGTACCGGGGCGAGGGCCGTACGTTCCTCTGAGGGGCTGTCTGAGCGGGGCGGCCCGTGTCAGGGCGCGATCGAGCTGCCCACGCCACCGCTCGTCGCGCTGTCGCCGATCCGCCGGATCCCCTTGGTGATGGTGTCCATGAGCGAGAGCGGCGGTCCGTCGGGGCCCGCGTCGAAGGCGTAGCGGACGATGATCAGCGATTCACTGCCGATCGTGGACGGAAAGACGAGCGACTGCACATAACCGCCGGGCCCCTTGGCCGTGTCGACGCGCCAGCGGACCTGGTAGCCGGCGCGCCCGGCGACGCTCACGGTCGCGGAGTCGAGCTGCTTGTGGGACGTGATGCCGCCGTGGATCCGCTCGCCGACGGTGTTCTTCTCGTAGGCGCTGTCGGCGGCGGTGGCGATGTCCTGCTTGGCGAGCTCCTCGGCGGAGGTGATGTCCGTGGCGCTCGCGATGCGGCTGGTCACCGTGCCGTGGTAGCAGAAGGCGGAGGAGCTGCCGGGGCAGTCGTAGGAGTCGACGGTGCGCATGGTGAGGACCGCTTCGACGGTCCTGCCGGGTTTCTCCCAGCCGTCGGGGATCGGCAGGGTGATGCCGTTGAGCTGGTCGACGAGGATTTTCGGGTCGTCCTCGGCCGGTGAGTCACCGGGCGACGGGGTGTCCGTCGCGGCGGTGGCCGGCGGAGCGGAGCTGCTCGGTCCGGCCTCGGGCCGCGTACCGCTTTCGTCCCTGCCCAGTAGGACGGCTCCGGTGACGGCCGCGCCGACGACGACCAGCCCGGCAACGGCGAGCGCGACGATCCGGGTGCCGCCCCCGCCCCCGGCGGTGCCGTCGCCGGATGCGGCGGCGACCGGCTCGGGCGGACCGAACTCCTGGGACGCCTGGGCGGCCGGACGGGTGTGCGCGGTCCACGCCGTGCCGTCCCACCAGCGGTCGGTGCCCGGTGTCGCGGCGTCCGGGTACCAGCCGGGCGGTGTCGCGTTGCTCATCCCCCCACTCTAGGGTTCGCTCACCGGCCCTGACCCGCCGATTGCCGGAAGACTTAAGGTGTGGGGGTCAACCATTGATGGTCGACCTTGACCGGGAAGGGGAGCGGGGCGTGGCCGGGGAAAGCGAGTTCATCGACCGCCTGATGCCCGTGCTGCGGCCGGTCCGGGCGGGGAACGGCTTCGAGGAGGCGCTGGAGCAGATCCTCCAGGTGATCAGGCTCGGGCTGGTGCCGGGCGGCGGGCGGCTGCCGGCCGAGCGCGACCTCTCCGAGCTGCTGGGGATCAGCCGGGTCACCCTGCGCGAGGTGCTGAAGGTCCTGCAGGACCAGGGCCTGGTGGAGAGCAGGCGCGGCCGGTACGGCGGCACGTTCGTGCTGCGGCGCACCGGAAGCCCCGGCGAGGACGAGCTGCGCCGGAGGATCGCGTCCGTCGACATCGAGGACGTGCTGCGCTTCCGCGAGGTGCTGGAGGCCGGGGCGGCCGAACTGTGCGCCGTGCAGGGACTCGACGGCGAGGGCGCGGACCGGCTGCGCGCCGCCCTGACAACGACTCACGAGGCCCCGCTGCAGGACTACCGCAGGCGCGACACCCTGTTCCACCTGACCCTGGCCGAGCTCTCCGGGTCCGCGTCGCTCACCACGCAGTACGCGGCCGTCCGGGCCACCCTGAACGACCTGCTGGACTGCATACCGCTGCTCGTACGGAACCTGGAGCATTCGCAGCACCAGCACACCAGCCTCGTCGAGGCGGTCCTCGACGGTGACGGGGAGGCCGCGCGCGCGGTGATGCGCGAGCACTGCGCCGGTACGGCCGCGCTGTTGCGCGGCTTCCTGGCCTGAGCGGGGAGCGCACGGAGGTCTCAAAGGTCTGTTTCATCACCATTGGCGCCTGGTGTCTGACAGGGCTCCCTCAAGGAGCGCCGTGCCCGAGTCTCCCCCGCAGCCAGCGCAGCGCCGCCGCACCCTGGGCACGCTGGAAGGCCCGGAGCGTCGGCAGGCCGGGCGGGGCCGGCTTCAGCGAAGCCGATACGAAGTAGCCGGTCAGCGCGGCGAGTACGGCCGTCACTCCCGCCGGGTCGGCGTCCCGGCCCAGCGGGTGGGCGGTGAAGGCGGTCTCCGGATCGGGGCCGCCCTGCGCCGCCACGCACGGCAGCATCACCAGCAGGTCGAACCAGGGCGCGGCCCTCAGCGCGTGGGACCAGTCGACGAAGACCACCCGGTCGTCCGTGAGCAGGATGTTGTCGGCCCGCAGGTCGCTGTGGGCGAGGCTGTCCCCGGTGGCCGGTCCCTCCCAGCCCGACTCCAGCTCCGCGAGCCGGCCGAGGTGGCGCGCCGCCCACGGGGCGAGCCGACCCGGGTCCCCCTCGGCGAGCAGGGTCCGCCAGCCGGTGAACATCTTGGCCTCGCGGACGGCCGCGGGGGGCGCGTCGAACGGCGCCGGGGTCAGGGCGGTGCCCAGCTCACCGACCGCCGCCAGGACCCGGTGCAGCTCGGCGGGTTCCCAGGGGATGCGGGGCTGGCGGCCGTCGATGTCCTGGAGCACGAGGGCGACCCGGGTGCCGTCGTCGTACGAACCGAGCAGCCGGGGCGCGGGGGTGTCGGGCGGGAGTGCCGCGGTGTGCCGGGCCTCGGCGCGGTGCAGGTCCGGGCTCCCGGGGTTCGTCTCGGCGCTCACCGCCTTGACGAACGCGCGCCGCCCGTCCGCGAGCCGGACGCGGGCGGCGACGCCCGGCGAGAACCCACCACTCTGGCTCCGCGCCTCGACGACGCGGGCGCCGAGGATGTCCTCGACGGCGCTCCGGACGGACGCGGGGAGGTCGGCCCAGTGGTGCCGGACGCCGGTGGCGGGTGGAGCGATCACATCCATCCGCGCATCCTTCGCCACGGAGCCGGGTGCCCGCCAGCGGTTTTGCCGGGGCACGCGGGCCCCGGCATGGTCCGGACGAGAGGCCTGGGATTACGGGACAGCCCCCAGAGGCTGTCGGGTGACCTCGGACCGGGCGGCCACGCCCTGGCACGCACGCTTCCCGCGTTGCCGAAATGCCCCTAGTAGCTCCGCTACGAGGACATCCCGGCGCCTTGGAACCGCACGCACCAGACCGCGTCCGCTTTCCGATCCGAGGTCACCCGACAGCCTCTCAGCCGTCCCGCGCCGTCAGTGACAGGAGGTCGCGGGCCGGCCCGGTCGGGCGGTGGCCGGAGGGCCAGACCGCGCGCAGCTGGCGTCGCAGGCGTACTCCGGCGACCGGGACCTTGACCAGGCGCCGCGAGGACAGCTCCTCGCCGAGCGCCAGTTCGCTCAGGACGCACGGTCCGGCGCCGCTCTCCGCCGCTCCCTTCACCGCGGTCGTGGAGGAGAGTTCGAGCAGCGGCTGGGCGAGGCCGCCGTGCACGGCGAGGGCCGCGTCCAGGACCTGGCGGGTGCCGGAGCCGTGTTCGCGCAGGATCAGCGGGGTGGCGGCCAGTTCCTGTGGGGTGAGGGGCGTGAGGCGGCGGGCCCAGGCGTGGGACGGGGCGACCACGACGACGAGGCGGTCGTGGGCGATGACCGTGCCGTCGAGCCCTTCCGGTACGGACAGGCCCTCCACGAAACCGAGGTCGGCGTCGCCGACCAGCAGCCGGCCCGCGACCGCCGCCGAGTTCCCGGCGAGCAGCGAGACCGCCGTGTCCGGCCGTTCGGCGCGCAGCGCTATCAGCCAGCCGGGCAGCAGGTATTCGGCGATGGTCATGGAGGCGGCGACCCGCAGCCTGGAGTCCCGTCGGTCGCGCAGCGCCTGCGCGCCCGCGTCGAACGCCTCGGCCGCCTCGACGATCCTGCGTGCCCAGTCGGTGACCAGCGCGCCCGCGTCGGTGAGCCGGGAGCCGCGCGGTGAGCGGTCCAGCAGGGCTACGCCGAGCTGCCGTTCCATGGAGCGGATGCGGCTGCTGGCGGCGGGCTGGGTGACGCCGACATCCCGGGCGGCGCGCCCCAGGCTGCCGTGCCGGGCGACGGCGAGCAGGAGTTCCAGCGCTCCGAGGTCGGGAACCCGGTGGGAGAGAGGGACATGCGCTTCACCGGCCATAAAGCCACCTTATGACCTCATAGATGCGGACTCCCTGGTGGGGTCCGTCCCTCGCCGAGAAAATCGTGGCATGGCCATCTTTCCGCAGACGCGGCAGTCCCCAGCCCCGATTCCGGCCGCCGTGCGGCTGCCTTCCCTGCGGTACCTGGGCCCCAACTGGTACGCGGCCGTCATGGGCACCTCGATCGTCGCGAGCGCGGGTGTCGCGCTGCCCGTGCACGTCCCCGGACTGCGGGCCGCCTGCACGGTGGTGTGGGTGCTGGCGGCGGTCGCGCTGGCCGCGGTGCTCGTGGCCCGTACCGGGCACTGGATCGCCCATCGCGACCAGGCCCGCAGCCATCTGCTCGACCCGGCCGTGGCCCCGTTCTACGGCTGTCTTTCGATGGCCCTGCTGGCCGTCGGCGGCTCGTCGATGGTGGTCGGCCGGGATGTCATAGGACACGGGGCCGCACTCGCTCTGGACGTGGTGCTGTACACGGCGGGAACGCTGATCGGGCTGGCCGCCGCGGTCGCGATCCCGTATCTGATGGTCGTACGCCACCGGATCGAACCCGGCACCGCGTCGCCGGTGTGGCTGCTGCCGCTGGTGGCCCCGATGGTCTCCGCGGCCCTCGGTCCGCTGCTGGTGCCGGAGCTGCCGGCCGGTCAGTGGCGGGAGGCGCTGCTGCTGGCCTGCTACGCGATGTTCGGTCTGAGTCTGCTGGCCACGCTGGTCATGCTGCCGTTGATCTTCGCCCGGCTCGTCCACCAGGGGCCGCTGCCGCTCGCGCTGACGCCCACGCTCTTCCTGGTACTCGGTCCGCTGGGGCAGTCGACGACCGCGGTCAACCAGCTCGCCGACGTGGCGCCGGACGCCATCCGGGCGCCGTACGCCTCGGGGTTCGGGGTGTTCGCCGTGCTGTACGGGGTGCCGGTGATGGGTTTCGCGCTGCTGTGGCTGGCGCTGGCCGTGGCACTGGTGGTGCGGGCCGCACGGAACGGCATGACCTTCGGCATGACGTGGTGGGGCTTCACCTTCCCGGTCGGTACGTGTGTCACGGGTGCCGCGGGCCTGGCCCGGCACACCGGTCTCACGGCGTACACCTGGCTGGCCGTCGCGCTGTACGTGCTGCTGGTGGCGGCATGGGCCGTGGCCGGGGTGCGGACGCTGCGCGGGCTGTTCAGCGGAGCGCTGCTCGCAGCACCGCAGGCGCCCGCACCAGTGACGGCCCGTACCACGTGAGGAACCGCCCGTCGACGAGCGCGGCGGGCAGGGCGGGGAAGGCCTCGGGGCCGTCGTCCGCGGTGAAGCGGTACGGCTCGTCGGGCAGCACCACCAGGTCGGCGCCCGCCGCGTTGAGTGCGTCGAGCGGGATACGGGGGTAGCGCTCGGTGTGGTCCGCGTAGACGTTCTCGACGCCGAGCCTGGCCAGCAGGTCCCCGGCGAAGGTGTCGCGGCCCAGCACCATCCAGGGCCTGCGCCAGACGGGCACCACCGCACGGCGCGGGGCGCGGGGCGGCGGGAGCGCGGCCCAGGCGGCCTCGGCCTCGTCCAGCCAGCGCGGCCTGGGCCGGCCGCAGGCGGCCAGGACGCGTTCGAGCTCCTCGAAGGCCTGGTCGAGGGTGCGGATCCCGGTGACCAGCACCTCGGTCCCGGCGGCCCGGAGTGCCGCGAGGTCGGCCTCGCGGTTCTCCTCCTCGTTGGCGACGACGAGATCGGGCCGGAGCGCGAGCACCGCGGCCACGTCGGGATTCTTGGTCCCGCCGATCCGGGCGGCGGCCAGGCCGGCCGGGTGGGTGCACCAGTCGGTGACCCCGACCAGCAGTCCGGGCGCGGTGACCGCGACCGCCTCGGTGAGCGAGGGGACCAGGGAGACGACTCGCACGACGGGCCCCTCTCAGCGGCGCGGGTCGTAGGTGGCGTCGATGTGCTCGGCGACCGCGACGACCAGCAGTCGCGTACCGGGCACCGTGGCCCGCCAGCGGTGCCGCACCCCGCCGGACAGGAAGAGGGTGTCGCCCTGCTCCAGCCGGTACGCCTGTCCCTCGGCCTCCACCTCGGCGGCGCCCTGCGCCACGTACATCACCTCGTCGTTGCGGTGCTGGAACTCGCGCCCGAGGTCCAGTTCCCCGGTGAACTCCAGGGCGCTGAGCTGATGGCGTCCGCGCACCACCCTGCGTACCCCGTCGCCCTCGCCCGCGCGCACCACGGCGACGGCGCGCGCCGAGTCCGCGGCGGCGCGCAGCCGGGCCGTGGTGGTCTCCAGGGCTTCGGCGACCCGGTCCAGGGACCGGGCGCTGGGCCGGGCCCGCTCGTTCTCGATCTGGCTGAGGAACGGCACGGACAGACCACTGCGGTCGGCGACCGCGGCCAGTGTGAGCCCCAGGGTTCTGCGCCTTCGGCGGACCGCGGCGCCCACGCGGAGTGCTTCCTTCTCGTCCATGTCCGGCTCCCTCCCGACTCGTCATCCTTCCGGCTGCCAGCACATTACGCATACGGTTGCGCAAGGTCGGCCGGATGGTGAACGTCCGGGAACCCGGAAAGGGCGGGCCCGCCGTCGGCGGTGCCCACCCTTCCAGGTGCCTCAGGGCCTGCGGGAGGCCCTACTGCGGAGCCATCTTGTCCACGATGCCCGGATTTGTCTCCATCCAGGCCTTCACGGCCTCTTCCTCGTGCCCCGCGCCGCGCTTCTGGATCTGGTTCTCCAGTCCGGCGAGCTGGCCCTCGCTCAGCTTGAAGTTCTTGAACCACTTCGTCAGCTGCGGGTAGTTCTTCGGGAAGTCCTTGGCCGCGATGGTGTGCAGCCGGTCGCCGTCGCCGAAGGCCTTCTCGGGGTCCTTCAGCTTGGTCATGCCGTACTCGCTGTACGCCCAGTGCGGGGTCCAGAGCAGCACCGCGATGGGCTCCTTCTTGGCGTACGCGCGCTTCAGCTCGGCGAGCATGCCGGGCGTCGAGGAGTCGACGACCTTGTACTCCTTGTCCAGGCCGTAGGTCGGCAGGACGTTCTTCTTGAGGTTCTCCATCGTGGCGGTGCCGGGCTCGATGCCGACGATCCGGCCCTTGAACTGCGAGGCCTTGCCCTTGAGGTCGGCGAGGGACTTGACGTCCTTCACGTAGGAGGGCACCGCGACCTCGATCGATGTCTGGCCGTACCACGATCCGAGGTCGCTCAGCTGCGAGCCGTACTTCTCCCAGTAGTTCTTCTGGGTGTACGGCAGCCAGCCGTCGAACTGCACGTCGATCTGGCCGCGCGACATCGCGGTGTACATCGGACCGACCTCGAACTGCTTGAGGTTGATCTTGTAGCCGCGCTCCTCCAGGACGGCCTTCCACAGATATGTGGCGGCGATGTCCTCCTCCCAGGGGAACCAGGCCATCTCGACGGCGCGGTCGCGCTCGTCCTTGCCGTTCACACCCTTGGCCGCGTCGGCCCCGGCGACCGGGGTCCACTTGTCGGCGACGCCCGGATTGGCCTTCAGCCAGGTGCGGACCGCCTCCTGCTCCTTGCCGGAGCCGGACTTCTGGATCTGCGCCTCAAGGCTGGTGAGCTGGTTCTCGCTCATCTTGAAGTTCTTGAGCCAGCTGCCGACCTCGGGGTTGTCGGCGGAGAAGCCCTTGCGGGCCAGGGTGTGGATGCCGTCGCCCTTGCCCCAGAGGTTCTTGGGGTCCTTGAGCTTGGTGAGCTCGAACTGGTTGTACGCCCAGTGCGGCGACCAGAGCGGAACGACGATCGGTTCCTTCTTGGCGTACGAGCGCTTCAGCTCGGCCAGCATCGACGGCGTGGAGCCGTCGACGACCTTGTACTCCTTGTCCAGGCCGTAGCCCGGCAGGATCTTGTCCTTGAGCAGGCCCATCTCGCCGGCGCTCGGCTCGATGCCGACGATCCGGCCCTTGAACTGAGAGCCCTTGCCCTTGAGGTCGTCCAGCGACCGGACGTCCTTCATGTACGAGGGGACGGCCAGCTCCAGCGAGGTGGGGCCGTACCAGGAGCCCATGTCCTCCAGGCGGTCCTTGTACGTCTTCCAGTAGCTGGCGTGGGTGACCGGGAGCCAGGAGTCGGTCTCGAAGTCGATCTGGCCGTTGGCCATACCGGTGTAGAGCGCGCCGGCCTCGTACTGCTTGACGTCGACCTCGAAGCCACGCCGCTCCAGCATCTCCTTCCAGAGATAGGTGGAGGCGATGCCCTCGTCCCACGGGATGTAACCCATGCTGATCTTCTTGCCCGCGCCGATGTCCGAACCGTCGGCGGTGCTCCGCGTCTTGTCCGACCCGGAGGAGCCGAAGATGCCCAGGGCACCCGCGACGAGCGCGAGGACGACGACGCCGGAGATCGCGACGACGGGCTGCGGGCGGTGGTTCCAGATCTTGAATCCGCCGGCCATCGCCTGCGCCCTGGCGAGCGCGCGGCGGGCGAGCGGGGAGACCTCGCGGCCGAGCGCGCCGGTCATCCGGTCCAGGTACATCGCCACGATGACGATGGAGATGCCCGCCTCGAAGCCGAGACCGACGTCCACGTTGCCGATGGCGCGGTAGACGGCGCCGCCGAGGCCGCCGCCGCCGACCATGCCGGCGATGACCACCATGGACAGGCCCAGCATGATGACCTGGTTGATGCCCGCCATGATCGTGGGCAGCGCGAGCGGCAGCTGGACCCGCAGCAGGGTGTTGCGCTTGGTGGTGCCGAACGCCTCGGCCGCCTCGACGAGCTCGCCGTCGACCTGGCGGATGCCGAGCTCGGTCATCCGGACGCCCGGGGGCAGCGAGAAGATGATGGTGGCGATGATGCCGGGCACCACGCCGACGCCGAAGAAGATGACGCCGGGGATCAGATAGACCATGGCGGGCATGGTCTGCATGAAGTCCAGGACCGGCCGGGTCACCGCGCTGACGGTCTTGGAGCGGGACGCCCAGATGCCCAGCGGTACGGCCAGCACCAGCGCGATGATGGTGGCGACGAGCACCAGGGTGAGGGTGTCCATCGCCTCGTCCCACAGCTCGACGGAGTCGATGACGGCGAAGCCGACGAAGGCGAGCACACCGGCGAGCAGACCGCGCAGCCACCAGGCGATGACCGCGACGATGCCCGCGAAGAGCAGCGGGGCGGGGGCGGAGAGTACGGCGGCTATGCCGTCGAACATATTGCTGACGATCGAGCTGATCGCGTCGAACAGCCAGGCCAGATGGGTCTGCAGCCAGTCGACGGCGGAGTCGACCCAGTCGCCGAGAGGGAGCCTAAACACTGGCCACCTTCTTCGTGCCGGCCGCGCCGGGCTCGACGTCCTGCGGGAGCTCGGTGGGGGTCATCGGCTCACCGAGCACGGCGAGCAGCCGTGCGCGGGGTACGACACCGACGAGCTTGCCCCCGGCGTCGGTCACGGCGACCGCGACTCCGCTCTGCGAGCAGGGCGTGAAGAGTTCGATGATCGGCGTGGACTCGGTGACGGTGGCCGGGGCGGCCGCGAGCACATCGGCCGCGGTGCGCAGTTCCTTGCCGTCGTCCGTGCTGGTGCCCATGACGGTGTGCGGTTCGGCCATGATGGCGCCCGCGGTCAGCACCCGGGTCCGGTCGACGTCCTGGGTGAAGGAGGCGACGTAGTCGTTGGCCGGGGTGACGAGGATGTCCTCGGCGGTGCCGAGCTGGACGATCTTCCCGTCGCGCATCACGGCGATGCGGTCGCCGAGGCGCATGGCCTCGTTGAGGTCGTGAGTGATGAAGACGATGGTCTTCTTCAGCCGCTTCTGCAGTTCGAGCAGCTGGTCCTGCATGTCGCGGCGGATCAGCGGGTCGAGTGCGCTGAAGGACTCGTCCATCAGCAGCAGGTCGGCGTCGGTGGCCAGGGCGCGGGCCAGGCCGACACGCTGCTGCATGCCGCCGGACAGCTCGTCGGGCCAGGACTTCTCCCAGCCGGCGAGGCCGGTCAGCTCCAGCGCCTCGGCGGCGCGCTTCTCGCGCTCGGCGCGCGGCACACCCTGGACTTCCAGGCCGTATCCGGCGTTCTCCAGCACACTGCGGTGGGGGAAGAGCGCGAAGTGCTGGAACACCATGCTGATCTTGGAGGACCGGACATGGCGCAGTTCGGCGGGGCTCAGGGCGGTCAGGTCCTGGCCGTCGAAGAGCACGCGTCCGGCTGTGGGCTCCAGAAGGCCGTTGAGCATGCGCAGCAACGTCGACTTTCCGGACCCGGACAGACCCATCACGACGAAGATCTGTCCCGGTTCGACGGTGAACGAGGCGTCGATCACCGCTGCGGTCGTTCCGTCGGCGCGCAGCTCGTCGCGGTCGGCACCGCTTTCGAGCTTCTGCACGGCTTGATCGGGTCGTCTGCCGAACACTTTGTACAAGCGTTCAGCTTGCAGCCTTGACACATACACCTCGCGGGTTGAACCGAAAAACGGTCTGCCACCCCCTCCGGCAGACCGTGGAGCGGCGCGGATTCGGTCCGCATGGCACGTGCACTGGTTGAAACCGGTACGTGATCCGCTCCGGCTGCGCGCCTGCCCCCGCTTACACAACCCAAACACAAGAGTGATCCAGGTCACATGTGAACGGATGATTGCCGCCACCCGTCCCCCGGCCCTCTGCATCCCTGACGGACGGTGTCAGCGACGGCCGGTGTCAGCGGTGTGCGGCATCATCGGGGTGTGACGCGACGCCTGATGCTCCTCGACACCGCCTCCCTCTACTACCGCGCCTACTTCGGGGTCCCCGATTCGGTGCGCGCGCCGGACGGGACACCGGTCAACGCCGTGCGCGGCCTGCTCGACTTCATCGGGCGCCTGGTACAGGACCACCGGCCGGACGACCTGGTCGCCTGCATGGACGCGGACTGGCGGCCCCACTGGCGGGTCGAGCTGATCCCCTCGTACAAAGCGCACCGGGTCGCGGTGGAGACCGCCGAGGGACTGCCCGACGAGGAGGAGACCCCGGACACCCTGGCCCCTCAGGTGCCGGTCATCGAGGACGTGCTCGACGCGCTCGGTATCGCCCGGGTCGGCGTCGCGGGCTACGAGGCGGACGATGTGATCGGCACGCTCAGCGGCCTGGCCACCGGCCCCGTGGACATCGTCACCGGCGACCGGGACCTCTACCAACTGGTCGACGACGCCCGCGGGGTGCGGGTGCTCTACCCGCTGAAGGGCGTCGGCTCGCTCCAGCTGACGGACGAGGCGTGGCTGCGGGAGAAGTACGGGGTGGACGGCTCCGGATACGTCGATCTGGCCCTGCTGCGCGGCGACCCGAGCGACGGACTGCCGGGCGTCCCCGGCATCGGCGAGAAGACCGCGGCGAAGCTGCTGGACGCCTTCGGCGACCTGGCCGGGATCATGGCCGCCGTCGACGACCCGAAGGCCAAGCTGACACCGTCGCAGCGCAAACGGCTCGACGAGGCGCGGGACTACGTGGCCGTCGCGCCGAAGGTGGTCCGGGTCGCCGGTGACGTACCCCTGCCGGAATTCGACCCCACGCTGCCCGCCGGGCCGCGCGATCCCGCCGCCCTCGAAGCTCTCGCGAAGCGGTGGGGACTGGGCGGTGCGCTCCAGCGCCTGCTCTCCACTCTGCGCGACTGAGATGCTAGCTTAGGTAAGCCTAAGCACATCGGAGCAGGGAGAACCTCGTGGCAGAACGACCGGCACGGCAGGCACCCAAGGCGCAGGGGGCCCAGGTGGTGCGCACCGAGCAGATAACCCCGCACATGGTCCGCGTGGTGCTCGGCGGCGAGGGCCTCGCCGGCTTCGGGCTCTCCGGGTTCACCGACCACTACGTCAAGCTCTGCTTCGCCCCCGAGGGCGCCGACTACGCGCACCCCTTCGACATGGCCCGCATCCGCGAGGAGCAGCCGCGGGAGCTGTGGCCCACGACCCGTACGTACACGGTGCGTTCCTGGGACCCGGTCGCCCGCGAGCTGGCGATCGACTTCGTGGTCCACGGCGACGAGGGCCTCGCCGGGCCCTGGGCGATGCGGGCGGCGCCGGGCGAGCAGGTGACCTTCCTGGGCCCGGGGGGCGGTTACGGCCCGGACACCTCGGCGGACTGGCACCTCCTGGTAGGCGACGAGAGCGCGTTGCCGGCCATCGCGGCGGCCCTGGAGCAGATGCCGGCGGGCGCGCTGGTGCACGCGTTCGTCGAGGTGGCGGACGCGGCGGAGCAGCAGAAGATCGTGACGCCCGACGGCGTCGAGGTGACCTGGCTGCACCGCGGGGAGCGCCCGGTCGGCGAGGCGCTGACCGCCGCCGTGAAGGAGCTGGAGTTCCCCGCGGGCGAGGTCCAGGCGTTCGTCCACGGCGAGGCGGGCTTCGTGAAGGAGATCCGCCGCCATCTGCGCCTGGACCGCGGGATCCCGCTCCCCCGGCTGTCCATCTCCGGCTACTGGCGGCTCGGCCAGAACGACGACGCCTGGCGCTCGGTCAAACGCGAGTGGAACGCACAGGTGGAGCGCGAGCAGGAGAGCGCCGCTTAACACCGGATCGCACCCGTACGCCCCGGCCGCCGGCCGGGGCGTACCCGCGTCCGGGGCACCGGGTCACCCACCGGCGCCCCGCACCTGCGCCCCGTCGCCATCCGGACCGCCCGCGTCGTCGCCGCCCGCGCCGCCCCCGTCGCCCCCCTCGTACGCACGCGCGGACGCGTCCACGTGCGCGAGCCGTCGCAGCGCGCCGAACATCGCCTCCCCCAGCACCGTGCCCACCACCACGCTCTCCACCAGGTCCTCGCGCGCCACCCGCCGTCCCACGTAGTCGAGGTCGGCCCGCGCGACCGGTTCGGCGGCGGCCGCGTAGTCGTCGAGCAGCTCGACGAACCCCCCGTGCCCGGCCCGACGCAGCGCGACGATCACCTCGGCCAGGGACTCGCCCGCCGGGCCGTGCGCCTCGGCCCGCCAGCCGCGCCGCTCCAGCAGCTCCGCCACCTCTTCACGGGCGTCCTCCAGCTCGGGCCCCGGCCCGTCCCCGTGCACCGGGGCGAGGCGCTTCGCCGCGGCGCCCAGCACCTTGTGCACCGGCTGCGCCGGATCCTCGACCACCCGCAGCACATCGCCGATGGCGGCCAGCGAGAGCCCGCCGACATCCAGCAGGGCGCGGATCAGCCGCAGCCTGCGCTCATGGCCCGAGTCGTAACTCGCCTGGTTCGGGCTGGTCAACTGCCCTGCGGGCAGCAGCCCTTCACGTACGTAGAACTTGATCGTCGGTACCGGAACCCCGGACCTGTTACTCAACTCGCCGATGCGCACCGCGGTTCTTCCTTCCGCCCTTGCCAATCCCCCGACCCATCATAGATAGTTCCGCTATCGGATAGCGGAAAGTACTGCTATCTATAATCCCTGAGGGGTTCTCATGTCTTCCTGGCGTTCCTGGCATCGGCCATTAGTCCTCTTCACCGCGGCGATGGCCGTCATGACGGTCGTCTCGGCCATCGGCCTCATAGTCGACGACCGGGTCCTGGTGGGCGCGGCGATATGGTTCAAACCGTTCAAATTCGCGGCCTCGTTCGCCGTGTACGCACTCGCCCTCGCCTGGATGCTGACGCTGGTCACCCGTGGCCGACGGATCGGCTGGTGGGCCGGGACCGTGGTCGCGCTGTCCAGCCTGGTCGAGATGGCGATCATCACCGGGCAGGTGGTCCGCGGGAAACGGAGCCACTTCAACCACGCCACCCCGTTCGACGAGACGCTGTTCAGCGCGATGGCCGTCACCGTCGTCATCCTGTGGACCAGCACGCTGATCATCGCGATCCTGCTGCTGCGCGCCCGTATCGCCGACCGCGCCTCCGCCTGGGCGATCCGCTCCGGCGTGCTGCTCGCCCTGGTGGGCGCCGGATTCGGTTTCCTGATGACCCGGCCCACCCCCGAGCAGCGGGCGGCCGGGAACCTGGACACCGCCGATGTGATCGGCGCGCACTCCGTCGGCGTACCGGACGGCGGCCCGTCGATGCCGCTGACCGGCTGGTCCACGACCGGCGGCGATCTGCGCATCCCGCACTTCATCGGGATGCACGCGCTCCAGCTGCTGCCGCTCTTCCTGCTCGCACTGGTCTCCCTGGCCCCACGCTTCCCGCGGCTGCGCGACCCGCGGGTCCGGCTGCGGCTGGTGCTGGTGGTCTCGGCGGCATACGCGGCGGTCGTCGCGCTGGTCACCTGGCAGGCGCTGCGCGGCCAGCCGCTGATCCACCCGGACGGGGCGACGCTCGGTGCCGCCGCGCTGATCACGGTCGCGAGCGCCACCGCCGCCTTCGGGGCGCTGAGGCCGGCTCCCGTACGACGGCGGACCGGCCCGGATTCCGACTCCTGCCCCGACGCAGACCCTGGCACCTCTTCCGCTTCCGCTTCCGCCCGGAAGGAGCTCGCATCATGACCGGTGCACTCTTCGAGATCTCGTTCTTCCTGGCAGCCCCGTTCTGGCTGCTGATGATCCTGGCGCCCGGCTGGCGCCCCACGGCGCGCATCGCCGCCTCGCCGCTCACCGTTCTGCCGGTGCTGGCGCTCTACCTGATCATGGCCGTGCCCGTCTTCCCCGAGCTCTGGGACGCGGTGCGCAGCCCCGACATCGACACCTTCCGCGATCTGATGGCGCTGGCGAACGGGGCGGGGGCGATCTGGGCGCAGGTGATCGCCTGGGATCTGCTGCTGGGCCAGTGGATGTTCCTGGAAGGGCGTCGGCTGGGCATCTCCCCGCTGGTGATGGGGCCGTTGCTGGTGCTGACGATCCTGCTCTCGCCGTTCGGGCTGCTGGTCTTCCTCGCGCTGAGGGCGGTACTGAAGTCGAGGACCCGGCCCGGGGATTCGGTCCCGGACCGGGTCGGCGGTACGACGCTGTCGTAGGTGCGCCCGTCAGACGGACTTCTGGTACGAGCGGAACGTACGGGTCGACAGCCCGACCGCCACCACCGCGAGGACCAGAAGGGCTCCCCCGCGGCTGAGCACCACACCCCGGTCCGGGTCGGCACTCAGCGCCGAACGGCCCGCCACCATCGCCCAGTTGACCGGGTTGTAGTCGGCGATGTGCCGCATCCAGGACAGCATCCGGCTCGGGGCCATGAAGGAGGAGGAGAGGAAGGTCAGCGGCAGCAGCAGAAAGGTGTTGATGCCGATGATCGACTCCCGCCGGCGGACCAGCATGCCCAGGGCGTTGGAGAGCGCGCCGAAGACCGTACCGAGCAGCACCGAGGCGACGACCAGGATCAGCAGTCCGCCCGCGCCGCCCGGGTAGGTGGCCCCGGCGGCCCGGCCGAGCAGCACGATGATGACGGACTGCGCGGCCATGCTGATGCCGTTCTGCACGACATTGGCGTTCATCAGCGCGTTGCGGCTGACCGGTGTCGTCAGGAAACGGTTGAGCGTGCCCCGCTCGATCTCCTCCAGGGTGCCCATCCCGGCCCACATGCTCGATCCGAGCGCGCTCATCACCACGATGCCCGGGATCAGGTAGTCGAGATACGACGTGGTGCCGAAGCCGCCGAGCTCGACGACCTTCTTGAAGAGGTTGCCGAACAGGAACAGCCAGATCACCGGCTGGATCAGGGAGATCACCAGAAAGACCGGCTGCCGGATGATCGCCATGAGCTGACGCTGGGTCATGTACCAGGTCTGGGCGGGTGTTCGGCTGCTCATCGGGTGCCTCCGGCGGGGGTCAGGGCAGGGGTGTTCCCGGCGTCCGCGGCTTCGGCCTCGGCGAAGCGGCGTCCGGCGTAGCGAAGATAGACGTCGTCGAGGGAGGGGCGGGCCACGGTCGCGGCGGCGACCGCCGCGCCGGCCCGCTCCAGGGCGGTGAGCAGGACGGGGACGGCCGCGGCGCCGTCCTCGGCACGTACGCTCACCCGGCGGCCGTCGACCAGTACCTCGTGCACACCGGGCAGTCCGGTCAGCGCGGCGGTGGTCACCCCGGTGTCTCCCTCGGTGCGCAGCTCCATGTGGACGGCGTCGCCCCGGAGTTCACCCTTGAGTTCGTCGGGGGTGCCCTCGACGACGATCCGGCCGCGGTCGACGATCGCGATCCGCTCGGCGAGCCGGTCGGCCTCCTCCAGGTAGTGCGTGGTCAGGACGATGGTCAGCCCCTCGTCGCCGGCCAGCCGGGCGATCTCGTCCCACATCGCCGTACGGGCCTCGGGGTCGAGTCCGGTGGTGGGTTCGTCGAGAAAGAGCACCTCGGGACGGTGGACCAGGCCGAGCGCCACGTCGAGGCGCCGCTGCATTCCCCGGAGTACCCCTTGACCTGGCGGTTCCCCGCGTCGGCGAGGTCGAAGCGGTCCAGCAGCTCATCGGCGCGACGCCGGACGGCCGCGCCCCGCATCCCGTACAGCCTGCCCTGGAGCAGGAGGTTCTCCCGGCCGGTGGCGACCGGGTCGGCGCCGGACTTCTGGGCGACGACGCCGATGGCGCGGCGGACCCGGTCGGGGTGGCGCAGCACGTCGTGTCCGGCGACGGTCGCGGTGCCGGAGTCGGGGCGGGCCAGGGTGGTCAGGATCTTGACGGTGGTGGACTTGCCGGCGCCATTGGGGCCGAGCAGTCCGAAGACCGTACCGGCCTCGATGGTGAGGTCCATGCCGCCCAGCGCGGTGAGTCGCCGGGATAGGTCTTGATCAGATTTCGCGCCGCTACTGCGGGCGCACGGGTGCTCATGACAGAGCTCTCCTGTGGTCGGCGGGGTGCTCGGGTACACCGAGCACTCGGGCATGCCGAGCCGATCCGCGTGAAGAGCGCCGGACTATCCTTGGTGTGCCGCACCTCGATCGCCCGGCTCGCCTCCACGGCGTGACCGGTTCGGGGTTCGAGACCCCGGCGGTCGCTGCTCCAACAGCTCCCGCCGGGGTCTTTCCCTGTCTGGTTCCTGCGTCTAGGGCGCGTTTGAGAAGTAGCGTCGTCCGCCCGGAGGGCGGGTCTCGCGGGGTCTGGCGCGTGCGATCGCAAGGCGCCGGGGTGCCCTCGCAGCGGAGCTACCAGGGCATTTCGGCAACGCGGAGAGCGTGCGTGTCAGACCCCGCGAGACAGACGGGACTCCTCAAACACGCCCTAGACGTTCCGCCCCGGGTCCAGGACGATCTCCTGCTCGTCCAGGTCCTGCCAGTCCTGCGGGACTTCACCGGTCTCGTGGAAGGACTTCCACTCCTCGATCCCGCTGATCGTCCCGTCGGTGAGTTCGGTGCGGAAGTTCTTGATCCACTCCAACTGTGCGTCGATCATGTGCAGTTGGTATTCGGTCTCGATGACGAAGACGCGGGGCAGTTTCTCCCCCAGCTGGCCGAGGACACCCCGCAGGGCCGCCGCCTGGATCGCCAGCGCCGCCCCCCGGGTCTCCATCAGCTCCGCCACGCCCTGCGGCGGCAGCACCGGCAGCAGCGACAGCGCCGTCTCGAAGACCGGGTATTCGGCGGCGGGGACGGCGAGCAGATCGGAGAGCCAGTCCAGCATCTCCGCACGCCCGGCCTCGGTGATGCCGTAGAGCGTGCGCTCGGGGCGGTTGCCCTGTCGCTGGACGCCGGCCACCTCCACGTACCCGTGCTTCTCCAGGTTCTGGACGACGGTGTAGAGCGAGCCGAAATTGATCTTGACGCTGTGTTCCTTGCCGCGTCGCCGAAGCGTCTGGGCGATCTCGTACGGGTGCATGGAGCGCTCGGCGAGCAGCACCATGACCGTCAGCGCCAGCGGATTGCCGAGCTTGCGCCGCTTGGTCACCGTCTCCACCGCCCCTACTTCGCCGTCGAATACTCGCGAGCGAACATATCGCGTTCACCCAGACGCATCAACCACGCTGTATCGCGAATTCCCGACCGAGTGGAAGGATCTCACCCACTGACCGTTTTGTACCGCTATCGCCTCCGGGGCGCCGCCGGAGAGCCGAGGCGCCGCCAGGGAGGCAGCCCGCGTGAAAGAAGCCGATGCGCAACGCCACGGAACCTCACGGGCCGAGGGGGCGCGCGGAGCCCGCACCGCCCTCGCCGCGCTCGGCGGACTGATCGCCGGGTTCTGCGCCCTGGCCGTCGCCCAGCTGGTCTCGGCTCTCGTGCGGCCCGAGGCGGGGCCGGTCACGGCCGTGGGCGGGGCGGTCATCGACCGCTCTCCCCCGGCCCTGAAGGAGTTCGCCGTACGGCATTTCGGTACCGGCGACAAGCTGGTGCTGCAGCTGGGCATCGTGGTGCTGCTGGCGGTCTTCGCCATGGCGGTCGGAGTGCTGGCGCTGCACCACCGCCGGACCGGATCGGCGGCCGTCCTGGTCTTCGGCGCGGTCGGGGCAGTGGCCGCGGTGGGGCGGCCGGAGGGCAGCGCGCCCGACGCGCTGCCGTCGGTGGTGGGTGCCGCGGTGGGCGCCGGGGTGCTCTTCCTCCTGGCCGGCCGGCTCACGACGGCTCCCCGTCCGCCGCGCGCGACGGACGGGGCGTACGGCGCCTACGACCGCCGCGGCTTCGTCATCACGGCGACCGTGGCGACGGCGGTCTCGGCCGGCGCGGGACTCCTGGGGCGGCGGCTCACCTCCTCCGTCCAGGCCGGGGCCACCGCCTCACGTCATGACCTGGTCCTGCCCGTACCCGATTCCGCCGCCCCGGCGGTCCCGGCCGGCGCCGATCTGCGGATCCGGGGGCTGAGCCCCTTCATCACACCGGCCAAGGACTTCTACCGGGTGGACACGGCCCTGGTCGTGCCCCGTCTCGACGCGGCCGGGTGGCGGCTGAGAATCCACGGCGCGGGTGTCGCCCGGCCCGTCACGGTCGGCCTACACGACCTGCTGCGCCGGGAGACCATCGAGCGGGACATCACGCTGGCCTGCGTCTCCAACGAGGTCGGCGGCCCGTACGTGGGCAATGCCAGGTGGATCGGGGTACGGCTGGCCGATCTGCTGCACGAGGCCGGGGTGCGGCCGCCGTCGGCAGGCGGGCCCGCCGACCAGCTCGTGGCGCGATCCGTCGACGGCATGACGATCGGCACACCGGTCGAGACGGTCATGGACGGGCGCGACGCGATGCTGGCCTTCGGCATGAACGGCGAGCCGCTGCCCTTCGCGCACGGCTTCCCGGTCCGGATGGTCGTCCCCGGTCTGTACGGATACGTGTCGGCCTGCAAATGGATCGAGGACATCGAGCTGACGACGTTCGACGCGTACGACGCCTACTGGGTCAGGCGGAGCTGGGCCCAGCAGGCACCGGTCAAGACCGAGTCCCGGATCGACACCCCCCGCGCCCTCGCGTCCCCGAAGCCCGGCACCGTGCCGGTGGCCGGGGTCGCCTGGGCGCAGCACCGCGGCATCTCCCGGGTGGAGGTCCGGGTGGACGGCGGTCCGTGGCACCCGGCCCGGCTGGCGGCCCAGGACAGCAGGGACACCTGGCGCCAGTGGGTCTGGAAGTGGCCGGCCACGCCGGGCCGCCACACCCTCGAAGTCCGGGCGACGGACGGCACCGGCGCCACCCAGACCGGGCAACGGACCGGCACCGTGCCCGACGGCGCGACCGGCTGGCACTCGGTGGTGGTCGACGTCTCCTGAGCCGGGGCACACCCCCACGGCGTACGGGAGGCGAGCGTCGTCCGTACGCTGACCGGATGAATCCTCCGGAGCAGGTGGAACGGCAGGACCGGGTGGCGGGCGCCGTCGTCGGTTCGGCGGCGGGTGACGCGCTGGGCGCGCCGTTCGAGTTCGGCCCCGCCGGGGTGTACACGGCCCGCTTCCCGGACGGCGTCGGCACGATGTGCGGGGGCGGCGGCTGGGATCCGGGTGAGGCCACGGACGACACGCAGATGGCCGTCCTGGTCGCGGAATCCCTGCTGGAGCGGGGCGGCCTCGACCTTCCCGACATGTTCGGCCGGTTCTGCCGGTGGGCGGCCGGCGATCCGAAGGACATCGGGCTGCAGACCGAGAACGTCCTGACGAGCGGGGAGGCGTGGGACCTCGCGGCGGCGCTGCACTTCCAGGTCGACGGGCGTGCGGCGGGCAACGGTTCGCTGATGCGGGCGGCCACGTCCGCCGTGTACTTCGCCGCGGAGGGCCGGGCGGCGACCATGGACGCCGCCCGCCGGATCGCCGCGCTGACCCATGGCGACCGGGCCGCCTGGGAAGGCACCGCCGTGCTCCACGAGCTGATCCGGGTGGCACTGGACGGCCACGATCCGCTCTCCGCCGTCCCGGGCGCGCTGGACGGCGTGCACGAGGACCACCGGGAGCGCTGGGCCACCGTCCTCGCGCCGGACTGGCACCCGGAGGCGGCGACGGAGTTCAACGGTGCGGTCTGGCCGTGCCTGGGCACCGCGCTGTGGGCGCTGCGCACCACGGATACGTACGAGAACGCCCTGGCGGCGGCGATCGACGTGGGCGGGGACACCGACACGGTCGCCGCCGTGACCGGCGGTCTGGCGGGCGCGGTGTACGGCTTCGGCGCGATCCCGGCGCGCTGGACGGAGCCGTTGCACGTGCCGCTGCCGGGGTACGGGGACCGGGTGCTGCGGACGCCCGGTCTGGTGTCCCTGGCGTGGCGGCTGGACGGTGCCTCCCCGTGTGCGGTTCCCGCGGAGCCTCATGTGGTCCCTGCGGAGTCTCACGCAGTGCCTGCGGAGCCTCGTGCGCTTCCCTCGGATTTTCGCGAGTCCTGAATCTACACATAAGGGCGGCATAAGCGCAGAATGGCATAGCAGGCTACTTATCGCACAGAAGTGGCGGGTTGGCCTGCAGGAGCGAAGGAGACGAACCCCATGTCAAACCTCTCGCACACCGGCCGTGACATGGCCAGTCACCCCGATGTTTCCGAAATGCGTGATCGCTATGCCCGCATGCTCGGTGGCCGCGATGTGGCCCTGGTGGACGCACCGGTGTTCCTCGTCGGTCTCTACTGCGCCATCTCGCCGTGGGTGCTGCACTTCACGGCAAGTCAGCCCACCCTCGCGACGCACAACCTGATCATGGGTATCGCGATCGCCGCGCTGGGCCTCGGGTTCACCGTCATGCCGGAGCGCATGTACGGCCTGAGCTGGGCCATCTGCGCCATGGGAGCCTGGACGATCATCTCGACGTGGATCGTCGGCAGCAGCCCCGGCCTCGGCATCGTCCTCAACAACGTCATCATCGGCGGTCTGACCGTGCTGCTGGGACTGGCCTGCGCCGCCGTGTCCATGAAGAGCGGCAAGCGCGCGGCCTGAGGAAGGGATCGCCCGAAAGGGATCGCTCGGCCGGGATCACTCGGCGAAAGGGACTGCCCGGCCGGCCCGCGGGGAGCGGACCGGCCGGGCGCCGGTGTGGTCCGGCCCGTGGGTCAGCTCTGCCGGAACGGCAGATAGTCCACGTCGTACCCGAAGTACCGCGGCCCGGCGAGCGCCAGGCCGCCCGGGGTGGTCCAGCGCGGGTCGCAGGGGGCCGCGAGGACGCTGACGCGCAGGCCGTAGCGCAGGCCCTCCGTGGTCACCGGGGCGCCGGTGTCGGTGTCCAGCACGCAGATGAGGTCGGGCGTGGTGGCGACCGTCTCGCCGTCGCGGGTGGCCAGCAGATGCTCGTTCTGGAAGCCGAGTTCCAGCACCCGTCCCGCGTCGTCGCCGATGCCTCGATCCGGGCGCTGCCCCGGGTGAAGCCGCCCCTGGGTGCGGCGGCTCACGTCGATCACCTTGCCGGTCAGCAGATGCGTGCCGGACAGCATGGTGCGGGCCGCGCCCACCGGGTCGTTGTGCGCGGCGTGCGCCTCGCGCACGGCGGAGCCGAGACGCTCGGCGAGCGTCAGCGTGGCGGGGACGAGCCCGTCGGCGAGCTGGTCGCCCCGCATCACGGTGTCGGCGCTGGAGATCTGGCAGCCGAGCTCCACGCAGACCGCCCGCGCGATGCGCTCGGCGGCGTGGTTGGAGACGGCGTCGACGATGATGCTGTTGCCCTTGTCGTCGGCGAGCGCCATCGGGGTGTTGGCCACCCCGATCAGACCGGGCAGCACCATCTGCGCCTCGGGAGAGGCGCGGCCCATGGCGTCGCCGTCGACCAGCGGCAGCCCCGCCTCGGCGGCGCAGGCGATGGGCAGCATGGAGTTGACGCCGCCGACCTCGATCGGCGCGATGTGGGTGGCGGCCCGGCCGATGTGCTTCGGGTCGGCGGCGGCTCCAGCTCCGGTTCGGCGGTCGCGGTGGCCCTGGGCATCGTGGATCTCGCGCTGGGTACGGACACGGCGGGCTCCGGCCGTGTTCCCGCCGCGTTCAACGGCGTCTTCGGGCTGAAGCCGACCCGCGGTCTCGTCCCGACGGACGGGGTGGTCCCCGCCTGCGCGAGCCTGGACTGCGTGACCGTCTTCGCCCGTACGCTCCCCGAGGCCGAACAGGCGATGGCCCTGATGGCCATCCGGGCCCCGCGGCCCGACCGCTCCCGTGTTCCGGGCCCCTGGCGGATCGCAGTCCCGTCCACCGGGCAGCTCGGCGAGCTCGACCCGGGCTGGGCGGCGGCGTACGAGTCGACGGCCGCCGGGCTCCGTGCGGCGGGCGCGCTGCTCCGGCCGATCGATCCGACACCGTTCACCGAGGCCGGTGCGCTGCTGTACGGCGGTGCGTTCGTCGCCGAGCGCTACACGGCGGTCGGTGCGTTCATCGACGGCGCGCCCACCGCGACCGACCTCGATCCCACGGTGGCCCGGATCATCACCGCGGCCCGCGACATCCCGGCGCACCGGCTCTTCGCCGATCAGGCCCGGCTGGCCGGCCTCCGTGCCGACGCGACGGCCGCACTGGGCGACGCGGACGCCCTCCTGCTGCCCACCGCGCCGGGGCATCCCACGTTCGCCGAGGTGGCCGCGGACCCGGTGGGCGCCAATACCCGTCTCGGCCGGTTCACCAGCTCCACCAACCTGTTCGGCCTGTGCGCGGTGGCGGCCCCCGCCGGTGAGGTGGACGGCCGGCCGTTCGGCGTGATGCTGATCGGCCCGGCGGACACCGACGAACGCCTGGCCCGGATCGCGGCCCTGCTGGGCCGGGTCCCGGCCATTGGTCCCGGAAACGGTTGACTGGTCACCAGCACACCTGTTCCACTGGACAGATGCGCCCTCAGCTGCGGCTGGTCACCCGTGACCACATCGACTTCGGTCGAGTGTGGTCCGCCTCGTGTTGCCGCTGACCGTTCCCGCGTCAGCACTTCACACCACCGGTTTTCCGCAGCACGAGATGAGGCTTCGCCATGCCCGTCGAGTTTCTCGGCATCGCAGCAACGAACGAAGGTTCCGAAGCGACACCCCGCTCCGGGGCGTCCTTCGACAAGGAGTACACGCTCAAGCTGGCCCGCGCGCACGAGGACCACGGCTGGGACCGGGTCCTGTTCGCCTACGGCTCCGGCTCCCCCGATCCGTCTCCGGCCGCCGCCTACGTCGCGGCCCGCACCGAAAAGCTCCAGATCCTGGTGGCGCACCGCCCCAACGTCTCGTACCCGACGTTCGCGGCCAAGACCTTCGCGACCCTGGACCGGATCAGCGACGGCCGCCTCGCCGTGCACTTCATCACCGGAGGCAATGACCACGAGCAGCAGCGCGAGGGCGACTTCCTGACCAAGGACGAGCGGTACGCACGCACCCGTGAGGCCATCCAGATCATCAAGAAGGCCTGGACGTCGCACGAGCCCTTCGATCACGAGGGCACGCACTACCGCTTCAACGACTTCGTCAGCGACACCTTCCCCGTGCAACAACCGCATCCACAGGTCTCGTTCGGGGGTTCCTCGCCTGCGGCGTACGCGGCAGGGGGCGCCGAGGCCGACATCTACTGCCTGTGGGGCGAGCCGCTGGCACAGACCGCGGAGCAGATCGCCTCGGTGAAGGAGGCCGCGAAGGCGGCGGGCCGCACGGACGTACCGAGGATCCAGGTCGCCTTCCGCCCGATCATCGCGCCCACCGAGGACCTGGCCTGGGAGAAGGCCCACCGCACCCTGGCCCGGATCAAGGCCCGCAAGGCCGGCGCGCCACTGAGCCGCCGTCACCCGCTGACCAACCCGGAGAACGCCGGCTCCCGACGACTCCTCGCGGTGGCAGCCGAGAGCGAGCGCCACGACCGCGCCCTGTGGACACCGACCGCGGCGGAGACAGGGGGCGCCGGCAATTCGACGGCCCTGGTCGGAACGCCGGAGACAGTGGCACAGGCGTTGCTGGACTACTACGACCTCGGCGTAGAAATCCTCTCGGCCCGCGGCTACGACCTGCTGGACGACGCCATCGACTTCGGCCGGCATGTCATCCCGATAGTCCGCGAGGAAGTAGCCAAACGAGAAGCAGCCCACCCGGCCGCGTAACACCGGAAGGCCGCCGGACGGGCCGACTACAACCAGCCCGTCCGGCGCGCACGTTCAGCCCCTCCGGCGATTGAGGAGCGGGGGTCCGGGGGCGGAGCCCCCGGATACGGGAAGGGGCGGGCAGGGGAACAGGCCCGCCGCAGGCGCACCCCGCACCGCAACACCCCACCGCACCCCGCACCCCGCACCACCGCGGAACCCTCACCCCACAGAGCTGTACGCCACAACCCCCCGCAACACCGCATCCACCGCCTTGTGCGCATTCCGCGCCACAGAACTCCCGTCCCGCGGCGCCGCAGCCGCAATCTGCCCCAGCACGTCGATCACCTGCTTGCACCACCGCACGAAGTCCCCGGCCGGCATCTCCGCCTCGCCCAGCACCTCATCCAGCGTCCGCCCCGACGCCCACATGTAGACCGCCCAGGCAAAGCCCAGATCGGGTTCGCGCTGCCCGACACCCTCCGCCTGGTTGATCTTGAAGTCCTCTTCCAGGGCGTCGAGCCGGCCCCAGATCCGCACCATTTCACCCATCGCGGTCTTCGCGGGCCCCGATGGCAGCTTCGGCGCCACCGCGTCATCGGCCTGCCGCGCCTCGTACACCAACGCCGAGACGCACGCCGCGAGTTCGGCAGGGTTCAGCCCCTCCCACACACCCGCCCGCAGGCATTCGCTCGCCAGCAGATCGAGCTCGCCGTAGAGCCGCGCCAGGCGGCGCCCGTGCTCGGTGACCTCATTGCCCCGCAGATAGTCGAGCTCGGTGAGCAGCGCGACGATCCGGTCGAAGGTGCGGGCGATCGTGTTCGTCCGCCCCTCGATCCGCCGCTCCAACTGCCTCGTGTCGCGCTGCAACCGGTGATACCGCTCGGCCCAACGCGCATGGTCCTCGCGCTCGGCGCACCCGTGGCAGGGGTGCGCGCGCAACTCCGCCCGGTAGCGGGCGATCTCCCGGTCGTCGGCCGCGGCGGACCGCCCCTTGCGGTGCCGCTCGGGCACTATGTGCCCGGCCTTGGTCCGCAGCGCGGAGGCCAGGTCGCGGCGCGACTGCGGGGAGCGCGGGTTGAACGACTTCGGCACCCGCATCCGCTCCAGCGCCTCCACCGGAACCGGGAAGTCGATCGAGGCGAGCCGCTTGACCTGCCGCTCGGCCGTGAGCACCAACGGCCGCGGCCCGTCGTGGTATTCGAGCCCGCGGTGGCCGTGCCCGTTGGTCCGCCCGGCGGGCAGTCCGGGGTCGAGGACCAGTGCCAGCCCGGCGAACTTGCCGGTGGGCACATGGATGACATCGCCGGGCTTGAGCTTCTCCAGGGACGCCGCGGCCTCGGCCCGCCGCTGCGTCGCGCCCTGCTTGGCGAGCTCGGTCTCCCGGTCCTTGAGGTCGCGGCGCAGCCGCGCGTACTCCTCGAAGTCACCGAGGTGGCAGGTCATGCCCTCCCGGTAGCCCTCCAGCCCCTCTTCGTTCTTCTGGACCTGCCGGGAGATACCGACCACCGACCGGTCCGCCTGGAACTGCGCGAAGGAGGTCTCCAGCAGCTCGCGCGAACGGTGCCGCCCGAACTGCTGCACCAGGTTGACGGCCATGTTGTAGGAGGGCCGGAAGCTGGACCGCAGCGGGTACGTACGCGTGCCCGCGAGTCCGGCCAGTGCCCCCGGATCCATGCCGCGCTGCCACAGCACCACCGCGTGGCCCTCGACATCGATGCCGCGCCGCCCGGCCCGCCCGGTCAGCTGGGTGTACTCGCCGGGAGTGATGTCGGCGTGCTGCTCGCCGTTCCACTTGACGAGCTTCTCCAACACCACCGAGCGCGCGGGCATGTTGATGCCGAGGGCGAGGGTCTCCGTGGCGAAGACGGCCTTGACGAGCCCGCGTACGAACAGCTCCTCGACGACTTCCTTGAACGTCGGGAGCATGCCCGCGTGGTGCGCGGCGATGCCCCGCTCCAGCCCTTCGAGCCATTCGTAATAGCCCAGGACATGGAGGTCCTCGCCGGGAATGGACGCGGTCCGCTCCTCGACGATCTCGCGGACCAGGCGTCGCTTGTCCTCGTCGTTGAGCCGCAGTCCGGCGTGCAGGCACTGCTGCACGGCGGCCTCGCAGCCGGCCCGGCTGAAGATGAACGTGATGGCGGGGAGCAGCCCTTCGGCATCCAGCCGGTCGATGACCTCGGGCCTGGCCGGGGTCCAGATCCGGCTGCGCTGACGCCGCTCGCGCTCACGATCCGCCTCGCGGACCATCTTGCCGCGGCGGCGCTCACGCGGGTTGTACCCGCGCTGGTTCTCCATCCGGGCGAGCCGGACGAGGTCGGGGTTGACCTCGCGGCGTCCGGCACCGCGGCCGCCGTGGTCGGTCTCCTCCTCGAAGAGGTCGTACATCCGGCGGCCTGCCAGCACATGCTGCCAGAGCGGCACGGGGCGGTGCTCGGAGACGATCACCTGGGTGTCACCGCGGACGGTGTCCAGCCAGTCGCCGAACTCCTCGGCGTTCGACACGGTCGCCGACAGCGACACGAGGGTCACGGAGTCCGGGAGGTGAATGATCACTTCCTCCCAGACGGCACCCCGGAAGCGGTCGGAGAGGTAATGCACCTCGTCCATCACCACGTGGCCGAGGCCCCGCAGCGTCTGCGAGCCCGCGTACAGCATGTTCCGCAGCACCTCTGTGGTCATGACGACCACCGGGGCATCGGCGTTGACGCTGTTGTCGCCGGTCAGCAGGCCGACCTTCTCCGGTCCGTAGCGCTTGACCAGATCGGCGAACTTCTGGTTGGACAGGGCCTTGATGGGGGTGGTGTAGAAGCACTTGCGGCCCTGTTCGAGGGCGAGGTGCACGGCGAATTCGCCGACGATCGTCTTGCCCGAGCCGGTCGGGGCCGCGACGAGCACCCCCTTGCCGGCCTCCAGGGCCTCGCAGGCCTCGATCTGGTAGGGGTCCAGATCGAATTCGTACAGCTCGCGGAAGGGCGCGAGTGCGGTGGCCTGCTCGGCGGCGCGGATCCGAGAAGCCTGGTATCGCTCAGCTGGTGAGAGGTCCTCTGTCATCTTGCTTACGAGCCTACCCGCCACCTCTGACAGCAGGCGCGATCTTTAAATCCCGGTGGGAGCAGGGGGTGCGAGCACTCTCACCGCGCCCGGCACGCAGTCCGCGGTCAGTGGCAGCGACCCGAGTTGTTCACCGTCCGCGTACGCAGTGACACCGGCTGCGGCCAGCTCGATCGAGGAGACCCGGTGCACGGTGACCTTGGGGTGTCCGAGGTGCGTTCCCTTGTAGACGCGGGGGAAGACCTTCAACAGAGTGGTGCGGCTGCAGTCCCCGACGACGGTCACGTCGAAGAGCCCGTCGTCCATGACGGCGTCGGCGCAGATCCGCATGCCGCCGCCGTACGTCGATCCGTTGCCGACGGCGATGAGCGTCGCCTCGATCTCCCGGACCGGTCCGCCGTCCAGCCTGATGCGGTACGGAATGGGCTTGAACGCGGCGAGTTCGGCGAGGATCGCGAGATCGTACTTGAACCTTCCGCCGACCCACCGCATCCGGTTCCCGCGGTCATTGACCCGGGAGTCGAAGCCGGAGGCCAGCACCGACCCGAACCACCGCTCACCGACCCGGCCCAGGTCGATCTCGCGGACGGCACCGCCCTTGAGCGCCTCGGCGGCCAGCCGTCCGGCGGCGGCGGGGTCCCGTATCGGCAGCCCGAGCGCGCGGGCGAAGTCGTTGCCGGTGCCGACGGCCACGACCCCGAGCGGGGTCATCGTTCCCGCGACCGCCTGCAGGGCGAGGGACATCATGCCGTCCCCGCCGACGGCTATCAGGGCACCGGTCCCGGCCGCGACGGCCGCACGGGCCCGCCGCAGGGCGTCGTCGGCATCCTCACCGAGAACCGTACGCACGGAGAATCCTGCGTCCCGCAACGCGGAAGCGGCCGGCTGCGCGGCGTGCGCGCCCCGGCCGCTTCCTGCGGTGGGATTGACGAAGAGGGTGATCTCGCTGGTCACCCCGGGACCCTACAAGGTCAGGTGATGTCGTCGTAACCGTTGACCCGGTCATGGTCCGAGCTCTCCCGGGTGGGCAACGACCGGCTGGACGAGACCGATTCGATCTCACCGACGTCCTCGGGAGTGAGGTCCAGCTCCGAGGCCTCGTCGTCGGCGGGCCCGGCTGCCACGATCTGTGCCCTGCGGCGGTCGTTGAGGAGCGAGATCGCCGTGGCCACGAAGTAGAGCACCCAGATCGGTCCGGCGAGCCCCAGCATGCTGACCGGGTCGGTGCTGGGCGTGGCCACCGCCGCGAAGACCGTGATGCCCATGATCATGCCCCGCCACCAGCCGAGCATCCGCTTGCCGGTGATGACCCCGCCGAAGTTCAGCATGACGAGCAGCAGCGGCAGTTCGAACGAGAGCCCGAAGACGACCACCATGCGTGTGATCAGATCGAGCAGCTCGTCCAGCGGCAGCTGGTTGTCCAGGTCGGCCGGCGAGAACTCCAGAAGCACCCGCGCCATCGTGGGCAGCGTCTTGTACGCGAAGAAGCCACCGGCGAGGAAGAGCGGGAATCCCGCGCCGACGAAGGCGAGCGAGTACTTCTTCTCGTGCTTGTGCAGGCCCGGGGCGACGAAGGCCCACAACTGATAGAGCCAGACCGGCGAGGAAAGGACGACACCGGCCATCAAGGAGACCTTGAGGGCGAGTGTGAACGGCGTGAGCAGACCGTTCAGGACGATACGCGCGCAGGTAGCGTCCTCCTGCTTGGCGAGCTCGGCGAAGCTCGACGTGCAACCGACCGACTTCAGCACCGGGTCGGTGAAGAACTCGATGATCCCCTTGTAGTAGAACGCAGCCACGATCGTGACGACGACGATCCCGAGCAGACCCTTGGCCAACCGGTTACGCAGCTCACGCAGGTGCTCCACCAGGGGCATGCGACCCTCTGGGTCCGTCTCCTGCTTGCGGGCAGACTTGAGCAACCCACGTCCTCATCTCGTGCAGCAGGCCGTCACCGATCGCGGCGCCTGCGTCGGCCCGTTTCTTGTCAGCGCTTGGTCGAGTCGGTCGGCTCCGCGACCGGACGCGAACTGCTCACGTCGCCGGGGGCGGCCTTGATGGTGCGCGGGGCGGCCTGGTCCTGGGCGGCGTCGTTGGCGGCCGGCTCGGCCGGGGTCGCCGACGGGCTGCCCTCGGACTTCATGGCCTTGGCCTCGCTCTTGAGGATGCGGGCCGACTTGCCGAGCGAGCGAGCCATGTCAGGAAGCTTCTTCGCGCCGAACAGCAGAACAATGACGACGAGGATCAGGATGATCTCGGGAGCGCCGAGCCTTCCGAACATATGCGTGTACCTTCTCACCGAGGCAGCAGGGGTGGGGCGGATGGAACCTCGGACAGACGTCCGATCTTCTTACCGTCAGCGATCGTATCCCGCAGGAGTAAACGCAGGGCAATACCCATGCATCCTTGCGATTACGGCCCATGCCTCGCTCTCAGGGCCGCCTTCAGCAGCGTACCCTCCGAACCCGCGAAACAGGAGGCCGCGCCTGCCCTGATCCATCTGCCCTGCTCACAGCCGTGTACGGACAGATGGGGCGTCAACGTCTAGCGCAGTGCCTCGCCGGTCGCGGCAAGGTTCGTCGCCGCCCTTTCGAGGTCCTCCGCGGCCCGGTTGATGCGCTGGGTGGTCCGCGTCACCTGATGCCCGAGCCGCTGGGCCTCGATGAAGACCTTGACGGCCAGCACGCCGAGAACGGCGATCCCGAGAAATCCCAGGGCGATGGCGAGCATGGGCCAGAACATGCGCAGAGCCTCGATGTGTCTAGGTGTCCGACTGCGTGGGCGTTTTCTAGAGGCTGGTGGTGTGGAGGCGCAGCGTCCGCACCCCGCCCCGGCTGAGGAGCTCGACTATCCGCTCCCCCGCGGGCTTGCGGACGGCCGCACGGCACTGCGGGCAGGTGAAGGAGTAGAACGTCGAACGGCGGCTCGCCCCCACCACGAGGCGAATGGCGGCCGCGGCCAGCTCGAACCGCTCGCGGCAGTCCGGGCAAGCGGCCTTGAACCGCACGGACTCGGGCACCACCACGGTCGGAACACCTGACACCACAGACATATTGCTCATATCTCCCTCAGGTTTCCGCTCAGACCGGTTCGTCGTACGCGGCGAGCGCCGCACGGGCCGCCTGCTGTGCGCTCTGCGCCAGCTCCGGCGGGGAGACGATTCGGCCTTCGCCGCCCAGTCGCAGCGCGAGCCTGCGCAGCGAGGCCGGGTCGGGGGTGCGCAGGGCGATCCGCAGCCCGCCGTCGGGCAGCTCCTGCGCGCTGTCGTGCGGGTAGTACTCGGCGACCCAGCGTCCGCCGGGGCCCACCTCGACGACGACTTCCGGGTCCTCGGCGGCCGGCTGGACGAGCCCCTCGGACAGATCCCGCAGCTCCAGCTCGGGCGGCGCGGCGGGCTCGTCCAGCAGCCGGATCTCGGCGACCCGGTCGAGCCGGAACGTACGCCGGTCCTCGGACGACCTGCACCAGGCCTCCATGTAGGTGTGCCCCACGGCGAACAGCCGGATCGGGTCCACCTCGCGCTCGGTGAGCTCGTCACGCGCGGGCGAGTAGTAGCGCAGCCAGAGCCTGCGCCGCTCGGAGATCGCCCGGTCGACATCGGCGAAGACACCGCCCTCGGACTCGAAGGTGACCGAGAGCCGCGAGCTCGCCGCCCCCACCTCACCGGCCGCGGTCTCCAGCTTCGCGGTGGCCCGCAGCAGCGCCTGCCGGTCGCTCTCGCGCAGTCCCGGCAGCGTGGCCACGGCACGGGCGGCGACCAGGAGGGCCGTCGCCTCGTCGGCCGCGAGCCGCAGGGGCTCGGCGACGTCGTCCGGGTTGTGCCACCAGATGCGGTCGCCGTCGGTGTCGATGTCCAGCAGGTCCCCGCCGCGGAAGCTCGTACCGCACATGGGCAGCACATCGAGGTCCGAGATCAGTTCGTCCTCGGTGATCCCGAAGGCGCGCGCGACGTCCTGGACATGGGCGCCGGGGCGCTCACGCAGATACGTCACCAGGGAGAGCATCCGGCGGGTCTGGTCGATCGCGTTCGTCGCCATGAATACGGTCCTCCCCCTCAGTCCTTGGCCACGGCGCGCAGCCGGTCCACCACATCGGCCCGCAGGTCGGCGGGTTCCTGTACGACGACGTCCGGACCGAATTCGACGAGCCAGGCGTCCAGGCCGTGTCCGTACGGAATCTCCAACTCGTCCCACCCGTTCCCGAGTTCCCGGACCGACACGGCGCGCGAGCGCAGCGGGTAGCCGGCCCCGGTGCGCAGCCTGATCAGCGCGGTCCTGGTGGCCGTCTCCCCCGCCCAGCTCTCGACGGTCTCGCGCACGGTCACGACGTCGGGCACCTCGGTGGTGAACGTCCCGGCCCGGGAGCGGACCCGGCCGGTGATCCGGGAGAGCCGGAACACCCGCTCCGCGCCGCGGTCCCGGTCCCAGCCGGCCAGATACCAGTGTCCGCGCCAGCACTCCAGGGTCCACGGCTCGACCTGGCGCTGTTCGGGCTTGGCGGCGTTGCCCTTGCGGTAGTCGAAGGTCACCGGGCGGCGGTCGCGGCAGGCCAGCATCAGCGGCTCGAACGCCGCCTCATGGACGGGGATGCGCGGTTCGAGGGCGCTGTGCACCTCGTACGCGTCCTCGGCCTCCGGCATGCCGGCGGCCCGCAGCTTCTGCAGCGCGCCGCTGGCCGCGCCTGCCAGCCGCGCCTGCTGCCAGACCTTGGCGGCCAGCCCGAGCGCGGCGGCCTCCTCGGCGTCCAGCGTGATAGGGGGCAGCCGGTTGCTGTCGCGGCGGGCGAGATATCCCGTGTCGCCGTCCAGGTTCTCCACGGTCTCGATGATCAGGCCGAGCTCGCGCAGGTCGTCCTTGTCGCGCTCGAACATCCGGTTGAAGGCGTCGTCGGAGCCCGCTTCCAGATAGGCCTCGATGGAACCGCGCAGCTCGCGCTTGCTGAGCGGACGGCGGGTCCCCAGCAGACACAGCGCCAGGTTCATCAGCCGCTCGGCCTTGGCAATCGCCATCGACGCCCTTTCTGTTTCGCTCTACGACCGTCGACCGTACCGCTACGCGGTGTCGGGACAAAAGCGAGGGCCCGCGCCTCGCGGCACGGGCCCTCGTATCGCACGGGTGCGGATCAGACGGCGACCAGGTCGCAGACGAAGATCAGCGTCTCGCCGGGCGCGATGCGGCCGCCACCGGCGCCGCGGTCGCCGTACGCGAGGTGCGCGGGAATGGTCAGCTGGCGACGGCCGCCGACCTTCATGCCCTGCACACCCTGGTCCCAGCCGGCGATGACCTGGCCGGCACCGAGCTGGAACTGCAGCGGGGTGCCACGGTTCCAGGAGGCGTCGAACTCCTCGCCGCTGGAGAAGGCCACGCCCACGTAGTGGACGGAGACGGTGGCGCCCGCCTTGGCGACCGCGCCGTCGCCTTCCCAGATGTCCTTGATCTCCAGCTCGGCCGGCGGCTCGCCACCCGGGAAGTCGATCTCGGGCTTCTCGATGCTCACTGACTTGCTCCTCTTGATGATGAACTGGGCAACCGGGACAGTCTTACATCTTTGCCAGGAGGTCCACGGCGAAGACCAGCGTGGACTTGGCGGGGATGGTCTGCTGCGCCTTGTCACCGAAGCCCTGGTCCGGCGGGATGACGAGCAGCACCCGGCTGCCGATCTTCTTGCCGACCAGACCGTTCTTCAGCCCCTTCAGGGTCACCTGGGCGAGCGGGAAGGTCTGCGTCTTGCCCGCGCTGTAGGTGCTGTCGAACGTCTTGCCGCCCTTCCACAGCAGTCCGACGTAGTTCACGACGACGCTGTCGGTGTCCTTCACGACCTCGCCCTTGGACTCCAGGACGTAATTGGAGACGAGCTTCGTCGGCGGGTCGCTCTTGGTCGGGACGGTGACCTTGGGGGCCTTGCCGTCCGTGTTGGTGCCGACCTTCGGCAGGTCGATGTTGTCCTGGGCGACCTCGGTGCCCTTGGCGGAGGCCGGGATCTGCGTCGCCTTCAGGACGTCGACGACGAAGACGAGCGTGGCGTTGGGCTTGATGTCGCCCTGGCCCTGGGCGCCGTAACCGAGGTCCGGCGGAATGACCAGTTGGACCCTGCTGCCGACCTTCTGGCCGACGAGGCCCTTGTCCCAGCCCTGGATGACCATGCCGGCGCCGAGGGTCAGATCGAGCGGCTGCTTGCGGTCGAAGTTGTTGTCGAAGGGCTTGTCGGAGTCCCAGGACTGGCCGAGGTAGTTGACCTGGATCGCGTCGCCGTTCTTGAGCGTGGCGCCGTCTCCCTGGCTGACGACTCGGGTCTTCAGCTCCTTGGGCGGGTTCCCGGTGCCCTTGGCCAGGGTCGGCTTCTCACCGAATTTCGCGCCCGCGGTGATCGCGGGGAACCCGTCCTTCGACGTGGCGGAAGCGGAAACGGAATCGGAGCCCTTTTCGCCGCCGCAAGCCGCTGTCAGCAGCAACAGGGGGACGACGAGAAGGCCGGCAAGTCGGCGCACTTGTTCCTCAGATCTCAGACGGCACAGTTGGTTGAGTCCCCGACACTCTAGGGCGTACGCAGGGCCCCGTACGAGGAACGTACGGGGCCCGCGTCGCGTCTTCGGCCGGGATCGTCCTGTGCCGGCTCACATACCCGCGATCAGTTTCTCCACACGGTCGTCCACCGAACGGAACGGGTCCTTGCACAACACGGTGCGCTGCGCCTGGTCGTTGAGCTTGAGGTGGACCCAGTCGACGGTGAAGTCCCGCCGCTGCTCCTGCGCCCTGCGGATGAAGTCGCCGCGCAGCCGCGCCCTGGTCGTCTGCGGGGGCACGGACTTGCCCTCGAAGATCTTCAGGTCGTTGCAGATGCGGGCGGCCTGTCCCTTGCGCTCCAGCAGGTAGTACAGGCCGCGACGCCGGTGGATGTCGTGGTACGCGAGGTCTATCTGGGCGACCCGCGGATGCGACATGGTCATGTTGTGCTTGGCCCGGTACCGCTCGATGAGCTTGTACTTCATCACCCAGTCGATCTCGGTCTCGATCCGGTCGAGGTCCTCGGCCTCGATCGCGTCGAGCGTACGGCCCCAGAGCTCCAGGACCTGTGCGACGGTTCCGGTGCGGATGCCACGGCGGTCGACGAAGTCGACGGCCTTCTCGTAGTACTCGCGCTGCACCTCGATGGCGGACGCCTCACGGCCACTGGCCAGGCGCACCTTGCGCTGTCCCGTGGTGTCGTGACTGACCTCCCGGATCGCCCGGATCGGGTTCTCCAACGTCAGATCCCTCATCACCGTGCCCGCTTCGATCATGCGGAGCACCAGATCGGTCGCGCCGACCTTGAGCAGCATGGTCGTCTCGGACATGTTGGAGTCGCCGACGATGACGTGGAGGCGGCGGTACCGCTCCGCGTCCGCGTGCGGTTCGTCACGGGTATTGATGATCGGGCGGGAGCGCGTGGTCGCGGAACTGACGCCCTCCCAGATGTGCTCGGCACGCTGGCTGACGCAGTAGACCGCGCCCCGGGGGGTCTGCAGCACCTTGCCCGCACCGCAGATCAATTGCCTCGTGACGAGGAAGGGAATGAGGATGTCCGCGAGCCGGGAGAATTCTCCGTGCCGGGCCACGAGGTAGTTCTCATGGCATCCGTAGGAGTTTCCCGCCGAGTCGGTGTTGTTCTTGAAGAGATAGACGTCGCCCGCGATTCCCTCCTCGTGCAGGCGGCGTTCGGCGTCGACGAGCAGGCCTTCGAGAATGCGCTCGCCGGCCTTGTCGTGGGTGACCAGTTCGGTCAGGTTGTCGCATTCGGGGGTTGCATATTCCGGATGCGATCCCACGTCGAGGTAGAGGCGGGCGCCGTTCCGCAGAAAGACATTGCTGCTGCGGCCCCATGACACAACACGGCGGAAGAGGTAGCGCGCCACTTCATCAGGGGACAGTCGGCGCTGTCCCCTGAACGTGCACGTGACGCCGTACTCGTTCTCCAGCCCGAAAATGCGGCGGTCCATGACTGAACATTACGCCTGATGGCCTGAGCTGAAACCGGGTTCGACAGCACCGTTTCGATCATTTTCCGATCCCTGTACGGCGACGGCCGTACGCCCGGGAACTGCCAGTGCCCTTCCCGTCGCCAGCAGGACGAGCAGCGCCGCCACCCCACCGGCCCCCGCGACGGCGAAACTCCACGACGTGCCGCCCAGCTCCACGGCCGGGCCCGCCACGGCCGTTCCCGCCGCCGCGCCGACCCCGAACGTCGTCACCAGCCAGGAGAACGCCTCGGTCACGGTGCCTCGCGGAGCATGCCGGTCGACCACGATGAAGGAGCACGCGATCGCGGGCGCCAGAAAGACCCCGGCCACTGCCGCCAGTGCGGTCATGGCGACCACTCCGGGGGTCAGCATCAGCGGCAGATAGCCCAGTGCCAGCAGCGCGACGATGACCCGCAGCCGGCGCTCCGGCGCCCCGGCCCACTGCCGCGCCCCGTAGACGGCACCGCCGATCAGCGCGCCCAGCCCCAGCGCGGCCATCAGCCAGCCGTACACCGACTCCCGGCCGTGGTCGTCGGCGTAGGCCACGCCGGCCACCGTGATCGAGCCCAGCGCGAGTCCGACGAAGAAGAACGACCCCAGCAGCGCCAGCAGCCCCCGTGAGCGCAGCGCCCCCAGCCAGTGCGCCTCGCGGGGTGCGGAGCGCCAGGTCCGGGAGGGCTCGGAGAGAACGACGGAGAGCGCCCCCAGGACCCCTATCGCGTTGATGACGAGCAGGGCTGCGGCGGGTGACCAGAGGGAGACCAGCACCGTCACCAGCAGCGGGCCCACGGTGAACATGACCTCCTGGGCGACGGCGTCCATGGCGTACGCCCGGTGCACCCGGTCCTCACGGCCCAGGACGCTCGGCCACAGGGCCCGCAGGCCGCCCTCCAGCGGCGGCGTGAAGACTCCGGCCACCGCCACCGCCCCGTAGGCCAGCGGCAGCGATCCCAGGCCCACCAGGGCCAGCAGGGACATGCCCAGCGCCGACACCACGGCGGCGGGGAGCTGGACGCGCGGCTGGCCGTACAGGTCCACGGCGCGGCCCAGCAGCGGCTGCCCGACCGCGGTGGCCAGCCCGTACACGGCCGCGAGTGCGCCGGCCAGGGTGTAGGTGCCGCCCTCGGCGCGGGTGAACAGCACGATCGCAACCGGGGCGGTGCCGTTCGGCAGTCGTCCCACCAGGGTCCCCGCCAGCAGCCGCGCGGCATGCCGCGCCCGGAGGATGTCCAGATATCCCGCGGCCATGTCGGTCGCCCCTCTCCCCCGAGCGGTCCGACGACCCCGAGGTTTTACGTATAACGTCGAGGTTCATACGTACCATGTGCCCAGTCCGCAGGTCCACCTCACGGCGCCTGCCCCGACCGGCCCGGAGGCCCGAGTGACCAGCGCACCACAGCCCGCCCCGACCCGGCCCACCAGCCGCGATGTCGCGCGGGCCGCAGGCGTCTCGCAGGCCACCGTCTCCCTCGTGCTCGGCGGCAAATGGCGCGGCAGGGTCTCCGAGGCCACCGCCGAACGCGTACGCCGTACCGCCCACGAACTCGGCTACCGGCCCAATCTCGCCGCCCGTAACCTGCGGCTGGGCCGCACCAGGACCGCGCTGCTGGTCGTTCCCGCGCTCACCAACGAGTTCTTCGCGCGCGTCTACACCGGCGCCGCCGGGGTCGCCGCCGAGCACGGCTTCGGCGTCGTCCTCTACCCGTCCCCCGACGGCACCGGTCCGGCCCGGGACCCCTTCGCCTCGGCGAGCGCCTCCCTGGACGGCGTGATCGCCTCCTCCATGGCCGCCGGCGCGCTCGACGAGCTGCGCGGCGCGGGCCTGCCACTGGTCATGCTCGACAGCGACCCGGCGGACAGCGGTGTCGCGGCCCGCGTCAATCTGGACATCGCCGACGGAATGCGGCAGGTGGCGGACCATCTGCTCGCCCTCGGCCACCGCCGCTTCGTCCACCTGGCGTCGGCGGTCGACTCCTGGACCTTCGCGGTGCGCGGCCGGGCACTCCACGACGCGCTGCGGGCGGTGCCCGGCACCTCCGTACGGACCGTCGCGGCGGCGCTCGACGTCCATGCGGGCCGCATCGCGGCGGAGCGCACGCTCGCCGCCCCGGGCCCCCGGCCCACCGCCCTCGTCTGTGACGACGACATCCTCGCCGCGGGTGCCTGCAAGGCCGCCCGCAGGCTCGGCCTCCGGGTGCCCGACGACCTGTCCGTCACCGGGTTCGACGATCTGGCCCTGGCCACGGCCGTCGAGCCGGAGCTCACCACCGTGCAGCTGCCCGCCGAGCAGGTCGGGGAGCGCGGCATGACCGCCCTGCTGGCGGTCCTGGACGACCGGCCGGCCGAGCCCGGCAGCCTCCCCGTGCACCTGGTGGCCCGCGGCTCCTCGGCGCCCCCGCCCGCATGACCGTGGCCCCGCACCCCCAGAAACGGGGACCCCGGGACAGCTCCGCTTTGGCGCCCCCCCCGCAAGGATGCCCCCCATCCCCCCCCGGGACGGTGGGCTTTGGAGGGTCC